>JASHQX010000007.1 GCA_030038895.1 Thermoplasmata archaeon
CTCCGAAAGAGGAGTAGTGACAATCCGGTAACGAATTCGGGAGGTATCGTTCTACTGTGCTGAGCCCGTCTGTGAGTTGGTCGTGCTTTCCTCGGCTTCCTCCACCGGCGGCTTGTTCTTGAAGAGCTCCTTCGCCATGCGATCGAGCTTCGAAATCATGACGTCGATGTCTTCCGGAGGTTGTTCAGCCGCGGCGGGTGGCGCCGGTGCCGTCGAACTAACGGGGGGCGGCGTCGTAGCAGCCATCGAACCGGTGGGGGGACTTGGATACGGGGAAACCGGCCGGGCCGCCCCGCCGGCCGCCGCGGGCGAGCCCGGAGGCGTCTCTTCCCACGGTTGCATCTCCCGGGGTTTGGGGGCAGGCCGGCGGCGATAGTAGAGAAGGATAGCCAATAGCCCGGCGACGCCCCCCACCACGATCACCGCGAGAGCCCACCATGGGAAGGGACTCGACGAGACCTTAGAAGGCGGCGGAGTCGACCCAGTGACGAAGAGCGTCCCGGAGGGCGAACTGGTTCCCTGGGTGCCCGAAATCGTGTAGTTGCCGGCGATGACGGAAGGTACCACAAACGAGCAGGCGAATCCGCCGTTCGTGTTGGTGGTCCCCGAGCACAGGAGACCCGTCGCCGTCCAGGAGACGGCGTACGGCGAGTTCGCGGCGAATCCCTCCCCAGAGACCGTCACCGTGCTGCCGACCGCGGCGGTCGTCGGCGAGATCTCCAGCGACGGGGTGATCTTGAACGAGGCCGAGAGCGAGTAGGAGCCCTCCGTGACGTTAATCGAGTGGACGCCCCCGGGGGCGTACGGGGTCACGAAGGAACAGGACAGTTCGCCGCTCGCACTGGTCGTCCCGGAGCACAGCGCGGTGGAGGCGTTCCACGCGAGGGCGAACGAGGCAGTGGCGTCGAACCCATTCCCCGATGCGGACACCGCCGTACCGACCGGCCCGCTCGACAGCGAGATCGAGAACGCGGGGACGATCGTGAACTCGAGCGTGAATGAAGAGCTTCCTTGCTCCCAGGTCAGAAGATGGGTCCCCCCGGGTGCAGCAGGGATGGTGAAATTGCAGTCATATTGACCCGCGGCCGACGCCGAGCCGCTGCACAGTGCCATAGAGTCGTTCCAGAAAAGAGAAAAGGTCTCAGTCGCGAACAACCCCTGACCGGTGATCTCCGCCCGACTTCCCACCGTGCCTACGTGGGGGGATATCCCCACGGTCGGCGTCACGGTGAAATTCGTGGTCAAGAGGAACGACGCCTCGTTCACCACGATGGGAGTGACGCCACCGGGAGCGACGGGGACCGTGAAGGCGCACGATATGCCTCCATCCGCATCCGTGAGGTCCGAACAGCTCAGAGTGGTGGTCCCGTTCCAGAGGAGTGTGTACGGGGCGTTCGCATCGAAGCCGGTACCCGTCAGAACGGCTAGGGATCCCACCGATCCGCTCGTCGGCGACGCCGAGACCGCCGGGACCACAGCGAATAAGGTCTCGTTTTTGAGGGACCCTACCGAGGCATTGATCGGGTGGGAACCGGCCGGAGCCTGCGGGACCGCGAACGAGCAGGCGAGGTTGCCCGTGGCATTGGTCAAACCCGAGCAGATCGTCGTGATAGAGCCCCAGACGATCGAATAGGCCTGCACGGAGGCGTATCCGGTCCCGATGACCTCGACCCCGCTGCCGACCGTCCCGCTCGACGGCGTGGATGTGAGAGCGGAAAAAATCGATATGCTGAACGTCGCGTACACGCCGGCCGTCGAAGCGTTCAGTGTGTGGGGGCCGTACGTGGCAGGCGGCACCGCGAACGTGCAGACGAAGCTGCCGTTCGCTCCCGTCGTCCCGCTACATACGTCTGACTTCGCGTCCCACGCTACCGTGAACGGGGCCGACGCCCCGTAGCCCGTGCCCGACGCGGTGAGGAGGGTTCCCACGGTCACCGATCGGAAGTTGGCAGTCAGGTTCGATACGACCGAGAAGTCCGCGACACCCACGAGTATGCTTCCTTCGGAGACATCGACGTAGTACTGCCCAAACGGTGAGGCGGGGACGGGGAGGGGGGCGATCCCCGAAGGTATCTCTCCGGAACTGGTAGAAGTAAAACTCAACGGGGTCCCTGAGGGACAACTGGTCGCCATGAGCTGGAAGCAGTACTCGTACACGGTAAGGGATGCGAAACCGCTCCCGGAGAGGCTTAGGAGGGTTCCCGCGGGTCCTGAACTGTGGGACAAGGATACTAGCGCTGTAGTGACCGTGAACGACTGCCAGGCAACCGGGATTGCAAGAGAGATCACCAGGTAATAGGAGCCGGCGGTGAAAACTCCGACGGTGAACAGGGTGCCCTCGGGTATCGAGCCATTCGACAACGTGGTGACCGACTGACCACTCACGCACGGTTCCGTGGTCGTCGAATTGAGACAAACCGTATAGGTCGTGGAAGCTGCGAACCCAGTACCCGTCAACGTAACGTCGGTGCCCACGACGCCCGCGGCCGGGTTGATGTCGAACGTTACTGTGACCGAGAAAGACAGATTCACTTCGTAAACGCCGGCTTGGACCAAAGTTACGACATGCAGTCCACCGGGTGACGGTGGGACGTCAAAGCTGCAGGTGACCGACCCCTTCGGGCCCGTGGAGCTGCCGCTACACTCGGTTATTGTGTAATCCCATTGCACTGTGATCGGAGTCGAGGCCCTAAACCCGTAGCCGTTCACCGTGACTGGCTGCCCCACAGCGCCCGCGTCGGGACTAAGGGCTCCGGATGGGTCGACGACAAAGGTCGCATTCGCGGTGTAGATCGACGCAGTAGCGGTTACGGTGTGGTTCCCCCCGTACGCTTTTGGGACTTGGAACGAGCACTGGAAGGAGCCGTTAGCGTCGGTCTCCGCGACGGTGCAAAGCGGGGACGTCATCAAATCCGACTCGACCTCCGCTGCGCCCTTGCCAGGGAAACCGGTTCCGGACACGTTCACCGACTCCCCGTACGAGCCGTGAGTGGGATTCAGCGATAGAGAGGGCTCGATACTGAAGTTGGAGGTGGCGTTGTTGGCCCCATCATAAGCCAGAACAGTCTGGTTCCCAACGGGATTGGCCGGCGCACGGAAGACGCACGCGAACCCGCCGGAACTATTCGTCTTATTTCCTCCTGAAAGACAGGTGACCGAAGTCAAATTGAATTTCAGGGAGACAGGAACGTTCGCGGCGAATCCCGAACCGGTGGCCTGGATATCCGAGCCTACGGGCCCACTCGAAATATTGAGCACGAGGAACGGCGGACCGATCGTAAATGATTGAGGGGCCGCGGAATTGATCCTGTCCGTAGCATTCACGAGGTACGTGGCCGCCCTCAACGGGGGGACCCCAAACTTACAGTGAAAGTGGCCCGTGTCGTTCGAAAGGAGGGATGTACTGGAGCGACAGATGGTGATCAAATCGTGACCGATGGTCAACTCCACCAAGACTTTGGGCGCGTATCCACGTCCTGTCGCGTCGACCGTCGAGTTGACGATGCCCGAGGTCGGGGAGATTCGCAACGTGGGCGCCAAGATCCTAAAACTGGCCGTCGCCGCATTCAGCGTGTCGTTCGCGCGGAGAGTGATGGCGCCCTCGACATGGGCAGGGATCTGGAATGTGCACGAGAACTCTCCAGTGGCGTTCACGTGAAGGGAGCTACCCGAGGTACAGCTCGAGTTGTTCTGGTGCTCGCCGCCGAACGTGAGCGTGGCGGTCTGTCCCGGGGCGAATCCGGATCCATTGACCGTGGCCTGGCTCCCGATGTAACCGGTAGCGGGGGAGACACTCAGGGAAGGACTGAGAACCGTGAAATTGGTCGTCGCGTTGTTCACGAAGTCCGTGACATTGAGCAGGTACGGTCCCGCCGGGACCGCCGGCACGTTTGCTGGGCAGGAGAAATTCCCCGTTGAGTTCGTGGAGCAAAGGGCAAACGGGCCATAACTCGCTCCGGCGGACACGTTGAGGTAGAAAGTGAGAACCGAACTACTCTGGAAACCCCCTCCTGAGAGAGTGACGGACGCGCCCACTCTGCTTGCGTTCGGTTGAACCGTTACGTTTGGGTCGGATCCTCCCGAATTCGCGAGAAGGAACCGCTGATGACCAACGGATCCGCTGTCGGATACCCCGGGTGCGTGGAGAGCGGTGGGGTTCAACAAAGGAAGGCCCGCGGCCAGGAGCACTCCAACAATCACGAGGACCTGCGCGCCGTTGCAGCCAAGGAGCCGTCGCGATCGGGTTACGTTCCCCGACGGGCCGATGCCTCTCGCTAACACTCGCTCAGACAAGGGTCGAGAACCCATGTGGGGAAGCGCACCCCTCATTGAGGCGTAGGTAGGCGGCGAGCATTTGAGAACTGTCCACCGACGAAGCGCGAATCGCCCTAATAATCGTCGGACCCCCTGCCGTCAATGCACCGGGCGCAGGCTCACCCGTCAATAGAAAGGTGGTGAACTCCTCGATAAACCCTTCCCAAACGTCGGTACGTTCCTGATGGCGTCCTCGGGGCGGAGGGCCGGACGGTCCGGTACCTCGTTCCACACAATCGGCGAATTGGAGGAGGTTTCATCCCGCGCTTCAACGCGGTCTCTCGGACCCCGCTACGGACTTCCGTGGGCCGTTAAAGGACTGCCGCGCACGAAGCCCTAATATGGGCCTCGCATAGGGGGCGACCGTGCCAAATCGTACCGCCCTGATTACCGGGGTGACCGGCCAGGATGGTTCTTACCTTGCCGAGCTCCTCGTTCAGAAGGGGTATCGCGTCTATGGGTTGATCCGGCGGCTGAGCAGTCCCAACGTAACTCACCTCTCAATCATTCGTGATAAGATCGAGATCATCGACGGTGACCTGATGGATCAAACCTCGTTGAATGAAGCGGTCCGATGCACCAGTCCCGACGAAGTCTACAACTTGGCGGCCCAGTCCTTCGTCGGCATCTCCTTCGGACAACCGGTGCTCACAGGCGAGGTCACAGGACTAGGCGCGCTACGCCTGCTTGAAGCCGTGAAGTCTCACGCCCCTCAGGCTCGGGTCTACCAAGCTTCATCCAGCGAGATGTTTGGACACGTGGATCGTGAACCTCAGGATGAGAGCACTCCCTTCCATCCACGGAGTCCGTACGGGGTGGCGAAGGTCTACGCCTATTGGGCGTGCGTGAACTACCGTGAAGCCTATTCGATGTTCGTCAGCAACGGCATTCTCTTCAACCACGAGTCCCCCCGACGGGGCCTCGAGTTCGTAACCAGGAAGATTTCCGACGGAGTCGCGAGGATCGCCCTTGGGAAAGCTCAAACATTGAGCCTCGGGAACGTCGACGCGAAGCGAGACTGGGGCTATGCGCCGGAATATGTGGAACTGATCTGGAGGACACTTCAACATTCCACCCCCGGGGATTTCGTTGGGGCCACTGGCGAGTCTCACAGCGTTCGCGAGTTCACGGGGGAGGCTTTCCGAGTGGCAGGAATCGAGGATTGGTCGAAGTACGTCGTGATTGACTCGAAGTTTAATCGACCCTCAGAAGTCTACAATCTCCGCGGCGATAGCTCAAAGGCCGCTCGGGAGCTAGGGTGGACTGCAAAGACCAAATTCAAGGAACTTGCTCAAATCATGGTCGAAGCTGATCTGAAGCGGCTAAGCCAGCAAGGGTCGTGACCCTCCTCGCTCACGGGAAGAGGATCAATCTAGAGTGGTCCGCGGAATCGGGTGGCCGGCACCTTCATTTCTAGCATACTC
Source organism: Thermoplasmata archaeon (assembly GCA_030038895.1). Taxonomy (GTDB): domain Archaea; phylum Thermoplasmatota; class Thermoplasmata; order Lutacidiplasmatales; family UBA184; genus Lutacidiplasma. Next base: position 5,739 of record JASHQX010000007.1, read on the forward strand.
AGAGGGGAAGCGGTTTAGGCCTCACCTCACAGGTTTAAGCTTAACATCGTGCCAAGTAACAGGGGATCCGTGCGAATCGCGATCGTCGTGCCGTACGTCTGGCAGGTACGGGGCAACCGCCTCGCGTTCTCACTCGCGAAGGAGCTTGCAGCGCACCACGACGTGGTAGTACTTGTCGAAGCGATTCAAGATCGGATCATCGATGATGTGCGACGCCAGCTTTCTCCGGCTGCGCTCTGGTTCCTGCGGAGGACTCGCTCGACAAGTGTCAGCAATCGAAAGCTCCTAGCTCGCCAGCTTTCCCGCGGCGGGGACCGACGGATCAGTCAGAGTTTGCGAGAGTTTCATGTCGGCTCCCCGCTCGATTGGGTAGTCAGTTTCGCTAACGAAGGTCATTGGGTAGGTGACTACGTTTCACGGTGGCAGGCATCTAATCGCCCTCGGACGGCGCTCGTGATGATGGATCCGATTGATCAGATCTTCCTCCTCGCACGCGACCGCCCGAATCCAAGAGTTCGCGAACTCCTCCTGCCGCTCTATCCAATTCTTCACCAGATAGAGGCCGGGCGGATCCGGCGGTTCGACCGACTGTTCTCGATCTCTCGATGGATATCGGAGCTGTGCGTTTCCCTGTACGGTCGGCGACCCATGGCTTCGCTCGCCGCCGTCGACGCCGAGGTGTTCCGTCCGCTTCCGGGAATCGATGGTTCACCGCCATACATCGCGGTACCGACGGTGAGTATCGGGCCCGGGGAAGAACCGCTCCTGCGCTCTCTCTTCGAGAACGGCCTCCCCCTGGTCACGTATGGCCCCCGGGCCATTCAGGGAATTCCGCACCGTGGCTACCTACCGGACCCGGAGCTCGTGTCTTTCCTGAACGGAGCCCGGCTGACATTGTTCCTCTTTGACTACGAAGGACTCGGCCTCGTGCCTCTCGAGTCGCTGGCTGTAGGCACGCCCGTGGTGACCCAGCCCAAGGGCGGTCCCCTCGCAGAACTTTCGGAAAATCGGTTCGTGCGATTTGCGGACGATCCTGCGACGTTGCTAAGCCACTGTCGGCACCTCCTCGACGAACCGAAAACGAGCGGGCTCGTGAACGAGGTTCGTTCGGGCATCGGGGACCATTTTGTTTCCGAGGTGGCGCTCCGATGGGCGAGGAATCTTGAATCCTGAGTCCCCGTGTTGGAGTCAATTCCTTGCGAAGTACCGCCTGGGTTGTCTCCCCCGTCTACAAAAGGAGGAGAGGTACGAAGGTACTCTTGCTCAATAGTGGCGTGATCCCCTCGCCACCGCCCCTTGGGGGCGGGGTCGAGAGGTACGCCTTCTATCTGGCCAATGGACTCGCCCGACTCGGGTGCGAGGTTCATTTCGTCACGGGGGTGAGCGATCTCACTCGGTTCGATCCCCGTGTGGTGCTTCTGCGTCTCCCGTTCCTGAACGTTCCCATTCAGGCGTCGCAGTTCAACGTTCTCCTGGGCCAATCGCTGGGCGGAGCGTTCGTACATCTCAGGGTCCGGGAGGCGCTGGCCGGGGACTCGTACGATATCGTTCACGGCAACACGAATTCCGGGTCAGCATTCTCTCTCACCTGGGCCTCACAGGAGGGTTCAAAATCTGTCTTCACGGTTCACAACACCACACCCTGGAGCGGTCGGAATGTGCGAAGTGCTCAGCAATCGATTCGGCGTGCGACATTTCGGCTTCTCGACGCCCCACTCTTGAGGTCCGTGGATCGCCTCGTAGCGTTGAGCGCGAGCTCCGCCGAGGAGCTGACGCGACTGTATGCGGTGCCGCCGGCGCGAATCGTGACCGTGCCCCCCGGTGTAGACACGGATCTCTTCCGGCCCGATCTGGATACCTCGAAGGTCCTCCCAAAATACCGGCTCGAGCCAGGGTACGTTCTCGCGGTGGGTCGCCTGGTCGACCAGAAGGGGTTTGGCGATTTCGTGCGCGCGTTCCAAGGGACTCGTGCCGTCGGAGTGCTCGTCGGGGACGGGCCGAACTACCATTCCCTCAAGAGGTTGGCCGACCGATTGCTCAGTCCCCGCCAGCTGACGTTCCTGCGTTCCGTTCCGCCGGGGGACCTGCCAGCGCTCTTCTCCTCAGCGTCGGCGTACGTATTCACGTCCCTCGCCGAGGGTCTGCCGGCGGTCGGAGTTGAGGCGCTCGCGTCGGGTTTGCCGGTCGTTGCGATGCGAGCTCCGGGAGTCATCGACTTGATCGAGCCGTCGAAGAATGGGCTACTCACCGCGGCGGGGGATGCCAAAGCGCTCGGTACGAGCCTCCAGCAGCTGCTGGACGATGAGAATCTACGCCGCGCGATGGGCTCGGCCTCCCGGTCGATGGCGATCGAGCGGTACTCCTGGCCGTCCATCGCCTCCCGAACGCTTGAGGTTTACTCGGCCGCCTTGGCCGCCCCGCGGTAAGTTTCTCATAGCCCCTACCATCGCGTCCCGTGGGGAGTTAGCCTGAGCTGCGAATTCCTTCCTTGCGTCTCGAGGCCTGCCGTACCCAGGGATGCTGCTTTACTCAACAGCCGTCGTTGCCTTGGAGCCTTTCCCGTAACAATTGAAGTACGTACTCGCTCTCGAGAAATCCCCACCGCCCGGAAAAAGTCTCAGTCGCTCGGGACGCCGGGGTAGACCGTACGGCCTACGACCCCTTTTGTCGGGGGGAACGGTGGCCGATATCCACCTGGAACCGAATTCCCGGTGGTCGACCCCGAAGAGTCTCAGTGATGATTCGGGCTGTCTGCCGTGCGCGCCCCGACCACACCAGCCTGAGGGACCGAATCCGCCCCACAGGCCCGAGAGGAATCGATTCGGTTCGCCGGTTCATCACCATCGAGAAGATTTCAATTCTCTCGAGGGCAGCCGGTTTCGAGTGGACTAGAGGTTTGTCGCCCGAGACAAACACACCAGGTTCTTGGACATCCGCCGCCACGACGACGTTTTCAAAGTCGGAGAAGATCCGTCGCATATCTTCCACCTCGAACCGCCAATAGTCGTGGGGAGCGGCATGGAAGGGATAGCCCTGGGACCTCGTCGTGATTACCATTCTGCCTCCGGGCCTTAACACGTTCTTCAGGCCGGTTATCACTCGACGCCAGTCTCGGACGTGCTCCAGCATTTCCGTGGAGAGCACCACATCGAAAGAACTCTCAGGGAAGTGGCTCGGCAGGTCCTCCGCGTTGCATACGAGGTCAACGCCCGGACCAGGAGCTATGTCCACCCCAACGTACTCTTGAGGATGCCAGGACTCGAGCAAGGACCCTGCTCCGAAGCCCCCGGAACCCAGTTCTAGAACTCGCTTCCCGGCCACATCCTCTCGTGATAGCTGTTGTGCGACAAACAGGATGCAGCCTTCATTACACATTCAACGTCGAACCCTCGTTACAACTTCGCATCGGCGAAGGTGATTTAGATTTGCCGAGAGGATTGCCTCTCCGTCTTCTTGGAACCGGATGAGCCTACGTGTCACGACTTGAGCTCTGAAGCGTCAAAAAAGCCTCAATCCTCTGCTGGCACTCGGACCGGGCACGTGTAAGAAGAGCCATGATCACACCTTCCCCAAGCGGCCGACCCCGACCAAACGCTGAGATTAACGAACCGCGGATGGACGCGCACCCCGACGGGGTATCCGCGCGAAAAATGCGAGAGGTTTTCAGAGGGCCCCTTGCTCCCTTCCGACGGCTTGAAGGCGTTGGCGGCGTCGCACAACGAACGTCACCGCTACCACGGCTAGGATCCCCCATCCGGTCGCCTCGACGTACAGTGACTGGGTGAGCCACACCGACCCCTGGTACTGGATGGTCCAGACCGAGCCGTTCGTCGCATTCACGAGCCATGCGTTCAAACCTACATTCACGACCGCGCGTGCATTCCACCCCGCCCCCTCGAGGTTCCAGAGAAACGAGTAGGTCTGGGCCAGTACGAGAAGTCCCCATCCAGTCGTAGGCGAAGTATAGGAGACATCGGCCGGATCCGGCATGTCGGCAAGGTCGCGGTAGGAGCGAGCGCTCGGTGGAATGGTCACATTGGATGGTTCTCCAGCCACTGAGGACCCGTCGGGACTGAAGATTGGAACCTTGTCCATTTGAGCTAGGCTGAGCACGTCATCGAGGTCCGAGGGAGGGTGCTTCGGTACGATCACTCCGGACGCGTGAGCGACGTACTGGGGCAACGCCGACCCCACCGTCGTTCCGTCCACGAGAGCGTCCGAGGGTCCGGTGTACCACGAGGAATTGACGGCCACGTACAGCTGCGACGAGTTCAGGAAATAGACGAAGTACGTCGGATCAAACGAGATGTTTCCCGCGTAGTCGCTCAGCTGGAACACCGTCTGGAACCCGCCCTGGAAGGCCGGACTGCCAAGTCCGGATTGATTGAACAGCGAGTAGTACGATTCGATCGGGGGGTAAAGGCCGGAAGTCGCGTACTGCCAGTTGGGATACTTCGTGGCCAAAATGAATTCCGTGTTCGTGGCTGCTAGGAACTTCGTCATGTTCGAGGACCGATCGTTGGTGATGCCGTCTCCAATGAACTGGTCCAGTGCGAGCGAATAGGGAGTACCCGCTTCGAACATCTCGACATCTGACCCGGTGTAACTGGGGACGAGTAACGACGAGCTCCCAGAGGTCCCCGCCCAAGGCGTTATCTCATATATCGAGCCAAAAGGCACCGCGAGCGTCCCTCCTCTCACCGGTTGATCGGCGATATATGAGGTCCCTGCGGTATACCCCGCTGGAGTCTGGTAGAAGGTCGGCGGTTGGCTTACCACGAGAGAATTCTCAGAGATCGTCAGCACGAGGACCACGGAAACCACCAAGACCAACACCCACGGACGACGCCGCGGACCACGACGGCGATCAGGAGGTCCTGAATCCACAACAGGCCCAGTCCGCCGTCGAACGACCCGGAAGAGGCGCCCAAGGATCGGGCTTCGTTCCGTTTCCTCGGCTCGGATCCATCGTTCGATTTGAGAAATTCCGAGCGCCAGCAGAATCGAGTACGCGAGGAGCGTGATTACCGCCCAACGCTCTAGTGTCGGATTGCTGTCGAAGTACGGGACGTAATTGTACAGTTCGAGATTGATCCAGGAGAGTCCTGGTACTAGCGCCCCGGTAGAGATGAGCATAGCCGCGAGGGCCCCCAGGTACAGGATGACCCGATCTCTGGACGGCCAGAGTACGACGTACGCGAGAATCCCGATGGGAATGAGAAGGTAGAGAAAACTGGGAGGACTGGTAAGGAGCGCCCCGCCGATGGCGTAACTGTGCACCCCGTAGGTCAGTGAGACGAAGGAGTCTTCGCTCAGGAATCCTAGAAAGGCGAATTGTGGATGCAGTCCCGTCACCCGATCGAAGGGCAAAACGCCGACCGTGATTCCGGTCGTGTACTCAGGTCGGGCCCCAAGGAAGTAAGGATAGGCCCACGAAAACATCAGAAGGACAAACAGGCCGCATGCCGCGAGCACGCAGAGAATCTCGCGACGTTGGTAGAGGTCACGACGCCAGCGCTTGGCGATCGTGTACGCCACCATCGGTATGCCGAAGAATAGGAACATGTACAAGATGCTGAGATCGCCGATCGAGGCAAGGAGGTAGACCATCGTCGCCGCGCCAACCGCGGCCCACAGAGTCGGTGCGTCGAAGAGCCGGTACGCAAACCAAAACGCGACTGGAAGGAGCGCGATACTAATCATGGTCGATACGTGGCCTTCGAAGTACTGCGATACATTGGCCATCATCGCGTAGTAGATTCCCGCGGTTCCGGCTCCGAGCGGCGAGGATCCCAGCTTGCGTGCGACGATGTACATGGACAGACCCGCGAGGAACCAGGCGGTAGCCTCCAGCACTCGGATCAGCGTCGCAGGACCGATCGTCAGGAAGGCGGGTGTGAGGATGGACGGTCCGGTGAACCATGGGTTGGGCTGACCCCAGTCCGTGAGGGGGTAGGCCCATGTGCTGTTCGGGAAGTGACGGAGGAAGGCGAATTGGACGTAGGCATTCAGTGCGTTCGTCCCTTGCGGAAGGGAACCTCCCTCGGAGACGATTCCGGACCGGAACACGACCGCAGTGATCGCGGCAAATCCGAGGACTGCCCAGACGATGGGGGGTATCTTCGAGAATACGGCGTGGACAGACCCTTGGGTGCCGCTCTTTTCTTCGGTCGCCGGGACGTCCTCGGAGGAGGGGCTCCCAGCGCTTCTAACAGCCATACTTCGAGCGGGCGCGCGTCACGCCTTCGATTCGGGATTGAGTTCGGCAAGGGGTAGCAGGCCCTTCCGAAAGAACGTAGTCATTCTCGACGGTACGGGTAGCCGTACCAGCTCCGGCCTCACGCAGGGGCTCTCGCGTGTTTTGCGGACCAGATCGGTCCCGAGCATCGCCGTGCAGGGAATCGGGAAGGAGCTTGCCAGCTTCAGCCCGAAACCTCCCCTCTTCGAACGGTCGGAGACAACACTCGGGCAATCATCGAGTCATAGAAGCCCTTTAGACCCGACAATGAGACTCTAGCACGGTCGACTCGTTCGGGATGCGCCGTTCGCGTAGCACCTTCGGCCGCGGCCCGTTGATGAGCGCGGTAGGCATCGTCCATCAATTGGGCGAGGAAGTTCGGGCTCGGAATCTGACGGATGAGGTGTGCGTCGCCCGCTGGATATTCGGTATCGGACTGGATATTCGGACACAGCAGATACGATGGGCAGCCCAAGGCGAGCGCCTCCGCGATGGTAACGGGAAATCCCTCGTTTTCCGAGACAAGCATGAAGGCTACCGCGTCGGTGTAGAGGGCCGTTAGAGCCGGGTCCGACACATGCTGTTCCAAATGCACCCGGCCGGATAGGTTGAGTCGATCGACCAGATTCCGGTAGTGCGCGTGCAGGGGCCCGTCGCCAGCTAGAACGAGATGCAGCGGTGATTTCACCAGGGGCATGGCCTCGATCAACAAGTCGAAGCGCTTTCTTCCCGTCTGCTGCCCGACCGACAGGATAAACGGCTCAGCCGTGGACAGGTGGGAAGCAACGAGAGTGCGATCAGCAGATGGCGAGGTGTTGTCGCCCGTTGGCGCGTTGGGAACGAAGGGGACGACCGAGAGTTTCTCCTCCGGCACGCCCGCGTTCCGGAGCTGTAGTTCGATCGAGGAAGATACGCACAGAATGTACTGCGCCCGTTTTACGGCCGCCATTTCGAGAAGGTCATTCATAAGGAACCTTACCAGGCGTTTCAATCGCCCATGAACGGTCCGGTGGGCAAAGAGTCCGTCGTGGATCTGGTACACAAGGGGAGTCCTGGGATGCAGAGTCTTCAGCATCACCGCGGCGGTGCTCGTGTGCACGATAACGAGATCCGGACCGAATCCGCCGTAGTTTCGATTGGCGACGAGCGCCGCCTTAGCGGCACGGAAGAGATGGTTGAGCAGGTATCCATACGCGGCCAGTTGGGGACCCAAGCGATCATAGGATAGCAGGTCGGTGTCACGCACCGGAAAGTAGGTCAGACTTCCGATCTCATCAGGGCTCAAGATTCCCACGTACCCCACGGGGCCGAATGACCCCTGGAGGAATCGGGCGTTCCGGAGCGCAATGACATCCGCTCCTCCTTTGGATTGCGCGAAACTAGCGGCGGCGTGCGAAACGACTAGGGTCTTCATGTCGAGGACTCCGACAGACGGACCCTCATGAGCGGGCACCTGGGCAGGCCAACGACAGAAGGTTCAGCGTCCCACCCGACCCATAGGCCGGCCGGAACCTGGAAAGAGTTGGCAGCCCTCTCTCACAAGCGATTGGTCTGAATACCTGCGTGGGAAGCTCCAGCATCGGATTGGGGGATGCTCCTGAGTGGTTCCGGCAGGATTAGATGCGATCGAGCAAAACGAGAAACAAGTACGATTTCAGTCAAAAATGTGCGAACAAACCCGAAATCCTTTCCTATGATCTTGCTGACGCCTCTTTTTCGAGGCTCGAATACGTACGGAACCTCGCTTACGGACACTCCCCGACTCATGACGAGAATGAAGGGGAGCAGCTCGTAGCCGCGCCAACGCGGATCTACGGGGACAAAGATCTTCCGGTGGAAGCCGTAGAAGCCGGAGATAGGGTCCGATATTTTTCGGGCGTGGCTCACGAAGAGCTTGGTCACCAGCTGGGCTCCGAGGGAGATGTACATTCTACCGAGCGAGCAGTCACCGGGGGAACCTCCGTCGGCGTACCGACTCGCAACCACCAGGTCGGTGCCGTTCTCGAGCTTCCGGGCCATGAGGGGGAGAACTTCGGGGGGATGCTGAAGGTCCGCGTCCATGATTATCACGGACTTCCCTTTCGATGCCCGAATGCCTTGACAGTGCGCGGGAATCAGGGTCTGCCGGCCTTCGTGAAAGAGCGGCCGAATCCGAGGATCGTTCTCGGCGGCCTGCAAGAGTACCTCTCGAGTCCCGTCCGAACTGCCATCGTCCACCACGATAATCTCGTACGGCGGAAGATCCAGCTGTTGAATGCGCTCGAGAAGGATCGACAGATTCGCCCGCTCGTTGAGGGTTGCCGTGACGATGGAAAGCGCGGGCAAGTTCGGGATATCGGGTGCGCCGGCTGGACCTTCGGTCCCCTGCGCTCCGGTCATCCCGAAACAGACCCCTGTCGAGGCACGGAGGACGGTTACCTCTTGATAACGTTTGGGTCCATTGACGTGGCCCTGCCCTGGACAAGAGTATTCGTCTCAGGCGTGGCCGCCCAGTCCAGCGGTCTGAAATCGACAGGTTGGAGAGCCACATCGTTTGGGCTGCGTACTGTGGAGCTGAAAACGCGGCCCACCCGCACACTCGAGCAGGTGCCGATTCCGCCCAGACCAAGCTCGGACTGACCTATAGGACGCCGAACAGAGGCGCCTAGCTCGAGGGCCGGGACAGTTCGAATTCTCGCCAGAAATTCAGCGAGTCGAGCAGGGTCTGTTCGAGCGAGAACTTGGGCGAGTACCCGAGGGATCGCAGGCGCTGGACGTCCGCGCGATTGTCGGGCTCGTCGGTCGGTCGGAAAAGGTTCGAGTCGGGAGCTAGGGTGATCGGGGTCCGGGCAAGCCGTACCAACTGTTCGGCGATCCAGCGGATCGAGTAGCTTTGGCCGGCGCCGATGTTGACTGGCACCTTCGGTTCCCCCTTCTCGAAGATGATCCACAGAGCCCGCACCACGTCCCGGATGTCAGAGATGTCGCGGAGCGTGTCCAGATTGCCGACGCGGATCTGACCGGGACGGCCGGTCCGTTCGAGCGCCGCCACCTGACGGGCGAAATCGTTCAGCGCGTCGCCGGTCTTCCCCGGACCGGTGGTACCGAAGAGCCGCGCCCGGACGATACGCTGACCGAAGTTGAGCGAGTACTGGAGCGAGAGCATGTCCTGACACGCCTTTGAGACCCCGTACGGATTCGTGGGATTCAGAGGAAGATCCTCAGAGACGGGGAGCCGGGTCGGGACGCCGTACGACGCCCCCGATGCCGCGAGGAGCACGGGCGCGCGGGGCATGTGATCCTTTAGAGATTCGTAAAGGTAGATTGTTCCCAGGACGTTCGTGCGGAACGTGTCCGCCGGGTCGGCCCACGCCTTCTTCGCGTAGGCCTGCGCGGCGAGGTGGAAGACGCCGTCCGGCGACTCGGCGCGGACGAGCCGGTCGACATCTTCCCGCTTCTGCATATCGAGCAGCTCCCATCGGACCGAGCGCCGGGGAAGGTCGAGGGCATTCAACTCGGAGTCCGACAGGTACGTTCCCACGACCTCGTGACCGAGACCCACCGCGTGGGCCGCCAGATAGCGACCGATGAAGCCCGAGGCCCCCGTGATGAGCAGCTTCACTTCTGCACGTCCAGCCCCGCGCGACTCGGATCGCCTCTATAGGGGTTGCTCACCCCGCCGGCGAGCGACCGGACCCGTGCAGCTCGTTCCGGAGCCGACGGGCGAGACGCACTTCCCTGAGGTACATCCCGATGAACGCGGAGCTTTCGGTCACCTTGCTCGCCCCTTCCGTCCGAGGCTCGAACCGAAAGGGGACCTCCGTGACGGGGCGGCCGTTCGCCATCACGAGAAGGAACAGCGACAGTTTGTATCCGCGGATCTTTGGGTCAAGCGGAATCCAGATCTCCCTCCGAAAACCAAAGTACCCCGAGACGGGGTCCTTGACTCGACGAGCCTCGGGCAGATAGATGGCCGCGGCCAGGGCGGCCCCGTGCGAGTAAAACCAGCGGGCCAGCGTCCGGGGCCCCGGCGATCCGCCGGGAGCGTAGCGACTGGCGAGGACCAGAGCCGACCCGCCCTGGAGTTGTTGAACCATCGAGGGGAGAAGCTCCGGGGGGTGCTGAAGATCCGCGTCCATGATCACGACCAGCCGTCCCGTCGCGACACCGATGCCCTGGCACTGCGCCCGTACCGTGGTCTGCTTACCCTCGTGATAGACGGGCCGGATCCAGGGATCGCTGCGCGCGGCTTCGTCGAGGAACTCCCGAGTACCGTCCGTGCTCCCGTCGTCGACGACGATAATCTCGAAGGGGGGAAGGCGCTGCTGACGGATCCGGTCCACCACCTGGGGAAGGTTCCGTCGTTCGTTGAAGGTCGCGAGAACGATCGAGAGGAGCGGCTGAGCGGCCGCGGCGGGCCCCTCCGATGGAGCCCCGGACATGAGCACCGCTCACGCAATGGGGCGCACAGCCCAGGTCTGCAGTCCGCTTGGCTCGAACGTGAAATCGCTGACGCTACCCCCCGCCTCGATCACGGCCTTGGCGACCCGGGCCCTCCGGGCGAAGTCACAAAAGAGAAGGATGTACCCTCCTCCGCCCGCTCCCAGGAGCTTGCCTCCCAGCGCGCCGGCTTCACGGGCTCGCGCGTAGAGCGCGTCGATTTGTTCGTTCGAGATGCCGTCGGTGAACTGCTTTTTGAACTTCCACCCCTCGTCCAAGAGCCGACCCATCTCGTCGAGGTTGCCCCGGAGCAGCTGCTTTTTCATGTCGATCGCGAGCTGCTTGGTCGCGTCCAGGGCCCCGACCGTATCACTGCGACGCTCGGTGTAATTCCGCGTCTGTTGTTCGATGATGTCGTTCGAGTAGTGGCCGGTGCCGGTGTAGCAAAGTAAGAGACGGTACGCGAGCTCGTTCAGGACGTCCGGGTGGATCTTGAGGGGGTTGACGATCGTCCGGTCCTTCTCGAACTCGATGAAGTTGAATCCGCCGAAGGCCGCCGCGTACTGATCCTGGCGGCCGCCCTTGATCCCGAGTTCTTCCCGCTCAATCCGGTACGCAAGCTCGGCGACATCGTACGCCGTCCACGGCTCGCGCAGGTACCGCTGGAAGGCGCCCACGAGCGCCACACACATCGTCGAGGATCCGCCGAGACCGGTCCCGGCCGGCGCGTCGGAATGGAGGAACAGGTGGAGCGAGCTCTCGGTGTGCCCATTGGATTCGGGGGGCTGCAGGACCTTGAGGGCGGCCTTGACGAGGTCGAGCTCGCCGTTGTACAGGAGGTCCGACGCCTTCTGATAGTTGATCCGCTGGTTGTAATCCAAGGACTCGACGGAAGTGTTTCCCGTGCGTCCCGGGACTACCTGCAGGGTAGCGAAAGCGAACTTGTCGATCGTGCAGTTCAACACGGCCCCGCCTTTTTCCTCGGGATAGGGGGACACGTCGGTCCCACCACCGGCAAAACTGAGCCGGAGCGGGGCCTTGCTCCGGATGGTCAGCATCCGGCGTGAGGACCCCTCACCGTCACTTAATTCTTGCCGCGCCTGGGGGCGAAGGGCCGTGTCGTGCGCCAAGGCCGGAAAGGTTCGCCTAGCGGCGTTCACATTGCCGGACATGACCCAACGTCACGCGGTACTCCGGACTGGAACGCTGGGAGCGTACCGGGGCAATCCCGCCAGGTGGACCCCTTCGACAATTGCCCATAGGAGGACGGGGGCGACGACAAGCCGCTCCATCCCGCCGGGTCCCAGGTCCAGGTAATAGGCGGAGGCCCCGAACTGCCCCAGGGAAAACAGCACTATAGCTGCCAACGTCACCAACCCGCACGCGAGCGTGAGGGGGCGGAACACACGCCAGGGGGGACCTCGGGCGGTCGCAAACGACAGGCTCGTCAAACCGATCCCGGCTCCGAGGAACGCGATGAACGACACGATCGTATGCATCCCTCCACTGAGAACTGGGGTCGTCTCGGGGAACACTCCAACCCCGACCGCCCCGATGCCGGCGATGAGAAGGAATCCGAGCCCGAGCGCGCGGCCGCCGCTCGGATCAAAGGCCCCCCAGATCTGGAGCGCTCCGACGATCGCACAGAGGCCGAGGATGATCACCGAGGCGTCGAACCCGAGCGCCCAGGGAGAATGAGCTCCGCCAAGGTCGCTGATGTAGTTCTGGCTTAGGCTATAGCCCGGATACTGGCTTTGCACGACGATCATTCCGACGATGAACTCGACCGCGCCGAAGATGAGGAAGGCGGCCCCCAAACGGACGGTTCTATGGACATAGGTCCCTTGGCTCACAGGATCACTCCCCGACGCCCCAGGGCTTCGTCTCTGGCCCGTTCAAGGGACGGGGCCATATGTCTTCCGCCCCATGGGAAGGCGCCCGTCCCCCCCAAAAGCCCTCGGAGGCCACCCGGACCACCCCGTCCATCGCGGTCCTTCCAAGGGCCCCTTGGGAGGGCCAGGTTTAATTGACGGGAGCGGATGCCGAGCCGTGCGACGTGCAGCCCGCGTGACTCTGTCGAATGAGGAGTGGGCGCGACTCCGCGCGATAATCGCCGACCGGGATACGCCGCGCCGGGTCCGCCAGCGCGCTCGCATCCTCATCCAAGCCTCCGAGGGGCGGACCAATCGCGAAATCGCCCGAACTTTGGGGGTCGACGTGGCGACCGTGGCCTTGTGGCGTCGACGCTTCGAGACTCATCGATTCGATCGGGGATTGCGAGACGCTCCGCGTCAGGGCCGCCGTTCCGCGGTCAGCGCGCGGACAGCCGAAAGAATCCTCCATACAACCTACAACGTCGCGCCGACCAACGGGCAGCGGTGGACCACCCGAACCCTATCCGGATACCTCGGGGTGAACCACATGCTCGTGCATCGGATCTGGAAGTCAAGGGGCGTCGAGCCGAGTAGGCCCCTGAGCTCCCCCTCATCCTCCGGCGGAATCGCCTTCACCCGGCCCAAATCGAGTTCGTTCGTGGACCTGCTCGGGGTCTTCGTGAAGCCACCGGCCCGCGCGGTGATGTTCGGGATCCAGGACGTCGAAGCAAGCGCTCCCATTCGGCCCGAAGGGCCCTCCATCGCTCCTCGAACCGACATCTCGGGAGGATACCTCGTTCGCCCTACCTACGCTTCGGGCGAGGACTTGATGTATATCATTGAAGGGATTCAGGACGCGGTACCCATCCAAGGAAGTGCGGAACCCTCCATTCGCGACCTCTTGATCCTCTTAAGGGAACTCGAAGAACGGACACCGCCCTCCACCCAGGTCCATGTGATTACGGAGCAATGGTCGCAGGAGGCGGGTCAACGCCTCGCGCAATGGCTGGAGGCGCATCCTCGGTTCTTCCTGCACTCCGTCGCGGCGGGTGAGCGCTGGTCCGACCGCGTCCGATCGTTCCTGGAGCTCTGGAGCCCGAGCTCACTTCATCGGGCCAGCTTCGCGGGGGTGCCCTCTTTTGCGATGGCAGCCATCCGGTTCGCGGGAACCGAACCGACCAATCTGGACGGCCTGATATGGAGCTCCGGTTCCTCGAATGAGACTTCCCGTCAGAACAAAGTAGGAAGAATTAGTGTTACAGACCTTTCAGGCCTTTCCACACCCTGAGATTACAACGCGTCCTCAGTGTTATACGGCGCGTCGGAAGCTAATCGTAGATTTCACTGTTACAGAAACAACCGATTAAGAACTCAAGTCGCGATTCGGTTTCGCCCGTTCGGGCAAAAACCGGGTGGTCGGAGGATTGGAGAGAAGATGGTAGCAAAGGCGCTATGGGTGTCGATGCTGGTCGTCGGCCTGCTCGCCGTGGGCGGACTCGGGTATTCCGCAGTCATGCTCACTGCGACGGTGACGGTCAATGGGAGTGCAGGGACGTGGTCCGTCAGCTTTTCTGGCCCGCTAACGTACCAGAACAGCACGATGTTTTACCCGCTCTCGTCGGCGGTTATCTGCACGGGTCCGTCTACGGGAAGTGGGAATACACTGACGGTGACGGCTGGCAACCTCGGTCCGGGGGACTGGTGTGCGGTCTCGGGTAACATCTCCAACACCGGGTCTATCCCCGCGGAGTTCACCGGGGTTACCTTCTCGCGCACGACGAGCGTGTACGGCTGCTGGCAGTGGTCGCTTGTGCAGCCGACAGCTACGGGGACGAGCGTCGTTCCGGGCGGAATGATGCCGTTCCAGATCCTGCTCGAGCTGAAGAACACGCCGCCCGATTGCCAGGGAGTGACCGGGACCTTCACTTGGGTCTTCAACTTCGTTGTGGGCTCGGGTCAGAAGGGCGAACCGGCTTAAGCCTCAGACAGCTAGCTCGGCAACCCCTAGGGACAACCCTTTCCTCCCTTCTTCCCATGGGAGTTACGGGAGGCTGGACGAGAGTTCCGAGCGGCGGCGAGCTTCCACGCTAGGGGGCGGTCGGCATGACGCGTCTGCAGCGGGGCGAGGTTTTGTCTGATGAGCCCACCGATTGAATGGATTATCGGCACAGTCGGCTCGCTCGCGTTCGTCGTTATCTTGCCCTTCGTCTTTGGTCGCCGTCTTTGGCCGTGGTCGATCGCGCTGCTGGCGGTCATAATCCCGGTACTCTACGATCTGATCAGCGGTTTCGCCCTCGGTTCGGCGTTCTACCTCGTTTATCCTGTCGTCGCGGCTGCGCCGCTCGTAGTCTATCTTCTTGTCATCCGTTACGTCGAGCACGCTCGCCTCAGTAGCTTCGGGTTTCGACGGCCGATCGACGGTTACCGACTCGCAGTGATTCTCGCGGTAATCCTCTTTGGGATCTACCAGGCACTCCTTTGGGAACCCGGCCTGCTGCTCGGCCTACAACTTCCCTCTCTTCCCGGTCCGGACGACTTCGGGCTCTTCCTCTTCACGATCCCTCTGCTCGTGCTGGGACAGGAGGCCGTGTTTCGCGGCTACTTCCTGACCAAGCTCGCCGGTCGCTCGCCGTTCCGTACGGCGCTTTTCGTTTCATCCGGATTCTTTGCACTTTCGACGTTCAACCCCTTCCTCGTCGTTCTGCTGAACCCTTCGTCGCTCCTTCAACAGATCTTCCTGCTCCTGTTCGTCAATTTCACCCTCGGAATCCTCCTCGGGCTCTACTTCTACAAGTCCGGCTGGAGTCTCGTGGGACCGTGGATCTTCCGCACGTGCATAGTCGGTACAAGCTTCCTCTTCCCGGTGGCGATCCGGGGCATCTCATGGACGTTCGAGTTCGTCCTCGAGCTCATCGCGATCGCCGGGGTCATCCTCCTCGTCTTCCTCTGGGAGAGGGAGCCACGGTTCGAGTCCCGCCACTATCTAGAGACGCCCCTGCAGCCTCGACGCGGGACGCTCTCGGCGCAAGCCCGATCCTCGCGGCATGTCGCTCCGGCGGTCGCGGTCATCGCGGTGGCGGTCGTCGTCGTTGGCGTGTCCGGACCCCTCGGCATGATCACCTCGAGCGCTCCGGTACACCTCCTCGCGATCGCCACCCCCAGCATGCGCCCGACGCTCCCCCCGGGCACGCTTATCCTCGTCTTGCCGATCGCCTCAGCGTCAGAGATCCATGTCGGCGAGATCATCGCGTACAACGCCCCGTACCTCAGCGCGAACGGCCCGGTGGTCCATCGAGTGATCCGGATCCAGTACAATGGTACCCAGCCGGTGTTCACGACGAAGGGGGATGCGAATCCATCCCCCGACCCTCGCCCGGTGCTGTTTTCCCAGATCGTGGGTAGTGTCGCAGGGAACGTGCCCTATCTAGGAATCCTCATCCTTGACCCGGAGTTTACGATTGCCGTGCTCCTCGTGATCGTGATCGCCGTCCTCTACCGCTCCACTCCCGGAGGAATGCAACGGCCCAGCCACCGGCCGGTCCTGCCGTTGCGGGAGGAGCAGGAATGAGGGCGGCGGCGGTGGCTCTGATTATCCTCGTGCTCGCCGCCGTGGCTTCCCTCTACGCGCTCGCGAGCGTCGCCGCTATGCCGGCGCAGCAGCCCGTCAGTACCCCTTACTACTCGTACTCGGGGACCACGAACTTCAACTACCTCGCGTCCCTGCGACCGAACATCCTCTACAACCAGACCACGCTGGGTCCCGGTGAAGGGATCCTTTTCACGAACCTAGTCGCTTCGATCAACCTTTCCTACGACTTCGTTGCGACCTTTACGGCGGCCTCGAACATCACGCTGATCGCCGGATTCGCAGTGACCCTTGCCGCACCGTCGGCATGGAACTATTCGCTGAATTCGAGCGCGTTCGTCGTTCCCCAACGGTCGATGGCGCTCGACGATAGCGTCTCCGTCAGTACGTTCGTGAACATGTCCACCGTCTCGCGCATCGTGGCCACTATCGCGAGCGAAACCGGCGTCGTACCCGTTCAGTTCTACCTCAATTTCACGGGCCCCCTCATCCTGAACGTCAACTCGGGCGGCCACGCCTCGTCGTACACCTTCTCCCCCATCCTGAGCTTCGTCATTGGCAGCTCCGAGATGACGCCCGGACCCCTATCCTCCACCTTTGCCCAATCGGTTACCCACGACGGCACGGTTACCAACACCGGTCGGAACCAGGATCTGATCATCTCGGGTATCCTCTCGGCGGGCTTCGTAGTCGCCGCCGGAGTCGCGGGATACTATGCGGCACGCCCCCGACCTCGTTCGACGCGCGCCCAGGTCAAGGAGTTCACCGAGCCGTACCGGGACGCGATCGCGGTCACGAGCACTCCGCCGAAGCGCGCCGAGCTCGTCGTGCTCGCCGACTGGCTCGACCTCGTCCACGTCGCGGACATGCTGGGGAAGCCGATCCTGCACTGGGAGTGGACGAAGTCGCATCCGACCCGTCACCTGTTCTACGTCCTCGACTACTACACGCAGTACGTCTATCTCGTTCCCGCCGAGGGTCGGCCCGACGAGGAGATCCTGAGCGAACTGCGCTGAACGCCCCAAGGTGAAGTACCGCCTGGTGCTCTACCGGGTCGTGTCCCCACGATTCCGGAACCCGGCCCTCGCCACCGATGCGGTATGGATCCGCGGTGGAAAGATCCTGCTCGTCCGGCGCGGCCGCCCGCCATTCCGGGGCATGAGCGCCCTCCCCGGGGGATTCGTGGAGCTGACCGAAACGGTCGAACAGGCGGTCGCGCGGGAGCTTCGGGAGGAGACGGGTCTTGTCGCGCGTCCCTGGCGCCTCGTCGGGGTCTACTCCGGGCCCGACCGCGACCCTCGCAAGCCGACGACGTCCGTGGTGTATCTCATGCGGGGGCGGGGCGGCCGTCCCCGCGGCGGGGATGATGCGGCCGCCGCCGAGTGGGTCCCACTCGACCGGGTCGGCCCGCTCGCCTTCGACCACGCCCTCATCGTTCGAGACGCCCTGCGTCTGGTCCGCCGGCCGAGGCTAGGCGGGTCGACGCGTCGGGGCTCGGTGCGGCGGCCGGCCGGGCGGCGACGTGCGGTCCGCGCGACCACGAGCATACGGCGGCCGCGACGAGGATGATCGCGCAGCCGAGGAGCGCTGCGTGTAGGCCGCCCAGGAACTGAGAACCGATCCCGCCGGTGAGGTTGGTCGTCCCGAGGAAGACCTCGTAGGCGACGTACCGAGGGACGCTCGCCGAGGCGATCGTCAGCGTGAGGACGAAACTCAAGAGCGTCCCCATGTTCGAAAGGGTGCCGCGAAGTCCTGCGATGGAACCGTAGGCCCCGGCCGGCGCCTGGCTCATGATCGCCGTGTTGTTGGCGGGGAAGAACATCCCGGTTCCCACGCCGGCGACGAGCGAGATCATCGGGATCCACCCGAGCCACGAGGTGACGGTGAGGGAGGAGTACGCGACCACCGCGACGCCCATGCACGCAAGCCCGCCGGTCGCGATCACCCGCGGGCCGATCCGATCGACCCGCCGGCCCATCCACGGGCCGAAGAACCCTCCGACCAGGTACCCCGGTACGAGGAGGAGCGATGCGTTCAGGGGGGAGAGACCGCGCAAGCCCTGAAGGTACATCGTCAGGAGGAAGATCACCGACAGATAGCCCAAGCTTTGGAGGAACCCGGCGATTAACGAGAATCCGAGCAACCGCTGGCGCAGCGGGCGGAGATCGAGCATGGGGGCCGACGACCGCAGCTCGATTCCGACAAAGACTGGGACCAATAGGAGGCCGACGGCGACGTAGGTGAGGTACATGGTCGCGACCCCATACGAGGCGATCTCGATCGCACCGTAGCACACCAGACTCAGAGCGATCGAGAGAGAAACGAACCCGGGCAGATCGAAACGGACGTGCTGGCGCTCCGTACGGGGCAGGATACGGATCCCCCACGCGACCGCCCCGACGCCGATCGGGAGGTTGATGAAGAAGATGTACCGCCAGCCGAGGAACGTCGTGATGACGCCTCCGAGAAGGATCCCGAGGATCGCGCCCATGCTCCAGCCGAGCGTCATCATCCCGAACGCTCGTCCGCGCCGGTGGGGCGGGAAGACCGTGGCGATCAGGGCGGAGGCGTTCGAGAACATCACCGCCGCCCCGATTGCTTGGACCACCCGAGCACCAATCAAGAACTCGGCAGTCGGCGCGAATCCGCTCAACGCGGAGCCGATCGTGAACACCGCGAAGCCGGAATTGTACACGACGCTTCGCCCGAGCAGGTCCCCCAGCCGACCGGCCTGCGTCGTGAGCGCAGCCGTGACGAGGAGGTAGACGAGGATCGTCCAGATGACCGTACCTAGAGGGGCGTGGAGCTCCCGCGTCATCGTCGGAAGCGCGAGAATGACGATCGTGCTGTCGATCGCCACCATCATTGAGCCGAGGGTGGTGAGAACGAGGGTCTGGAACTCCCGAGGGGTCAATCGATCGGACTGTTGAATAGAGGGTTGCCCCCCCGTGGAGGAATAGACAGGTGGAGGGACCGCAGCCGAAGAGGACGACATCGCTCTAGGGGACTCACTCGCACCAGTCCCACCGAGGGTCTTAGACCTTCGCTATGCGACGTGCAGAGGTCCTTGGAACGAGGCTGAAGCGACCCGAACGGCGACGGTAGCGCTGTCGAAGACGGCACCGTCTTAAGGGCCCGCCTGCTGGCCGGGCCCCCATGGCCAAGCAGGCCCAGATGGAGGCTCATCCACGCCCGACGCTCCTTTCGGATTTCATTCTGGGGAGTCAAGACGGCGTCGTCAACGTTCTCGGTATCGTCCTTGGGCTCGCGGCTTCGGGCGCGGCGATTAAGTTCGTTATCATTGCCGGGCTAGCAGCGCTCGCGGCCGAAACCGTCTCGATGGGAGCGGTGGCGTACACCTCGACCCGTTCGCGGCGGTCGCTCTACGAGAGCGAGACCCAGCGCGAGCTTGTCGAAATGCGGGAAGTGCCCGAGCTCGAACGCGAGGAAGTCCGCGTGATCCTCCGAGGCTGGGGCTACTCCGAGCCCGAGGTGAATGACCTTCTGCAGAGGATCGAGGCAAAACCGAAAGCCTGGCTCGACATCATGATGGCGTTCGAGCTCCACCTCTCCCCCGTCGAGGAGTCCGCGCCGCGGAACAGCGCGATCATCGTGGGATCCGCGACGCTCCTGGGCAGCATCGTACCGCTCCTTCCGTTCTTCTTCTTGCGGCAAAACGCCGTGGCCGCGTCCCTCATCGCCGTCTTTTTCAGCGGGGTCATGCTGTTCATGATCGGATACTACGAGGCTCGCCTGACGATCGGATCCCTTCTGAGGAGCGGGCTCCGAATGCTCGTGATCGGACTTGGGTCCGGCTTCGCGGGATTCCTGATCGGACTCGCGCTCCGCGCCTACTGATCGCCGGAATAGATTCCCCCGGCCCGTTTCGAGTTAGTTCAAGCCGCCTTGAAGGCGCCGCGTCCTGGAACCCGTGAGGCCGAACGGCCCCCACCGCCGGTGCCGGTGGATTTCATGCCGGTGGCAGGAGACGCACCATACGACCGTCTCCGCGGGCCCCGCCAGCTCGGGGGTCGAAAGGTGGTCTTCCTCGGGATGTCCGCATCCGCGCTCGAGGCACGGATGCGGCCCGCGTCGCTGCGAGCCGGCGACCATGCTATGAAATCTATGCGCACTTATCCGTATTAAAAATGCCGAGACGGCCGGCGCGTGGCCGGCTCACTTCTGAAGGCGGCGCACCTCTTTCGAGGAAAGTGCGGTCTTCTCCTTGTCGGAGAGGGCGCGGAAATGGATCGTCATCGAGACCTCTCCGTTGAGCTCCAGCGCATCCGGGATCAACGGCAAGCGGAGCGCGACGTGCTCGAGGTGAATGTCGACCTCTCCCTGCCGATCCTCCAGTGCAGTCACCAGATCGTGGAACGGATTCACGCCCATTCGGCCCTCGACGTTCGAAGACGCCATGCGGTCCCTAAAGCAACAGAGGGATAGGAACCTATCGGCGGGCCTCTGTTCGGCCGTCGAGGCGAGGGAGTCCGCCCCGTCAAAGGATCGGGGAGCTATACGGAACGGAAATCGTGACGTTCAGGGTGACTTGCTCCGGATTACAGTTCTGAACCTCGAACGCATACGGAGTCGCGCTTTCGATGCTGAAACCTCCCGAGCCCTGCGTGCCAGATCCGCTGTAGACCGTCGTGCTCCCCGACCGCCCCGATTCGTTGATCCAGAGAGCCACCGCGCCTCCGGAGGCAGTCCAATTCATTGCAGCGGAACCGACAAACCAGGAGGGGAACGATTCACTGTGGTCCGTGGTCACGCACTGACCCGCATGAGTGAGTTCGGCCGCGGCGAAAAAAATCCCGACGGTATGTGTGTGGCCGAAGGGTACGACATAGAGGATCAGGAGGATCGCGAGAAGAATCGCGAGGATCGCGATGGCGGCGATCACGGGTGTCTTCTTTCCGGACCTCGATGGCGTCGGTTGCATCAGACCGGTCAAGCTCTCGTCGTCCGTATCCCTTTCGAAGAGCGCAGGGCTTCTACCGTCGGAGGGGAGGAGGGCGAACCCTTCCTCCCTTCGTTCATTTTGTTAAGCAATTAATGTATAAACTCGCTTCCCCTTCAAGTCGGCATGTCGCTCGATTCCGCGTCTCGGACCGAGGCGACCGGCTTCTCCTCGCCCAAGCGAGGAATCCTTCTTCTGCTCAAGCGGCAGCCGGACGCCTCATTGGCCGAGATCGGGCAGTCGATCGGGATCTCGAAAGTCGCTGCTCTCGGCCATCTCGAAAAACTGGAGGCTGATGGGTTGGTGGTCCGGTCGTACCGGGCCGGGAAGGTGGGTCGCCCCCGCGTGCTCTTCCGGCTCGCCCCCGGAGCCCTCTCGCTCTTTCCCCAGGGATACTCCGAGATGTCCCTGTGCGCCCTCGAGTTTATCGAACGACGCCTCGGCCGGCCCGCGATCGCCGAGCTCCTCGCGCAGCGCGCCCATGTGGTGGCGGACCGTAGCGCTCCGCGACTTTCGTCCGGCTCGCTCGCGAGACGGGTCGAGGAATTAGTGCGAATCCGTACCGAGGGCGGGTACATGGCCGAGATGGGCCCACGCCGAAAGGGAACCGTGGAGATGTTGGAGCACAACTGCCCCATCCTGGCGATCGCCCGGCGGTTTCCCGAAGCGTGCGAAACGGAGCGGCGGATGTTCGAGTCGATGATGAGCGCCCGCGTAGACGTGTCGCACCGGGTGGTCGCGGGAGATCCGGTGTGCCGGTTCCTTATTCGCGAGCGCCGGCCACTACCATGACCGACTCCTCTATTGGTCCACGTGTCGCCCTTGTGACGGGAGCGAGCCGGGGGCTCGGCAAGACCCTGGCCCGATTCCTCGCTGGCGAGGGGTTCGACTTGGTTTTGACCGCGCGCGGCTCGGAGGCGCTGATCGCGACGGCCACCGAGCTCGCCGTGTTCGGGACTCGCGTCCGGACGCGCTCCGGGGATGTTGCGGACCCGGAGCATCGCCGCCAGTTGGCGCTCATGGTGGGATCCTTAGGACGCCTCGACCTGCTTGTCAACAACGCGAGCGAGCTCGGCCCGTCTCCCCTGCCGGAGCTCGCCTTCTATCCGCTGCCCGAGCTCGAGAGGGTGTATAGAGTGAACGTGGTCGCCCCGATCGCTCTCGTGCAGGAGCTGCTTCCGTTCCTCGAACATGCCCAAGGCCGGGTCGTGAACATCTCGAGTGATGCGGCGATCGGGGGATACCCCGGCTGGGGAGGCTATGGGGCTAGCAAGGCGGCGCTCGACCTAGTGAGCCGGACTTTGGCCCATGAGCTTCGAGATCGCGGGATCTCGGTCGTCAGCGTCGACCCCGGAGACCTCCGTACCTCGATGCATCAGGCGGCTTTCCCGGGGCAAGACATCTCGGACCGACCCCTACCGGAAGTCACCCTCCCCTTCTGGGCCTGGCTCCTCAACCAGCCGTCGGGCGCCGTTTCGGGTCACCGGTTCCAGGCTCAAGCGGATCGGTGGGAGGTGCTCGCATGAGGAACGGACCGTCCATCCCTCCGGTGCCCCCGGATCAGGGAGCCGACCGTACCCCCGAAGATCGCGGTCTCCCCCGGGACGGGGTTCGGTTGCTTCTTAGCACGCCGGCCGCCGATCTCCACCGAAGGTTCTCGGATCTGCCGGAAATCCTGCGTTCGGGGGACCTTCTCGTCGTCAACGAGAGCGCGACGCTGCCGGCCAGCCTTCCCGCACGGGGCAGGTTCGGGGAATTCCGGGTCAGCGTCTCGACTGCCTACGGGCCCGGGCTCTGGGTGGTCGAGCCCCGTCGTGGGTTCGGGCTCCCCGGCCCGGTACCTCTGGCCCCGGGAGACCGTTTCGAGCTGGGGGGATTGCCGGCTCGGTACGTCGCGGATTTCCCGAACATTCGACGCCTCGGTTTCGTCCGAGTCGAAGGGGATCTCTACCGGGCGATGTCGGAGATGGGCCGGCCGGTGCGCTACGGGTACCTCTCGAAGGAGTATCCACTATCGATCTACCAGACCGCCTTCGCTCGAATTCCCGGCAGCGCCGAAATGCCGAGTGCCGGGCGTCCGTTCACCCCGCGGGTAATCGAGCAGCTAGAACGAGAAGGGGTCGCCTTCGCGCGGATCCTGCTCCACTGTGGAGTCTCGAGCCTAGAGCCCGGAGACGCGGGGCCTCTCGGGGTCCCGATCTATCCCGAGCCGTTCTGGGTCCCGCCCGAGACGGCGGCCGCAATCGAACGGACGCGCGCGGCGGGCGGACGAGTGATCGCGGTCGGGACGACGGTCGTGCGAGCGCTCGAATCCGCCGTGGATGGATGCGGGATCCGTCCTGCTCGAGGCTTCACCCGCCTCTACCTCAACCCCGAGCGGCCGACCCGGACGGTGGACGGCCTTCTGACGGGGTTCCACGACGCGACCTCGACCCACCTCGCTCTACTGGCCGCGGTGGCCGGCGCCGATCGGATCGATCGGGCGTACCGGATCGCGCGCGCCGCCGGCTACCTCTGGCACGAGTTCGGCGACACCCAGCTCATCCTGCTCCGGTGACCGGCGCCGGGTGCGACGCCAAGGGCAGGGCGCGATCTACTTTGGGGGGCTGTTGAGCCCCGCGCGGGCTCGCAGCGCGTGGTAGAACCCGCCAAAGCTCGTCGCAGTGGGGGTTCTGAGCCCCTGCAGGCGCAGCTGCTCGCGGACCTCCTTCGGGTTCTGCCGGAGATCGAGCGTCTTGGTCGAATCGTACCGGTACTGGAACGTGCCGGGCGGTCCACGGGGGAACGGCTCCCAGTCCTTGGGGGTCGTCGGGTGGAGCTCGTGCGAGCGCTTGCCGTCCGACGGCTGGAACGCCGGCATCGTGAGGTGCTCCTCGGTCAACCAGATCATCGTCGCATCGCGAATCGCCTGGCTCGTCGTCTCGTCGAGCGCCCCCGGAGCGACCTGGGACTGGACCCAGTCGACCAGCGCGTCGAACGTTTTCTCAGCGTTGTCCTCGAGCATCACGAGGACCGCGAGGCGGATGGCGCTGCGGCGGAGCTGCTGGATCCCCGTGTCGCTGAGATGGAAGTCGGAGGTAAGTCCGAGGAGGCTCTCCGAATTGTCGGGGAGGTCTTTGAGCGCGAGCACGAAGAGCGGCGCGGCGTCCTCGTCCTTCGCGACGAACCAGAGGGAGAATTCGCGTCCGTTGGTGATCAGCGCGAGCGGAACCCCGGCCTTACGGGCCTGAGTGGTGATCTCGCCGGCCTCGCTGACGTTCGCCGTCCGCTCCCGGACATC
>JASHQX010000081.1 GCA_030038895.1 Thermoplasmata archaeon
TGACATGACGGAAGCATACGGCACCGCATTCCAGAGACCGTAGAGCATCGCCGGGCCCTGGTTCATGACGAGCGTGTGGCTCGGGGTCCAGTAGTCGGCAACCCCGGTCGCAGTCTCGCCGGTGTCGCCGCCCCAGTTGTACGCCGAGGGCACGCTCTGGAAACCGCCGCTGCTCGCATTGGAGTACTCGAGGTTCATCGTGGCGTTCATCACGCGGAAGACCGAGTTGTCGCCGCCGATGTTGCCGCAGAGGACGATCTCAGCGTCGCGGAACAGCCCGGTCGGGGAGGGGGCGAAACCGTCGATCGAGAACCCCGGCGGGTTGGGGGGTGGCGTGGGCGCCGCCGGGTTGTTGAACACCACGTCGGAGGCCACGCCGGTGAAGACCTGGCTCGTGCCCGCCTCTACGATCCGGTAGCCGTACGACACGACGGTCTGGTTGTCGGAGTTGAGCGTCGCATTGTTGTAGAGCTGGATCGTGACCGGGTAGGAAGCGGGGCTCACCGGGACCGTCCCGCCGACGCACTGGAGGACGCCACCGTAGTTGTACAGGATCTTCTGCACGCCGGCGGAGTTGTTGTTGCAGGCGGAGTAGATGGTCCCCGGGGCGATGTAGTACGGGTTCACGGTCCCGGAGGTCATGTTGAACGTGTCGTCGACGAAGTGAATTCCGGTGTCGTTGAAGTTCACCACGTTCTGGGTCCAGAAGAATCCCTGGTCGGAGCCGGGAATGGACATGTTAGTCGCGACCGTGTTCAGCTGGATTCCGAACTCGTAGAAGCTGCCGACGTATCCGTCATGCTGGCCCGCGGGTTCGGTAACCCCGGCCGAGCCCGGGTCCGTGACGTTCGGCGGGGTATTGAACGTCACCTGGCCGAGAATGTGCGACGTGTTGTAGGAATAGGTCTGTTCCCCGAGGCCGTAGTCCGTGAGACCGAGCGGGGCGGGCTGGGCGACATAGAACGGGTTGATCGACCCGTCTACCGCCGTGGCGGGGTGCCTCAACAGTTCCAGGTTCGGGAGCGAGGTTAGCGTGGCCAGTTTGGGCCCCTCACCGGTGAGGGAGGCGATCCACGGAACGTGGGCGAGACTCGCGGGGAGACCCGAGAGAACTCCGGGGCCGAGAGGAGAGAGTGAGCTGCTCGGGATCGTAGGACTCAGTGTCGGCTCATGTGAGACCGTCTCGAGCCCCGCGGAGGTCGCGGAGCCGGCGGTGACCCGCGCGGCGACGGAACTCGCCGGCAAGATCATCAGGGCACCGAGGAAGACCACGGTCACCAACAACAGCAGGCTCGTCGAAGCGCGTATGCGTCGCGACATGGTGCTCGTGGGAAGACTTCAGGTTATACAAGATTCCGACTACGAAACTCGCAAATCGTAGGGATTTTCCCGACTCCGCTCGGGCGGGTTCCTGCTGCTCGGCAACAGGTCCCTCCGGCGTCGTGGTGCGACGGGCTCTAGTGTACGCGGATCGGAAAGGTGGCCTTTTCGCGAATCGGCTGCCCTCGGGCTAGAAGGGTTGTTATACGGGCACCCGGTTCCAGCGCGTACGCTCGGACGAAGGATGGTCGGGATCCGAAGCAGGGCTGGCGACTGATATCGGACGCGGGTCGTTGCGAGGGCTTCCGCCCCGACAGGATCATCGGTATGGAACCCCTGCGGGTTTGCATCAACACCCAAACGCCCCTCCTCCAGTTTCCCCCTTCTGGAGGGCAGCCACGGCCTTTGTGGACCGTCGAGCGCGACTTTGCGAAGCTCCACGCCGGGGTCGACTACCAGTTCTCGCCGGGCGGGGTCACCCGGATGATCTATCCGCTCGCCCGGCGCCTCCTCTCTGAAGGAGTTTGGAAGGAGGTACACTGGGTCTCGCTGAACCCGAACGCCCCCGAGGCCATCGAGATGCCGGGAATCACCCTCCACAATGTCTCCATCGACCGGGACCGGATGGGCGGATACGGCAAGGTCAAGGAGACGATCTGGACGACGGTCCATGGACTGAATGGCCCCCGCCTCTCGGCCGACCTGTTCTGGACCGAGGATTATGGAGAGTACACCTACTACAATCGCACGACCGCGGAGCTCATTCGCCGACTGGACGAGTCCTTCGACTTCGACCTGTTCTACATCCACGACTTCCAGCAGCTCCCCATCGGCCACATGCTCGGGACGCTCAAGCCGAAGGTCTTCCGCTGGCACATCCCGTTCGACGCGGCGCGCATCCCCGAACAGTGGCGATCGGTGTTCTCGACCTATCTCCAAGCGTATGATGTGGTGATCGTCAGCGCCGATCGCTATCGAACCGCCCTCCGGCAGTTTGGCCACAAGGGGCGGATCCTCCGGCTGTACCCCTTCGTGGATCCCGCCGAGTACAACCGACCCCCGGAGGAGGTGGTGGCGCAGACGGTGGCGACGAAGAGGATCTTCCCCGAGGACGTGGTCGCGCTCGTCGTCGCACGGATGGACCCGGCGAAGGGCCAGGACCGGGTGATCGGAGCCCTCGCCCGAGTCGCGAAGAGCTTCCCACGCTTGAAGCTCGTCTTGGCGGGTAACGGCAGCTTTTCGAGCTCGCGCGAAGGCCTCGGTCTTTCGAAATCCGAGACCTGGCGCCAGCATCTCGAAGAGCGGGCCCGCGAGCTCGGTGTCTCGGACCGCGTCGTACTTACCGGGCACGTTACGCAGCACGAACTCGACTGTCTCTACGAGCGGTGCGCGTTCACCATCCTCCCGTCCACGTTCGAGGGTTTCGGGCTGGTCGTCGTCGAGAGCTGGCTGCACGACCGCCCGGCGCTGGTCACTGCCCGGGCCGGGATCGCCGAGCTCATCGAGGATGGGGAAAACGGGCTCCTGTTCGACCCGGACGATCCGGCCTCCCTCGTCCGCCAGATGCGACGGGTCCTCCGAAGCGAAATGACCCTCGTTCCTCGCCTCGTCGCCGGCGGCCGCATCGCGGCGCGACGGTGCACGATCGACGCGGCCGCGCGGGCCGAGTCGCGCCTGGTCGGCGAGGCCGTGGAGGCGTGAATGATCGACCTGACGCCCTTCCTCCCGCTGATCTATTTCGGAGTGATCCTCCTCCTCACCTGGGTCTTTTCCTACGTCGCGAGCCTCGTGATCTGGGGCCTGATGCGTCGCAGCAACCCCCAAGTCACCGCCGCGGCGCAGCGGCTCGGGGTCGTCATCGTCTGGCTCGTCGGGATCGTCTTCGCGGTCCAGGAGCTCGGGGTGGGGGTCGACGCGCTCCTCCTCGTGCTCGCGCTGCTTGGCGTCGCGGCGATCGTCGCGCTCCGCCAGCCGCTCGAGAACTTCGGTTCGAAGTACTTCGCGGACCTCTACACCCCGTTCAAGATCGGCGACACGATCCGCGTCGGCGAGCAGTCCGGGAAGGTGATCGAGGTCAACGCGATGAGCACGATTCTTCTCTCGGAGGACGACCATCTGATCGCGCTACCCAACTCGATCTTCCTGCGCGAGTCGGTCGTCAACCTGACCCCCCAGGCCTGGAAGGAGCTGATCGTCCCGATCACCCTCCCGGGATCGGTCGACCTCCCGTCGTTCGAGAGCGAGATGATGAAGGCGCTCTCCCATCTCCGGTTGCGGCTCGACCGACGGTATCCTCCCGTCTTCACGCTCAAGTCGCGGAGCGCCCAGTCGACCGACCTCCACCTCACCGTCATGGTGCGGCGCCCCGAGGACCGGGACCCCGTGCTCGCCGAGGTCAATCTGCGCCTCACCGAGACGATGGAGCGCGCGCGCGGATCTGCCGTCCGCCCCATGGCGCCCGGTGGTCCCGCCGAGGCCCACCCCTGACGGGGCGGGCCCGCGCTCCCTATCATCGGAGGCTATAGTACCAGCTATAGTCTAAATTGAAATTCTATATATGTCGAGCCGGCTTCGTACCCCCGATGAAGCGAACAGAATCCGATCCGGAGGGTGCCCGAGACCCTCCCGCGTGGCCTCGCCGGTCCCCCTCGGGAGCCGCGAACCGAACGATCCCGACCTCTGCGGCCCGCCTCCCACCGAGCCGGGGGGTACTCTCCCTCGCCCCCAGCGGTGGCCCCGGTCGATCCCCCCCTCCCGAGTCAGCGGGTCCGGGACCGGTCCCCGGCCCCCGGGGCCGGCTCGCCGAGACACCCGTGGCAGTGGTCGTCGCGAGTCGAGGGGAGCTTCCCGAACACTTGTTCCGGCGCCTGCTCGGGGCGTACCTCGCCGGGGCGCGGGAGTTCGTCGTGCGGGAACGCCCCAACCTCCGGGCCCCGACCCGCGACGTCGTCCGGTCGTTCTGCCGTCGGACCCGCCAGCCCGAGGTCGTCTCGGACGAGG
Source organism: Thermoplasmata archaeon (assembly GCA_030038895.1). Taxonomy (GTDB): domain Archaea; phylum Thermoplasmatota; class Thermoplasmata; order Lutacidiplasmatales; family UBA184; genus Lutacidiplasma. The sequence goes on from JASHQX010000081.1 coordinate 4,321, forward strand.
GCAACCTCCTCCGGCTCCATGACCTCGCCTACCAGAACCCGGTCCCGTTCGAGCAGCGCGTCGCGCGGATGGGACGGCTCGTCCTCGATTTCCACCGGGAGGCGATCGAGAACTGGACCCGTCTTCCGTTTGGCGAAGACGAGGCGTGGGAACGGCGGGACGACGAGATCGACCGGGAGGCTTGGTATCTCCAGCGCCTGGTCACGGTCCGCATGCAGTCCGGCAATGCGGGACCGGAGCTGCTCGGGTACTGGACGATCGGTCGGAGCCTCGAGCGGATCGCCGACCACGCCGTCGTCCTCGCCGAGTCCGGCCGCCGGCTGATTGACCTCCCCCAGGGGTCCGCTCCGGTGGTCTCCCTCCGCCAGTTCCACTCCCAGGCGATGGAGCACCTGGAAGGGGTTCTCTCCGCGCCCGACGGGAACGTCGCGAACGATCTCCTCGACATGGGTGAGGCGCTCCTCGCTTCGGGCCGGTCCCTCGCCGACCGGCTCCTCCCCGCGGTCAACGGCGGGGAGATGCCCCCCGCGACGGCGGCGGCGGTGGCGCGGATCCTCGAGTCGATCGGCCGTGTCGTGGCCTACGCCCAGGACATCGGGCAGGTAGCGCTCGACGGGACCCTGCCGGTCGACGAACCAGACTCCCGCCCGCCGACTCGGCGGCTCGCCGCGAGCTCCGCCGCCTAGCCACCCGGCCGCGGACCGGGGCCCGAGGCCTTTTCTATTCCCGGGGCCCGGGGCGTACCTGTTCGGACGATGCGCCGTCCCGTCCATGGCCCTCGCAACGTTCGGGTGTTGGTAGTCCGCCACGGACCCGCCGAGGAGCGAAATCCCCGGCGATGGCCCAACGACGACGACCGGCCCCTCACGGTGAAAGGGGTGAGCCAGACCCGCCGGGCCGCGAAAGGTCTCGCCCGGGTCTATCCGAGGGTCGACCGGATCGCGACGAGCGCCGCGGTCCGCGCGGTCAAGACCGCCGAGCTCCTCCGGGAGACGCTCGGCCGTCCCTCCCGGATCGAGCAGTGGGAGGAGCTTTCGGCCGGGCGTCTCGCCGGGCCGATCTTGGAACGGCTCCGGCGATCGGCGCGCACGGGCCAGGAGATCGTTCTGGTCGGGCACGAGCCGACCCTCGCCGAGTTCGTCGGCGTGGCCCTCGCGGGGGACGGCGTCCCGCTCGTCCGCCTCGGGAAAGGGGGGGTCGCGTGCCTCGAGTTCCCGGCGTCGGTCGCCCCGGGCGCGGGTCGCCTCGTCTGGCTGCTCACCCGGAAGCAGCTCGCCGGGGTCCACGGCTGAGCGGCGGGGCCGCGCGCGCGGTCCTCGGTGGCCGGGGCGGGGCCGTGACGGCGGCGCGGAGCCCGAAGAGCGGGGCGACGAGCTTCTGCACGTCGACGTGGACCTGCTCAGGGAACCGGTTCGCGTCGACCCGGTGGAATTCGTACTCCTTCGCCATCCAGTCGAACTCGCGGGAGAGGCGATCCTGGTAGAGGAAGAAGCTCTCGAAGAGATCGCGCGAGAGGGAGAGGTCCATCCCGGACTCCCAGTAGTCGAGCGAGCCGTACTTCCCGATCGACCGATGGAGGAGGATCTCGGTCCGGGCGTCGAGGAAGATGACGAGGTCCGGCCGGAGCGCGAAGCTGTATAGCTCTCGCGCCCACTCGCGCGACGCCCCTCGCACGATCGCGCGGGCCATGAGCGTGTAGATGTACCGGTCCGCGAGCACCGTCGTCCCCGCCCAGAGCGCCGGGATCATCTTGTTCTCGAGCTGGTCGGCGAAGTCGGCGGCATAGAGAAGCGCCATCGTCGACGCGGCGAGCGTGTGCCCCTGCTTCGCCCGGTCGATCTCCGCGCTAACGAGGTCCGAGCGGCGGAGACCCGTGTCGACCACCGCGTGACCCTCGACCTCGAGCCACGCCTTGAGCAGCGCGACCTCGGTCGTCCGGCCCGAGCCGTCCGCCCCTTCGATCACGATCAGCTTACCCGGGAGCGACTCGCTCGGCATCCCGGGGAGGCGCGTGCCGTACGACCTATCCGTCATGGAGCAATCTCGCGCCCGTGGGGAATCCGTCGAGCAGCGGCTTCAGATTCGCGCGCAGGTCCGACTGGATCGCCTCGACCGGGCGGGTCGAGTCGATCACCGTGAACCTGTCGGACGCGGCCAGCCGCTCGTACTCCGCCCGGAGACGACTCTGGAACCGCACGTAGCTTTCCTGAAGGTCGTCGGAGAGGCCCATGTCCATCCCGGCCTCGTAATAGTTGATCTTCGAGCGGGAGGCGAGCTTGCGTTTCAGCGTCACCTGCACCGGCACGCGGAAGTAGAAGATCCGATCGGGTCGCGGAGCGAACGAGTAGATCGTGCGGACCCAGCTCGGGTCGCACCCGCGCGCCGCGTCGCGGACGAACGCGGTGTACGCGTACCGGTCGCAGACAACGAGGTAGCCGGCCCGCAGGGGAGGGAGGATCGTGCGCTCGAACCGGTCCGCGAAGTCGACCGCGTGCAGGAGGGAGAACGTCGTCGGCGTGAGCAGGCCCTTCTTCTTCCCCCGACGGATCACCCCAGAGACGAGGTCGGAGGAGTTCCATTCGGTAAAAAAGACCCGATAATCGCGCGACTGGAGCCATTTACCGAGCAGCGCGGCCTGGGTCGACTTGCCGCTGCCGTCGAGGCCCTCGAAGACGAAGAGTCGGCCGGGGAACCCGTGGGTCGGGGAGGGAGACTCAGGCATGCGGGAGCCGGACCTCGAGGCCGAAGATGCGCTCCATCGGTTTGCGGACCTTCTCAGCCCACCGTGGGGGGAGGGTTGTATCGGTCGGGGCAGAAAAGCTCACCGAGAGGGTGCGGCCCTGCCCGACGAGCGAGAATCGGGGACGCGCGGGGGTGACGATCTCGGCGACTTCGAGTATCGCGCCGAGCCGCATCGCGAGCTCTAGATCGGCCGGACGGATGATCGGGAGGTATCCCTTCTTCCACTGGGAGGGAGGGTCGTCCCCCTCGTGGAGGTACGTTGCCATCGAAGCGAGCAGCACCTCGCGCTGGTCGAGACCCCAGAGCGGGTAGTTCTGGATGAGGTACGCCGAGTGGTGCGAGTGGTTCCAGAGGTCAATCGCGACCCCGGCGTCGTGCATCCACGCCGCGACCCGGAGCGCGAGCGCCTCGCTCGGCCCGGCCCCGTGTCGGGGACGGAGGGTCTCGAAGAGCGCCATCGCGGTGTCGGCGACCGCGCGCCCGTGGTCGACCCGGAAGGAGAACGACTCGGCCGCGGCGACGACCGAACGCTCCGCGAGCTCTTCGGCCGGGACGGGGAGCTTCGCTCCGACCGCCTCGAGGGCAATCCCTTCCCGTATGCCGGTCCCCGAGACGACGATACGGTCGGTCTTCGCCGCCTCGACGAGCTCCTCCAGTACCACGATCCCGGCGAGGACAACGTCCGCGCGGTCCCCGCCGATCCCCGGGATCGCCCGCCGCTTCGCTGCGGGCATCTCCCCGAGCAACTCGGCGAGCGCCTCGAGGTCGTGGTCGTAGAGCGTGTAGCCGTGAACCCGCCGGACCGGCCACTCGCGGAGCTCGATCGTGGCGCGCGCGAGCGAACGGATCGTCCCCCCGATCCCGAACAGCCGGCCGGGGGAACCGCCGAACGCCTCGAACGTGGAGGTGAGAGCCGTCCGCACGTGGCCCCTCAACTCGTCCCACTCCCGACGCTTCGGGGGGTCGTGCGCGAAGAACCGCTGGGACAGGCGGAGCGCGCCGAGGGGAAGGCTGACGGAGTTGTGGAGACGACCCGAACGGACCTCGGCGAGCTGGAGGGAGCCGCCGCCGAGGTCGAGGACGATGTCGTTGCGGAGTTCCCAGGCCCCCGCGACCCCGAGGTACGCGTACCGGGCTTCCTCGGCGCCGGAGAGGACCTGCAGAAGGACCCCGGTCGCCTCCTCGACCTCGCGGATGAACCGGGGCCCGTTGGGCGCGTCCCGGACCGCGCTCGTCGCGACCGCGAGCGTCTTCGGCAGCTCCAACGTACGGATAAGACGGGCGAACCGCCGGACGGTGGCGACCCCCCGCGCGATCGCTTCGGAGGAGAGCGACCCGTCCGACTCGGGGTCGAGGCCGAGGCGCGGGACGTCCTTCGTCTCGTAGATCGCGCGGACCGTACCGGCGGACGAGGTCTCGAACGCCACGAACCGGGCGGTGTTCGAGCCGACGTCGATCACGCCGAGGGTGGAGCGCGCCCGAGGGCTCGATGCATCCCGCGCACGGTCCTCCATGGAGAGTCGTGCCCGGTCCACAATCGTTCGGGATACCGCGACCTTCTAATAGGCCACGGTCGAGCCCGGTTTCCCCGGCCCCGAGCGAATCGCTTTCCTATCGCCGGAGGTTCGGCCGAGGAGGGACCGCATGGCGCGGGCACGATCGAGCGGCACCGTCCAGCCCGATCGGCTCCAGGAGGAGCTGAAGCGGATCCTCGCCGAGGTCGTCCGGGAGGTCGACGAGGTGATCGGCCATCCGCGGCCCACCCCCGCGAGCCTCCATCGCCTGCACCGGGACATGCGCCGGCTCCGAACCGCACTCGCGGTCTGGGAGGAGCTGCTCGGGACGGGCGGGCGGGCCCAGCTCCAGCCGCTCCGCGCCCGGATTCGGCGGCTGACCCGCTTGGTCGGCCAGGTCCGGGACCGCGATGTCACGCTTGGTCTCCTCGAGGGGGTCTCCGAACGTGCCGGCTCGGACGAGGAGCGCGAGCAATTGAGCCAGTACCGTTCCCGGCTCGAGGACGACGCGCGCACAGGTCGCGAGTTGTTGCGGGCGTTCCTGCGGTCGGAGCGCCAGGGAAGCCTGTTCGAGCACATCCGCGAGCTCTTTGAACTCCCCCCGCGACCCGCGCGCACCGCCGACCTGGGGAAGGTCCTCTCCGAGCATCAGCAGGCGGGGCGAGAGAAGGTGGTGACCGCGCATCACAAGGCCCGGCGCCGGCCGTCGATGGAACGACTTCATCGGTTGCGCATTCGGGTCCGCCGGTTGCGCCAGATGTCCGACCTCGCTTCGAGCCTCGATGCGGCCCACGATCCGGCCTACGCCGAGTCGCTGCGGCGCCTCCAGCAACACCTCGGTCGTTTGCACGACCTCGACGTGCTCGTGCACGATCTCGATCCAGCACTCCGGGACACCGCATGGGCCGGAGTCCTCCGCAAGGAGCGACGCCGCCAGCGCAAAGCGATTACCAAGGTCTTGAAGTCGCGCAAGCCCGGTCGGCCGCCGCGCGGTGCCGCTGCCGATCCACTGGGGCGTACCGCCCAGCCGACACCGAGATAGCCATCGCTCGCTGTCGGCCGGCCGTGGCCGCCGGGGACCGCACCGATTTCGCGGAGGCGGTCCACGCCGCGCTCGGAGAGTCGGGCGCCCTCGGCGCGACGGTCCGTCAGCTCGCTACACAGCTCGACGACCGGCCCGGCCGGGTCGAGAGCGCCCTCGCGAATCTCGCCCGAAGGGGTCGTGTCCGCCGGATGGGCCGAGGGCTCTGGGTCCGTCGGGAGTACGAGGAACTTTCCGAACGCGACGATTTTGCCGACCCGGCAGAGTTCGTCGACCGGTTCGAGCGGGAGAACGGCGTCCGGCTCGGTCGGTACGAGGGACCGATCACGTTTCGGTCGAACGAACAGCTCCCGGTCCATCGGTGGTGGCCGTACGTGCAGGGGTTCTCCGCCGAGTTCGTCCGGGGGATCCTCGACCGGTACCCTCCGGCCGTAGGAGGTTCCGTCCTCGACCCGTTCGCCGGCAGCGGAACAACGCTCGTAGAGGCGCGACGGAACGGCTGGGCGGCGGAAGGGACCGAGCTTCTCGCACCGGCGGTTCTCGCCGCCCGGGTGAAGACGAACTTCGAACTCGATCCGGGGGTCCTCGAGCGGCGGGCCGAGCGCGTGCTCCGGCTCACGGCGCGAGCTTCTCCGGGAACCCTACCCTTCCTTCGGGAGACCCGGCGCCAATTCGCCCCCGGAGCGCTTCGCGACCTGTTACGCCTGCGCGACTCCCTGCCGGCCGAGGGCCGTCCGGAGAACGAGGCGCTGCGTCTTGCCTTCGGGCGGATCCTCATCCCCTCGAGCCGGCTCCACCGCTCCCCGTGTCTCGGCTATTCACGGGGGCGGATCCCGGACGGACCTCCCGTCCGCGACCGCTTCCGCGCGGCCGTCCAAGAAATGGCGAAGGACCTTCGGAGCCTCGCCGACGAGCGATCTCGCTGGGGCCCGAGGGCGGTGGTGGAACGGCGCGACGCGCGGGAGGGGGCGTGGCCGGCCGAATCGGTGGGCGTTGCGATCACGAGCCCGCCGTACGTCAACGGCATGGACTACGTCATGAACTACAAGGTAGATCTCGCCTGGCTCGGCTACGCGCGGTCCTACCGGGACCTCGCGGCGTTGCGCCGGGCCGAGGTTGCGTGCGACAACCTACCCCGCGCGGAGGCCTCTCCCTACCTCGGGACGGCGACGGTGCCCGACCCGTGGCTCGGCGAGATCCTCGAGCAGATCCGCGAGAACGTCCAGAAGAAAGGCACCTACCGCCGGGACGACATGCACGCGATCGTCCACCGATATTTCTCCGACCTCGTCCCGGTGCTGCGCGGCGTTCGTCGAGCGCTCGTCCCCGGGGGCCGGTTCGTGGTTGTGGTCGGTGACTCGCTGATCGCGGGGACCTATGTCCCGGGGGATCTGATCCTCGCCCGGATCGCGCACGCGCTCGGCTACCACATCGAGTCGGTCGAGGTCGCCCGGTCCCGCCGCAGCGGCCAGCGCCGCAGCTTCTCCTTGCGCGAATCGGTGGTCGTTCTGCGCAAACCGTAACGAAGCGACGTCCTCCGCAGGCCTCGTGAGTTTACCAAGGGTTTAATACCCCATCGTCACCTTCATGGGTATCACAGGGCCCGAGGCTCCCGTGCCTGAACAGGATGCCCACGCGCTCGCGTGGGTGACACCGCTCACGTTTCGGATTGCCGAAGTGCCCCGGCTGACCGACGTCGTGTGTCGGTGCGGAACCCGATTGCCGACCGGCAGCATGAGTCTCGAAGCGTACCCGAACTCGATCTCCCTCCGGCCGATCTTCGCGGACCGACCCTTCTGCTCGATCGGCTGCCTGAGGGCGTTCGTCCGGGAGTCGATCGAGATGCTCGACGGTGCGATCCACCCTGCCCAGCTGTCCGTCTGCTCGGACCTGCGGGAACTGATCGTCGATCTCGAGGAGGTCTGGGTCGGGCTCGAACGGGCGTACCCGGCCGAGAGTCGGGCGTCCTGATCGAGCGAAAAGGACCTCTGTCGGTGAGTTCTTTGAGGTCCGACGCCTCATAGTAGGGCGTGTTCTGCCCGGTCTGCGGCCGCGCGATGCGGGAACCGGTGCCAACGACGGTGCCGTACCCGATGTACATCTGCGGCCAAGACGGGGTCGTCTACGATCGTCGGCGAGATCGGTGGCACGGGCTTCCCGAGGGTCTCGATCGGGTCTGCTGCCCGATCTGCGGCGGCGCAATGGAGGCGGAGCCGAGAGAGCCGCCCCACCGGATGTTCTTCTGCTTCCAGTGCGGGACCTCCTTCGATCGCGAGCAAGGGCAGTGGTACGGGCTCGCGTACTTCCTCCCGCCGCTCTAAACCGACCGGCCGTGCGCCTCGAGGCAAACCCTTAACGGGAGCCCGTGCGCGTAGCGGGCGGTGGAGCCGCAGATGCCGGTGCGGGAGCCGGAGCCGCACTTTCTCGAGCCGCTCCTCGGGATCGTCTTCGACCTCGACGGCACGCTCGTCCTTTCCCATCACGACTTCGGCCGGATGCGCTCGGAAGTGATCCGGCTCGCCGAGCGGTCCGGGGTGTCGCCGGGGAAGCTCTCGGTCCAGGATCCGATCCACCGGATCGTCGAGGCGACACGGGAGGAGCTCCGCAACAGCGGAGTCCCGGACGGCGTCTTCTATCGATTCGAGGCGGAGTACCAGAAGCGCGTGGACGCGATCGAGCTCGAGGCGCTCCCGCGCACCGTCCCCCGGGAGGGCGCGGCGAACCTTCTGAAGACCCTGAGCGCCCGCGGGTTCCGGCTCGGCCTCCTCACGCGGAGCTCGGAGGAGTTCGCCCGGAAGGCGCTCGTCCGGACCGGGCTTGACCCGTTCTTCAGCTACTTACGGAGCCGCAGCTCCCCCGGACCGGCGAAGCCGTCGCCCGAGGCACTCCTCCTGCTTCTCAAGGAGATGGGGGTCCCGCTCGACCGAGCGCTTTTCGTCGGCGATCATCTCATCGACGCGGAATGCGCGACACGCGCCCGCGTGCGTTTCTACGCGCTGCTCCCCGACCCGAGCGAATCGACAGCGACGACGATGAGTGCGGACCGGTTCCTCGCCGTCGGAGCCTCCGCGGTCGCGCGCGACCTCGTCGAGCTTACCCGCCAGCTCAACGTCGCGTCCGCTCCGGCGTCGTAGCCCGGCGGGACTAGAGGAACCGGGCGTAGGCGTCGATCACCGCGCGCTCGGCGGTCGCCCACGCCTCGGGGATCTGGTTCCAGCCGTTGCGCAGGTCGCCCACACAGTAGAGCCCCGGGATCGGCGAGCCCGTCGGCCCGTCAAGCACGCGGCAGTCCTCGTCCGTTACGACGTACCCCTCGGAGTCGAACCGGCAACCGAGCGAGCGCGGGATTGCCCCGTGCATGTCGTACCAGCCGAGTGCGCTGAAACCGCGATCGTAGCTCCGGTGCGAACCGTCGGCGAAGCGCACCCCGAAGCGCTTCTCCCGGATCTCGTCGAACCCGACCATGGCAGGCTCGAAGTGCCCGATCCCCCCTTGCGCGAGCTCGTCGGTGAGACGCTCCCGCTCGGCGGGAGGGACCCCCTCGAGGAGCGGGGTACCGTGCGTGAGCAGTTCCACCGACCGCGGCCGGAAGTGCCGGAGGTCGAGCGCGGTTCGGACGGCAAAGGGATCGTGGCCGATCACCGCGATCGACAGGTCGGTGAGCAGATGGCCGTCGCACAGAAGGCAGAAGTCGACGATCCCGAGGTTCGCCCAGGGGAAGATCGGGTCGATCTTCCCGCCGACCTCGGGGATCCGATCGACGACCCCGAGGGCCAGGACAAGTACGCGGCCGCGCGTGGATCGCGTCTGCTTGAGCCAGTCGAACGTGGCGGTGAACCGGTCCCCTTCGCGGGACGCCGAGGTCGCCCGTGCGGGCGTGATGTAGTCGATCTGGGCGTCGAACTTCCGGACCGCCGCGATCTGCCGGTCGAGCAGCTCGTGACCCGAGACTCCCTCGGGAAAGCCGGGGATGTTGTCCATGCGGGGCGCGTAGTACGAGCGGGAGTACTTCGGGCCCCGGTCGATGATCACCGCCGAGTAACCGAGCAGTGCCGCCTTGAGTCCGGCCTGGAGGCCCGCGTGCCCGCCGCCCAGCACGACGAAGTCGTACTCCTCTTTGAGACGGGGTGGCCCCGGCATGCCGGCGGCCACCCGCGCCGAGGATTTGATGGCTCGCGGGGCCCCGACGGCTCGCGCCGAACCGGACCCGCGCTCGTTGCCACGGCAAATGTTAAACCCGAACCGCATTCCTCGTAATGTTCGGGTTCTCGACGCCCGACCCGGCCCGAACGAGGGACGCCGACCGGCGGGCGACTCTATTGCTCGAGGACGGGACGCGGTTCGACGGCGAGGGGTTCGGTGCGACCGGTCGCCGGGTCGGGGAGGTTGTCTTCACGACCGGGATGGTGGGTTACCCGGAATCGCTGACCGACCCGTCGTACCGGGGCCAGATTCTCACGTTCACGTACCCGCTCCTCGGAAACTACGGCGTCCCGCCCGGAGGCGCACGGGATCGGGTCGGATTGCCCTTGCTCGAGAGCGACGAGATCCAGGTTCGGGGGATGGTCGTCCGGGACACGACCCGGCCAAACCATTGGTCGAGCTCCCGCTCGCTCGAGGAGTGGCTCGAGAGCGAGGGCGTCCCGGGGATCCGGGGAGTCGACACGCGTCGTCTGACCGAGCACCTGCGATCGCGCGGCGTCCTTCGCGGCGTGATTGAGGTCGTGCCAACCGGTTCGGCCCCGTCGGGGGACGCGGAGCTGCGCCGGGCGATCGCCGCAGCCCCTGCCTACGGCAAAGAGAACTACATGGCTGAGGTCGCTCCGAAACGGGCGACCCTTCTCGGCCGGACGAATGGCCCGGTAGTCGCCGTGCTCGACTGCGGCGTCAAGGCGAGCATCCTGAGGGCCCTCCTCGATCGCGGGGTCTCGGTCCTCCGCCTACCGTACGATCACACGGTGCCGGTGCGTTGGGAAGGACGGAAGGTCCGGGGCCTCCTTGTCGGGAACGGTCCGGGCGACCCGGCCGAGCTGTCCCAAACGGTCGAGGAACTCGCCCGGCCGTCGACGCGCGAGCTCCCGACCCTCGGGATCTGCCTCGGCCATCAGCTCCTCGCGCTCTCGCGCGGGGCCACGACGTTCAAGTTGAAGTACGGCCACCGGGGGCAGAACAAGACGATCTGCTTCGCCGACGGGCGCGCCCTCATTATGAGCGAGAACCACGGCTACGCCGTCACACCGGGCTCCCTGAAGGGTACTGGCCTCTCCCCGTGGGCCACGAACCCGGATGACGGAACGCTCGAAGGCTTCCGGGACGCCCGGGGACGAACGCTCGCGCTCCAGGGCCACCCCGAAGGCCATCCCGGCCCGCAAGAGGCGGGGTTCGTCTTCGACCGGTTCGTCGAGAAAGTGAGGCGCGCGGGATGAGTCCTTCCCGCTTATCGAAAGCCCTCCTCCTCGGAAGCGGAGCGCTCAAGATCGGCGAGGCCGGGGAGTTCGACTACTCCGGGAGCCAGTGCCTGAAGGCGCTCGAGGAGGAAGGGATCTACGCCGTCGTCGTCAACCCGAACATCGCGACCCTGCAGACGGACCCCCCGAAGCACGGGAAGGTTTACTTCCAGCCGCTCGTCCCGGAGTTCGTCGCCCCGATCCTCGAGGCCGAACGCCCCGAGGGGATCCTTCTCTCCTTCGGCGGGCAGACCGCGCTCAACTGCGGAGTCCAGCTCTCCCAGCGTGGCGACCTGAAGCGGCTCGGTATCCGGGTCCTCGGCACCCCGCTCGCCGGGATCCGGGCGACCGAGGACCGGGCGCGGTTCGTCCGTGCGATGGCGAAAGCCCACGTCCCCACCCTTCCGAGCCACGCGGTCTACTCTTACGAGGAGGCGCTCGCCGCCGCGAAGGAACTCGGCTTCCCGGTGATCCTCCGCGTCGCCTTCACCCTCGGGGGGAAGGGCGGGGGCGTCGCGCGGAACGCCGAGGAGCTCAAAGAGGCCGTCGAGCGCGGCGTGCGGGCGAGCCCCGTCGGCCAGGTCCTGCTCGAGCGGTACGTCGGGTCGTTCAAGCAGCTCGAGTACGAGGTCGTGCGCGACCGGAAGGGCAACGCGCTCACCGTCTGCAACATGGAGAACGTCCTTTCGATGCGCGTCCACACCGGGGACAACATCGTCATCGCCCCGAGCCAGACCCTCACGGACGCCGAGTACCAGATGCTCCGCCAAGCGGCGCTCCGAGCGGTCGAGACCGTCGGGATCGTGGGCGAGTGCAACATCCAGTTCTGCCTCGACCCGGCGAGCCTCGAGTACTACGCGATCGAGATCAACGCCCGGCTCTCCCGCTCGAGCGCGCTCGCGAGCAAGGCGACCGGCTATCCGCTCGCGTACGTCGCGGCGAAGCTTGCGCTCGGCTACACCCTTCCGGAACTCAAGAACCGGATCACCGGGGTGACCACGGCGTGCTTCGAACCGTCGCTTGACTACGTAGTCGTGAAGCTCCCCCGCTGGGACCTCGACAAGTTCGAGCGAGCCGACCGGCGGCTCGGCCCCGCGATGAAGTCCGTGGGCGAGGCGATGGGGATCGGCGCGTCGTTCCCCGAGGCGCTCGCGAAGGCCGTGCGGATGGGCGACCCGCGCGCCGACCTCCTCCCGCCCACGACCGCACGGCCGCGCGAGGTAATCCTCGCCGACCTCGCTAGCCCAACCCCCGAGATCCTCGTCCGCGTGCTCGAGGCCCTGCGAGTCGGCATCGATCCCGCGACGGTGAGCCGCGTCTCGTTTATCGACCGCTGGTTCATCGACGCGCTCGCCGACGTCGAGCGGACCCACCGTGCGCTCGGGGCCGCGACGGGGCACCGCCTCCCCCTCGACCTCGTCCGCCGGGCGAAGGAACTCGGGTTCTCGGACCGGGCGATCGCTCGCGCGGCGCGGCTCGACGAGGAGGAGGTGCGCCGCCAGCGCCTCGCCGCAGGGATCCGGCCGAGGGTCCGCATGATCGACACGCTCGCGGGCGAGTGGCCGGCGCGGACGAACTACCTCTATCTCACCTACCGCGCCGACGCCGACGATGTCACCCCGCTCTCCTCCGACGCGGCCCTCGTGATCGGCGCGGGGCCGTACCGGATCGGCTCGAGCGTCGAGTTCGACTGGTCGACGATGAACCTCGTGGACGGCCTCCGGGCGGAGGGGGTGCCCGGGGTCGCCCTCCTCAATTCGAACCCCGAGACGGTCTCGACCGACTACGACCGGTCCGACCGACTCTACTTCGAGGAAATCACGCTCGAGCGGGTGCGCGACGTCTGCGAGTTCGAGCGGTTCCGCGGGGTCGTCACATGCGTCGGAAGCCAGCTCGCCCAGAACCTGACCCCCTTACTGAACGCGTGCGGGATCCCAATCCTCGGCACCTCCTCGGAGTCGATCGACACGGCGGAGGACCGGGCGCGGTTCGCCTCGCTCCTCGAGCGGCTCGGGATCCCCCAGCCGGCGTGGCAGGCGTTCCGGACGGTCGCGGAGGCGAGCGCGTTCGCCGACGAGGTCGGCTACCCCGTCCTCGTCCGGCCGTCGTACGTCCTCTCCGGGCAGGCGATGCGCGTCATCGCCGGGCGGGCCGATCTCGCGCGGTTCCTCTCCGAGGCCGCGCGCGTCTCCCCGGAGCACCCCGTCGTCATCACGAAGTTCGTCGAGGGTGCCGACGAGGTCGAGCTCGACGCGATCTCGGATGGCGAGTGCGTGCTCGTCGCGGGCGTCCTCGAGCACGTCGAGCGCGCCGGGGTCCACTCGGGGGACGCGATCTTCTGCCTTCCCCCCCGGCACACGCCGCCCGAGCTCCAGGCGCGGCTCGTGGACGCCGCGGGCCGCCTCGCGCGGACCCTTTCCATCCGCGGACCGTTCAACATCCAGTTCCTCGTCAAGGACCGGGACTACCAGATCATCGAGCTCAACCTGCGGGCGAGCCGGTCGCTCCCGTTCCTCGCGAAGGCGACCGGGGTCCCGCTCCTTAGGGAGGCCGCGCGCGCGATGCTCGGCCGGCCCCTCACCCGCGAGGGGGTCGCCCCACTTCCCTCCGGCCGCTGGGGCGTCAAGGTCCCCCAGTTCTCGTTCCTCCAGCTGACCGGCTCCGACCCCCTCCTCGGGGTCGAGATGCAGTCGACCGGCGAGGTCGCCTGCTTCGGCCCGACGTTCTCCGACGCCCTCGTCAAGGCCCTGGTCGCAACCGGAGTCCGACTCGTTCCCCCGCGCGGGACCGCGTTCCTTTCCGTAGGGGGACCCCGGCTCAAGGAGGAGCTCCTCCCGGTCGCGCGACGGCTCGGCGAGCTCGGTCTCCGCCTCACCGCGACCGAGGACACCGGCGCGTTCCTCGCCGCCCACGGGGTCCCGGGCGTGACGATCCTGCACAAGGTCTCCGAGCCGGACCGCCATCCGAACGTGATGGAGGAACTCGACCGTGGGCGGATCGACCTCCTCCTCGACGTCCCCTCTTCCCTGACCCAGGAGAAGTTCGAGCGGATGCTCGAGGACGAGTACGTCCTCCGACGCCGCGCGGTCGAGCTCGGCGTCCCACTCTTCACCAGCCTCGAGCCGTTCGCGGCGTACATCGACGGGGTCGCGTGGCTCGAGGAGCATCCCCTGACCGTCGGGGCGCTCTACGGGACGCCCGAGCCCGGGGGTACGGAGGTGCGAGCGGCCGCTCCGGCGCGGATCGGGGTTGTGCCGGGCCGTTCGCGCGCGCGGGCCGGGCGGGCGTCGCGGCGGCGCTCGACGATCGGGAACTGCTAGACGATCGGGAACTTCGTCAGTGAATACTCAGGGACGACCGTCGAGGTGTCGAGGATCTCGGGGATCCCGCGGATCCGCTCGGTGACGAAATCGAGGACGCGCCGCTTGTTCGAGGTCCCGGTCTCGAAGTCGAGGACGACCAAGATGTCCCAGTCGCCGGTCAGAAAGTGGAGCTCCTTGACCTCGGGGAGGGTTTCCAGCAGGCGCCGGATCCGGTCGAGGTCCCCGCCGCGGACCTTGAGGTAAGAGAAGGCCCGGACGCTCTTCAAGTCGGTCGGCATGAGCTCCGCGAGCTCCTCCTCGGTGAACTGTTCCGTCCCCTCGAGGCGCCCGCCGAGCGGGGAGATCAGGACCGGGAACTTCTGGACCCCTCGGAGGTGTTCGGTGATGATCCGCTCGAGCCGGCCGACCTTTTCGATGTCGACGACGCTCAATGTGTAGCCCCGCTTCTTTGCGATCTCCTCGACCATCGCGGCGCATCGCGCCTGCTCGTCGGACAGGAAGTAGACCGGTTCGCCGACTGCGGTCGGCTCCGGCGGTCCGATCGCCGCCGTTCCGGGTGCGAGAGCCCCCGACGCGGCGGAGACGGCCGGCGCCACGGGAGCGCGGTAGAACGTGGTGACCGCCTTTTTCGATTGGACGTAAAGGGTCAGTTCCCGAGACTCTTCGGGCATAGGTTTCGCCGGCGCGAAGCGGGCCGGTCTATTTAGAGGTAGGGTGAAAACGACGACCTGTCGGTACGGGACGATTCAGGTTGGGCGGGAAGAACCCATTCCGCTGGAAAAGGTCGGCAGTTCTGTCGCGGGGGTGACACAAATCAAGGGGCCTAATTCGGCCACTTCAGAGCAAGAGGTACGGTTTCCAGGCCGGGTAGCCTGAGAGTTCGGGAAAACCGATCCATCGCGCCTCCCGGCTCTCTACCCGGGCGGTTGGGTAGAACGAGCCCTCCGTTAGTGTGAAGTTATCCAAGGGGGGTATGGGAACTCGGACCCCATAGTCGGATGATGCCTTCGACCTTCTCCGCTCGCCAAGCGATTGAGATCCCACTGGATGGTCAGCGTCTTCTGGCCGACCTGTCGGTTCCCGAGGGTTCTTCAGCGATCGTCCTCTTTGCTCACGGGAGCGGAAGCGGACGGCGTAGTCCGCGAAACCGATTCGTAGCCGAGGCGTTGGAGCGAAACGGGATTGCGACCCTGCTTCTCGACCTCCTCACCTCAGAGGAAGCTCGGGAGGACGAGCAGGACATGAGCTACCGATTCCGCATCCCCTTCTTGGCCGAACGGCTGGTGGCGGCGATCGATTGGGCGGCAAAGAACCCCGTCCTCCAATCCATGAAGACCGGCCTTTATGGTGCCAGCACGGGCGGGGCCGCGGCGCTCATCGCCGCCGCCCATCGACCCGATCAGGTCCAGGCGTTGGTGCTCCGGGGTGCCCGGTCGGACCTGGCGACCGAGTTCCTCCACCGTGTAAAGGCCCCGACGCTTCTCATCGTAGGAGGTCGGGATCCCGTCATTCTCGAGATTGCGCGCGAGACGGTCCGGCGCCTACGTGCCATCCATTCGACGACGGTGGTTCCACAAGCGAGCCATCTCTTCGAGGAGGCGGGAGCGCTCGAGACTGTCACCGAAAGCACGGTGATGTGGTTTCGTAAGTATCTGGTCCCCGCTTCTCGCTCTCGGCCCGGGGTCCAGCGCGAAGCGTAAGCGATCACCCGTGATCACGGGCCGCCCGGGGGCGTCGCTAGGATCCCGCCGTGCCGACGTACTACCCGGGAATCGACTTGGACCCCCATTCACCGACAACACCGCGGTGTTTCTGCTATATCGCCGTGAGGCCGTTCCCGCCTTCCACGGCTTCCGGATAAGGAAAGAGACGAAGGGGTTGGGGTCGTTTCCCCGCCGGAGGCGGGACCGGCGACCCTAGTACCGCTTGTAGGTGTCGGAGCGGTCGCGCCCCTGACCCCCACCGCCGCCACCGTAGCGGCCGCCGCCGCCGCGGTCACGGTAGCCGCCACCGAAGGAGCGGCGCTCGCTCTCGAACTCCTGCTGGCTCATGTCGAGCTGGGTGTTGACGTCACCGATCGCCTCGGTCGACTTTGAGAGGTTGCCGTACCGCCCGACGTTGAGGCGCATGTGGCCCCGCACGAGCGAGACGTAGCCGTTGTCGACCAGGACGATCTCGTCCTTCTGGATCGAACCGATCTGCTCGTTCCACAGCGAGAGGATGATCGTCGCCGTGTCGTCGCCGACAACCGCCTCGCACACCTTCCGGGGGTCGCCGAACTTGCCCATGACCTCCTTGGGCTCTCCGATGCTGATCACCTTGGCCAGCACGTTCACTTGCTTCGAGTTCGGCGTCAGGTCTCGCACTTTCGTCAGGGGCTTGTCTGCCATTCGCTTCTCGCCTCTTGTCCCGTCTTTCCGTTTCGGAGGAATCGAGAGCGAATCTCACCGCGCGAACACTCGTCGCAGAAATAGGACGGGCGGGCCGCTTGGATGGGGGTAGGCTCTGGGATTCCTTACTCGAGAGGACCGCCACGAGCATATAAGCCCGGCGGCGGCGGGAGGAGGCGCTCCGGGAGGGGCCGAAGCGGGGCCATGCCTCTGGGACGGCAGGCTTTAACGAGCCCGGGCGCTACCCCCGCGGTACCGGGTGTGAGCGGGCGTGAGCGAGAGCTTCGACCTCGCCGTGCATTACTTCCTTCGCCACGAGTACTCCGACGCAGCCCGACTTCTCCGCGACGTCGTCCGCGAGGAGCCGACCCGCGCCGCTGCCTGGACGTACTACGGGATCGCGCTTGCCCACCTCGGGGAAGCGGTTGAGTCTGAGGTCGCGCTCTCCCGGGCCGTCGCGCTCGCCCCGCAGAACCCGGACGCCTGGTTCCACCTCGGGGTCGCCCGTTCGCTCCGGGAGGAGTGGGGATCCGCCGCGACGGCGTACCGCCACGCGGTCGCCCTCTCCCCCGGCGACATGGTCGCCTGGCACCGGCTCGGGGTCGCGCTCGCCGAGTCGGGCGAGGAGACCGCCGCGTCGGCGGCGTTTGAGCGCGCCCTCGTCCTTTCCCGCGAGGTCCCGGGATCGGAGCCGGAGGAGGCGCCGTCCCCGGCCCGCCACGCGGACGACCACGTCGCGGAGTCCGGCGAGCGCGAGGGGGCGCGCGAGGCGAAGAGCTGGCTCGACCTCGCCCTATCGCTGCTCAGCCTCGGGGATATGGAGGAGGCGGTCGCCGCGTACGAACGGGCGTACACCCTCGACCCGGACCGTGCCCAGCGCTCGCTCTTCCGCCCGATGCTCCACCTCCTGACCGCGGTAGGGGGAGGGCCGGAGGGGGAGGAAGGTCTGGCGCCCTCTCCCCCCGACCGCCCCGAACTCGATTCGGAGGGGCCCCCCCGGCCCACGCCCCGTCGTGAGGTCGGCTGACCCCGCCGCGCGACCGGCGCTCACGGGAGCCCGGGCGAGTTCGCCTACATCTCCTTCGGAGCGGTCGAGATGATCGTCGACTCGGCCCAGTCCTTCGCCTTCTCGCGGGCGAGGGCGTGGGACCGGTAGAAGGCGTGGATCCGCTCGAGGACCTGGGACTTGCATTCCCCGCAGAGGAGCGCGCCAGAGCGGCATCCGGCCGTGACTTCCTCGAACTTCTGCTCCGACTCGGCGAAACGGGTCCGCCAGAGCGCCCACACTGAGCAGATCTCGGGGATCGCTCCGAGCCGGCGCTGTTCCTCAACCGTCGCCCGGCCGCCCGTGAACGCGTTGCGGATCTTCCGGTCGACTGCTTCGGGAGGGTCGTTGAGGAAGAGGGAGTTGTCGGCGCGGTCCCCGCTCGTCGACATCGTCGAATCCCCAAGGAGTCCCGGAACCATCTGGCTGTGGAGGAGCGCCGGCTTCGGGTACCCGAGCCCTTCCGCGATGTCCCGGGTGACGCGGAAGTGCGGGTCCTGGTCGATCCCGCACGGGATCAGGCACGGGACGGTCCGCCCCTCGGCCCACGACGGCCAGAACGCCGGGACCGTCTGGAGCGCGGTGTAGAAGACGAGCCCGATGTTCGTGCTCGGCTCGAAGCCAAAGACGGCTTTGACCGTCGAGTACGGGATCTTGCGTGCGACCCGGATCGCGAGGGGGTAGAGCGCCGCAATCGACCGCGAGTCGAAGAAGACGTGCGTCCGCTTCGGATCGAAACCGAGCGCAAGGAGGTCGTAGAGGTTCTCGAACCCCCACTGGGCGGTCTCCTCCCGGGTGAGCCCGCTCCTCGCCCAGAATTTCTCGTCGTCGGTGATCTGGATGTACATCGGCACTCCGAGACGC
Organism: Thermoplasmata archaeon; assembly: GCA_030038895.1. Taxonomy (GTDB): domain Archaea; phylum Thermoplasmatota; class Thermoplasmata; order Lutacidiplasmatales; family UBA184; genus Lutacidiplasma. Next base: position 22,688 of record JASHQX010000081.1, read on the forward strand.
CGTTGGAACCACTGGCACAGCTCGAAGT
>JASHQX010000082.1 GCA_030038895.1 Thermoplasmata archaeon
GCAATCGGGCAGAGACGTCCTGCGGGTTCGAGCCTCGCGCGTCGTTTGACCGTCGATTCGGCTCAATGCTGCCGAGTCCCGAACGGAAGGGTTCGGACGGGAGACGCGAGGGAGGAACATCCACACTCGGAAATCGGCGGTCGACCTTACAGACCCTCTGCGGAGGAGCCGATCGGGTTGCGCTGCCGGTCCGACACGCTTCCGGCCGAGTCACCGTTGAGGGAGCTGGTACCCCGTCACCATGTCCCACGACGATGGGTAGCTCCCAGGGATCGCTCGTGGTTCGCCCGGTGGCCTGCCGCGACCGTTGCGTGCTCCGTCTTCGCTGTCCTGCTCTTTCTCACGCCTACCTCGAACGTTGGTGCGCCATCTCGGACCCCTTTGACCCCCGCAACCTCCTCCACTAACCAGGGGAATTCGTCCTTTCAGCCGTACCTCGAGAGTCCAGCGAGCTACCCGACGCCGGATACCTTGCCCAATGTCACCGGCAACATTTCGCATCCCCAAATCGCCAACATCACCATCGGGAACACGTTCTACTACGCCCTCCTCTTCGTCGATCAAATTCCGCGCCTCGGGTACGTCCTCGACTTCGATACGGGGGCCTACAGCCCTGCCGCCGCCCAGGCGGTCGCATTGACCGGCTGTTCGGACAACTGTACCCAGCATCTCCCCATTCGTTGGAATGGGGCCACGGCGATTGCGGCCTACGGCGGATCCCCCATCCAGTCGGACGCACTGACAGTCAACGGAACGGGAGTGAATACTCTCCTCGTCGCCGCAGCGTCGTCGAACGGTTCGACGATGGTCTACGTTTCTTCCGAGGCCGGTACGCCCGGGAGCTGGGCTGCGCTGAACGGACAGGAGCCGATTCAGGGAGCCAACCCGAGCATCGACGTGGCGATCGACGTGTGTGCGATCACCGTGGTCACGCGGAGCGCGAACGCGACGTACGTCTGGATGACTACACGGTGCAACACCGGGCTCAACGGGAGCCCGAGACTATCCCTTTCGTCCCAATTCGCATCGGAATCGCAGGCCCCACCTCCGACGTCCCCTCCGTCGATGTCCTCGAGTGGAAACACTTCCCCGACTGTGACCAGTCTCGCTCCTCAATCGGGGCCTCCCGGAACCTGGGTAACGGTCCATGGGACCGGATTCTCTTCGGTCGCCTCGGTACGGATTGGGTCCGAGGCGACCGCCTTTCAACGAGTAAGCTCCACGGTCCTCCGGGTACTCGTACCGCCCGGTTCGGGCTTCCAAAATCTCCAAGTCTTCGTTGGAACCAGCTGGAGTCCGGCGTCGTGCGACAATCAGTTCGCCTATGGACCGATCGAGACCAAGGGAACTCCCGAGGTCTTCGGATTTTCGTCGAACGCCACTGTGGCGGGTAAGATCGTTACCGTCGATGGGGAGAATTTCTCGATGGGGTACCAGGATGAGGTCTGGTTCGGACCGAACCTAGTGCCCCAGGGCAACGTCACGAACGTGACTTCGACCGCATTCAAGGTTACCGTGCCTACCGGCTCTGGAACAGTGAATGTTTCGGTCTCGAACGGCATCGCCACGAGCCCGACGACTTGCGCCGACTTGTTCCACTACGGCTCCTTCTTCCTCTTCGGCGTAACTCCAAGTTCCGGACTGTTCCCCCTGAACGTCACGCTCACGGGTGTCGGGTTCACCTCCGCCTCGAACGCATACTTTGGAACCAAAGAGGCCACGAACACCACGTACGTATCCTCGACCGAGCTCGTGGCCAGCGTCCCCAAGAGCAGCGGAACGGTGAATGTCTACGTCAAGAAGAGTTCGACCGATAGCGACAAACTTCCATTCCGGTACGTGACCAACCCGCTCTCCGTGGAAGCCCTCGTGCCGAATCAGGGCCCGAAAGGGACTGAGGTCGCCATCTATGGCACTGGATTCAACGCGAGCGCCTACGCCCACTTCGGTTCCAAGAACGCCACGAGCACGACCTTCGTCGCTCCCACGGAACTCGAGGCGAAGTCACCGAATAGCTCGGGAACCGTCCATGTTGTTGTCCATCAGGGCAGCTTGACCAGCCCCACGACATGCAGTGACCTTTACTCGTACGGTGCTGCCTACACTTCCGGACTCCCCGAGATCACTTCTCTTTCGTCGACCCAAGGAGTCGGGGGCAGCAACATCACGATCTACGGAGTCGGATTCAACACGAGCGATTCGGTGGTGTTCGGGGGTGTCACCGCCGAAAAGGTCAATGCCGGTCTTTCCAACTCAAGCGCGCTGAACGCCGTCGTCCCTCTCGGTCTGGGGAACACATCGGTCCAGGTCGAGAGTTCCTCGGGATCCTCGCCCGTCACCTGCGAAAGCCACTTCGACATCACGGGGCCCGGTACTCTGACAGCGACGCTGGGGATGTCGATCGTCGGCCAAATAACGCTCCCGGCGACGACGGGGGCGGTACCGATCACGCTCGCGCAACCCCACCCGGGTCTCTCCAGCGAGTCGCTGCCGCAAGGAGTTTCGCCGGCGAACGGGCTTTACGGAGGGTTCGGATGGGCTCTCTACGGGACGTTTGTCTTTGCCGCGGTCGAAGACGAGCTCACCGTGTTCTTCGATGGTAGCCCGGGTTACTGGTCCAATAGCGGCTGGTTCGAGGCCAACCTGACGAGCCTCGAAGACGCGCTGGGTAGCTCGACGCTTCATCAAGTAGGTGACACCGGACTCTCGATTCCCGGAGGGGACGCCGGAGAGATCGCTCTCGCCCACGATGAAGGGAATGGGGTCTTTCTGCTGATGACCTCCGATGTGGACGGACGCACTGACCTCGTGAGCTTGGTCACGCTCGGTGTCGGCTTGAACCGGAGCGGACCGACCATTTACGGTGGCCCGGCATTCAACTGGACGGCGTACGTGACCCCCCCGGTGGCGGGCTCTGCGTCCGACCCCCAGTTGGCAATTGCCCCCTTCGACGACTACTACGCCACCTGGCTCGAGAACGGAGGCGGCCCCGCTCGGATCGATGAGGCGATCTTCGCCCCCTCCGGCGCCATCATCCAGTCGCCCGCCGTGGTGACCGGTTCGGGCGGAACTGCGGCTGGTGGCAACGGGGCCGGAAACGTTTCCCTTATGGTCGATCCCTCCGGACGGCCCTTCCTGACCTGGGGGTGGAATTCGGGACCAGGAACGGGCACGATCGCGTACACGGGCCAGTACTCGTCGCCCCTCGTCCAACTCGGCTATCTTCAGGCCGCGGAGGCGAGCCTCGTCAAGCCCGACTTCGAGGACTTTGGAGGAAAGACTTCTCTCGCGACCCTCGAGGCGCTCGCCACGTCCGGCATGTCGAACGTCAGCACGGACATCGGGGAAGGGAACCTCTGCGGCGCCCAGCAGAACGCCTCCAATGTCGTTTACACGAACGACACCTGGACGGATCCACCACCCCTTATCTGGGGACCTTCGCTGAAATCGTGCACGGTCTACATCGGAGCGTACCACAACCTGGAGCTCCTCAACGGCACGGGCATCCTCAACGCCAACTTCTTCATGAGTGTGGAGACCCAGTGGTTGCTCGAATCGCTCGGTGTCGGCGTCATGCCGCTCCCGGACTGGTCCGCCCCCTATTCGACTCCCGCGACCAGCTCCAAGCCATATCTCCCCGACACCGGGGGCACCGTGACCAACACCCGGGGGGACAGCGTCCAGGTGGCGCCGGACACCACCACTGATAACACGGTCTGGCTCCGCTCCATCGGGGTCTTCCAGACGAACACCTCGACCGCGAATCTGGTGAACCCGCAGCTACAGACCTGCGGCTCGATCGTGAAACAGGACAGCCCGATCCAGTACTGGGAGTACGCGAAGATTTCCGATAAGCCCGTGAGCGAACCTTCTCATTCCGCCCACGGTTCGTTTACGAGCGCCGTCGGGCTTCCCTCCCCCGTCTTCAAGAACATCTACCCGGACGACAACGGGACGTGGAATGCCACGTTCCGCGTCACTTTCCAGACGGTTCAGACCGTGGTGAACCTCGGATGCGACGACAATGCGCCCCCCAACGGCACGAAAGTGGTGAGCCCTCCCTCCGGCTGGCCGACCGTCGAGGAATTCAACCTCTCGGGGACGTTCACGACGGGTCTGGACCCGTACCCCTTCGTGCTGCAGCTCGTCGGCAACCAGACATCCTCCTCGAGCGCGCGGGACTACTCGATGGATTGGGAGAACACCGTGAACGCGAGTGTCCCATGGATCTGGCTCAATGGGACATGTGGGAAACCCGACCAATGTAACTCCACCTGGACCAACAACACGCCCCTCCAGTATGATAGCGCCGGTGGAGGATCGCTGAACAACATTTCGAACTCGCTCGGCTCGCTCGCCATCGATATCCAGTCGACGAATACCTCCGCGACGACCGTCGACTGGCCCCAAGTCAACATGAACGAGGTCTCGGTTCGGAGCCCCGAGCAAACCTACTACGCGAGCTGTACCTTTGGAAAGCAGTACTCCGCCAAGGTTTGGTGGACGCCCGGTGCGGACGTCACGAACATCACCGCCCAATCGGCGAACTTCACGTGGTTCACGAATCGCTCCGGGAAGGACATCGCTGGCTGGGTGCAGCTTCAGGCCGGCAACTCTACCCCGATCAACGTGACTGGGCAGAGCTTCACGGAGAAGAACGGATCCACCGAGTTCGTGGCCGAGGCGACGGGGCTCGAGAGCATGCAGGTTTATTCGATCCGATTCTTCGTCGATGCGATCACGGCGTGCACCGGGAACGGTCAGACCCTCGCCGATCTCAACCAGTACTACTCCGTCTCGGCGGGATCGTTCATCGCCTCGGGCGGCCCGCCGATGTACGAACAGGACGCCCCCTACGACTCGATCACCCACGAGGGGGGTGGCGCCACCATCGCCTGGCAGATCCCGGTCTCGTTCGAGGAACAGGCAGGCACCACGTTTGAGAACGGATCGCTGAGCGTGAGCTCCGTCAGCAACTCGAGCATCGTTCCCTTCGTCCTTCCGATCGCCGCGCCATTGACACCCTACACCGGCAACTTCCAGTTCGGCGCCAACGTCCAGAGCGGTCTCTTCACCACCTACGCCATCAACCTTACCGGACTCTATCTCGGCACCGAATACAAGGCGCTGCTTGTGCTGAACTACTCGACGCCGTCCAATCCCAACGACCACTTCAACAACTCCATCACCTTCTGGTACGAGAAGGATACCTCGGGGGATGGGCTGACCGACTGGGAGAAGGACTACGGTTGGTACGTGGTGACCCAGAACCTCACCGGCGGCTACGACGTCCAGCACGTGACCGCCAATGTGAGCGCCTTTGCGACCAATGGTCTCGTTGGCGACTTCGTGGAGAAAGAGTTCGGTCTAAACCCGAACACTGTCGATTCAGCCGCCAGCGGCATGCTCGATACCTGGAACCTGACGTTCAATCTTGGGGCCGGAAACGGGGTGATCCCCGACTCCGGCGATTTCCAGATCTGGAACGAAGCGTCCTTCTACGATCCCTTCGTGAAGGGCCTCCAGTACTCCCCCGGGCTCGAGGAGGGGGGGAATCCAATCGCTGACAACATCACGAACGTAAGCGCGAGCGCTGCCTACGGGATTACGAGCGGGGACGGGGCTCCGTGGGCCGCACGCGCGCTCTGGAGCTACTCGGCCCTTCAAAGGTTCGTGAGCCTCCCGGGTGTCGAGTACGCTGTCGCTTCGGATGAGGGTCTTCGCGCCGTAGAGGGGAGCTGGGATGGGATCGAGACGCTCACGGTCGAAGGGAAGCTCTCGTGGGGCGCGAACCCGCTGGCTACTTCTACGCCCAGTGACGGCATCCCCGACGGCGCTCGGCTCAATCCGCTCGGCGGGACCGATCTTCAGGTTACGGTCAGTTCGTTCAGCGTCTCCGAGCTCGCTAAAGGCGACGCGATCGCGACGTACATCAACGCGTATTCACCCCCCGCGCCGTACTTTGAATCCAACATCTCCGACTACGGAGGTTTTACATCGCAAGCGAATGCCGCTAGCAGCGGAACGGCCTCCTACACAGGAAGCTTTGTAGTGACCTTCCCGGTCACTCCGACCGAACTCGATGCGGACTTGAATCTCTCCCTGATGGAGAACGTCTCGACCACGAGTTCGCCCGACTCGAAGCTCGCCCTCAGCACGCCGATCTACTCGATCGACCTCGCGGCAGGGGGAAGCTCGAAGAGCCTCTCGATCTCAGGAGCGAGCCTATCGTTCTCTTGGCGGGTCCTCCCCATTTATTCGAAGGCGCCCACCTGGCTCCTCGCACCCGCCAACAACACCACGCTCACCCCTCTACCGACCGGGCTCTCCCGTTACTCCGCCGAGCAAGATTTCGACCTTCTCGTCCTCAACGACTCCGGATCCAGCCCAGCCAAGATCTCCCAGTCCGTCGACGGACCCCAGCTCGATTGGTCGTACTCCGTCACCCTCCTCCCGGGGCTCAACAACCTCCTCGTCCCCCGCTCGATCTTCCTCGCCTCTCCTCTCGGTAACGCCCTCGTCAATGCCACGGCCGTGGGCCTTCCCTCCACTCACAAGGACTCCGCCCTCTCCTTCCATCCCGGTGACTGGCTCGGAAGAGTCACCGGCACGGGGAAGGGTAGCTCCCCGGGTTCCTCCAACTACATCTCCGTCTTCTCCTCGCTCTCCCAGTCCTGCTCCTCCTCTGACTCCAATCTCTGCGGCGGGGTCCCCTCCATTCCCTCCCTCGAAGCCAACGACCAGGCCCTCCAGGTCCAGGCCGTGTTCTGGATCAACGTTTCCGCTTCCGGGGACGGCCAGAATCTCTCCTCCGGCTCCGCCGTCCTCGCCGACCTGCTCGGCGGTCTCCTCCTCAACGCCACCGGCGGCTTCGCCGGTAACCTTCTCAACGTCACTTCCGAGCTCCCTACCCTCGGCCTCTCCTCCAACATCGTCACCGCGCTCGCCAACTCCTCCTCCCCCAACGACGGCGCTTACGGTGTTCCCGTCTCCTCCGCTTCCTCGTCTAACTACTCTCCCTCCTCGCCCCCGCCCTGGTGGGACGTCGTCGCCTCCGACATCTGGAACTCCGTCTCGGGTGCCGTCAACACCGTCGTGACCGCCGTCTCCCATCTCATCTCCGTCGTCTGGACCGCCACCATCGCAGCCGCCGTCTACCTCGCCGATGCCGCCGTTGCCCTCGCCAACAAGCTTGGCATCGCCCTCGTGAATCAGACCGCCTCCGCCCTCCGCGCCATTGGCAGTGCGATGTGGACGGCGCTACAACAAATCCTGACCTTCGTCAAAGATGTCATTCAAGCGTTGATATCTGCGGCTGTAGCCGGATGGAGGGCCTTGGTTGGGGCCTATGTGACGGGTCTGAATGACTCCCTAGCGCAAGCCGTGAGCACCGTCAAAGCGGGAGAGAGAATCACGAGCGGCGAAGCGAGTGCGATCTGGCAAGCTTTGAGCGGATCAATCTGGCTCATTGGAATCGCCGCTGCAGTGGCCGTTCAAATCGCAGTCGGCATCGCCACCGCGGTTTCTTTCGGGCTGAGCGAGTTGGCGCTCTTGGTCATTGGCGTCTTCGTCTCGGTGACCCTGTCGGTCCTGTGGCCCAACTTGGGATCATCACTCGTCTCGACTGTAATCTCCAAAATCGAGGGTTTCGTCAACGAGACTCACAGTCAAGCCTCGAACCAAGCCGAGTGGACGGTCTTCAGCGAATCGATCACTTGGATTGATGATGGCGTCACCGGGCCCATCGCGGCTTACCAGTTCTTAACTGCAGTAAGCAAGGGCGGGCCCATCCATTTGACGGATTCGGTCTCGTTCGCCCTTGCGATGGTCACTATTGATATGGACGCGTACGCGGCGACGATTGGCGACCCATGGCAGCTGGGCGACGCCTCAGCAGTGATGGCGGGTCTGAGCGTATTCTTTGACGTGGTTGGTATCGTTCAGGATGATGCCGATTCCACATCCACTCCCGTGGATTTCGCGGTTGATGGCCTGGTTCTCGCCCTAGACGGCCTTGCTGGATACGAGGCGATTCACAACGTGTTGTGAGATTCAAGGTGCGCCGCTAGGAATCTTGCGACGGATTGTGACCCATTTTTTCAAAGGAGGTGCGTCCTCAGTGAATCTGACCCCAACTTCATTCCATACTTGCCGTCTCAGCAGCCCTCTGAACTGCCATTACTGACTGTTAACTGATTCCCTTCGTACTGCCCTGACGAGATCCTTCGTTGCGAACCAACTAGCGCCCGTGTTTGTGGGCGAGGGGGTCACCCGGTAGGGCGATCGGGTCAGGATTCGTCGAGCTCACATTCGTTTCACCGCACAGATTCCCACAATCTCAGTCGCGGCAAATAGGGCCACCCTGAAACCGGGTCACTCGTCGCGCGTTTCCGCCGCCCACTAGAGATCCTGGTTTGATCCAGCATTACCCGAGACGACTTCGCCCCTCGCCGGACTGTCTCGATT
>JASHQX010000083.1 GCA_030038895.1 Thermoplasmata archaeon
CGAGACCGAGGGGGGGCCGGTGACGGAGGATTCGGGAGGAACGGAGCCCGATGAGGCGGAGGACGTGGACGCTTCTACCATCTGGGGGGCCGATCGGGTCGATGCGTCAGCCTGGCGACGAGTGATCAAAGAGCGGCGGAGAGAACGGCATCGACTCGACACTCCACCAAAAGATTGTCACAGCAGTCCCGCGTACGCCGTCCTGCGGAGCCTTCTGCTGGACGACCCGGAGTTCCGTCAATCGTTCCTCGCCATCAAGTGGCGGGGTCGCCCGGCCGCCCTACCTCTGCTCGCGACGTTGCTCCAGAAAGGGTCGCTCGTGCCGGAGGTCGTCACGGACCATGAGTACCTCGAAGCGGAGCTCGGCGATCTAGCTCAGGGGGATCCCCAGTGGCATCCGCCCGACGAGACATGGACGGTCGGTGGATGGACGGTGGTTCGGGAGGGCTCACACGACAAAGGCTTCCGATTTACCGCGAAGCGAGCGCAGTAGTATCGGCGAATAGGGTTCGCCCTTCCCCCCGGGGGCAGGGGGTGAGGCCGGAGGGTTTCGAGGGCGTTAGGACCCTTCGTCTCCGCTCGGAAGGCGGTGCGCCAGCGTGGCCAGTTGATGGATGAGACTCCGGTATTCCTCGAAGGGGTACTCCGGCTCCCATCCGCCGACGGGAATCCGGGAACGTCGGACGATCCGTCCCCCCTCCGGCCCCGGAATCACCTGAAGGCTGCTGTAGAACCACTGGGGAGACGCGAACTTGGGCCCTCTGCGCCCTTTCTCGGTCTGAACCAGCCCCCGAGTCTTCGGGAGGTATGCGTTCAGGATCTCTTCGCCCACGGCCTCTCGCATGCCGGCGGGCCAACTCGCTGGGGCCCCGGTAGGAATGTGGAACCGGTCGAGCGTCTCAGGCGGACACTGGTCGAACTTCGTGATCACGAACATCGGGTAGAGGGTGCGGAGTTTTCGATGCCGACCCGTCGATAGGAAGCGGCTCAGTAAATCGAGGGTCGCGGCGAGCATTCGGTCGTAGCGTTCCAGAGGGCGCCGATCCGACGTCTCCCCCGTCGGCAGAAGCCGCGAGGCGTCGACGAGGGGGAGCACGACGGGGCTCCGAAAGAGCCGGCGCGTAACGTCCTCGAGAATCGCATCATGCTCGGCGATCTCGGCCACGGACTCTACGGAGATTCCCCCGACCTGCACGCGGAACGAGTCGAATCCTCCGTCTCGGCGGATTCCGGCGCCCCTGAGCCGGGGGAGCGAGCCGGACCGGAATCCGAACACGAACGACAGGGGGTGGGTGTCCCAGTCCGCGTCCCATTCGGGGAATCGGCCGGCGACCAGCTCTCCGTAGATTCCCTCGAGCTGCCGAATCGTCTCGCGGTCCGCCGAGAAACGGAATTCATCCCCCTCCTCGGTGCCCAACCGGAGCTGCGCGGCGTAGAGGAGCCCCACGAAGGTGGTGAGACCGGACCCCCGGTCGCCGACGACGAGTGCGGATCCCATGGCCCGGCCTCGGTCGAAGGAGTTCTCGTTCCGCTCGGCCTACGTCGACGCGAACGCCTCCGCGATGCGATTGTAGACGAGGCTCTTCCCCTTGATCGGGGGAAGCGTCGGCTGGTCGATGCTCGCGTCGAGCAGAGTCCAGGAGCCGTCCGCCCGCACGCCGCGCGATGAGATCGCGAGGCGGAAGTGATTCATCGCGCTCAGGGTCGGAGCGTCGCTGATGGCGGGGAAGAGGGTGATCTCCTCCCCGGCATGCAAGAGCTCTACGAGGTGGTAGAGCAGCTCGTTGCGGTACTGGTTGGAGCTGCCCCGGCACAGGATCAGCGTGCGTCCCTGGTGGTCCGCCAGGAACCGGCTGGCCAGCGTCTCGACCGCGGCTTTCGTGATCAGTCGGCGGATCCCCGACCCCAGCGGCTCCGGAGATTCTCCCGGCGGATGGACCTTCACCGAGATCGGGTCGATCTTCCCGACCGCTTTCGGGAACTTGTGGTCGAACTCGGCCGTGGCAACTTCGACATCGGCGAGCCGAAGTTGACCCGTGCGAAGCGCGTCGGCCGGGATCACCACCGTGTGGTTGGCGATCGTGGGCCGGTTGTACTCGTCCGCGACGCCGCGACCCAGTATCGAGAGCAGCACCTCGCGATTCGCCGGGGCGGGATGGATCATTCGGGCGTCGATCAGCGTCCCGCCGCCCGCGGTCTTCTCGACTCGGACGGGCGTGAAGTGATTGTCGAGGTAGCGCATGTAGAGCGGCCCGTTGAGGCCCCGCGACTCGGCCTTCGTCCCGTACCCTTTCTCATGGCTGGCTCCGTAGATCCAGTGCTCGAGCTCGAGCACCGACTCGTCGCTCATCGTCGTGGTTCCCCCCGTGTGGAATCCTCGTCGAGTCCCGCCTCGACCCCTAGGCAGTTGCCGCGGTGGGCTGGGTTTGGAGCGTGGTCTGCTCGACGATTTCGTCCGGGACCTTGTTCGCCACGTCGCGGAAGTGCTCGATGAACGCGACATAGTCATCGTAGGAGAAGTCCGGCTCCGCGCCCCCTTCGGCCGAGAAGCCCTTCCGAACTATGCGGGGCACGCCGAGCGGCTGCATACCGGCCTCAGCGGTCTCGGTCCGGACCCAGCTGAAGAAGTACGCCGCTTGGTCGAAATTGACCCCGGCAACCTTTCCGCCCCGGATCTGCGAGAGCGTCTGCG
>JASHQX010000084.1 GCA_030038895.1 Thermoplasmata archaeon
CGGGCGCATACTCTTAGGCGCACGAAGTCGTCCTTCCCACGTGTCGCGCGAGGACGCTGCATTGCCCGAGCCCCCTCCGCATAGCGGCTCCCCGGGACTGGAGGAGGCAAAACTGATCGCGGAGCTAGCGAGTCCGGACTCTCAGAAAGCGGCGCACGCCGCCCGTCGGCTCGGGAGCCTCCGGGCTAGCCACGCCCGAATCCCCCTCGAACGTGCGCTACGTGGGTCCGATGTCCATCTCCGACTCGCGGCTGCCTCCGCCCTCGGTCAGATTCGCGATCCGAGAAGTCGGATTTCCCTCGAAGCTCGGCTACGGGATGAGGACCGACATGTGCGGGCCCAGGCTGCCTTTTCGCTTTCTCGACTGCCCGATCCCCGTTCAGTCCCCGTCCTCATCGAGACTCTCACGCAGGACGGGAGTGCCCTCGTACGTAACTCGAGCGCCATCGCGCTGGGACGGATAGGCGATCCCCGGGCGATCCCCGTTCTCGAACGAGCGCTCGAGGATGAGTCGGATCGGGTCCGTCGGGAAGCGGTGGTCGCCCTCGAGCGTTCGAAGGACCCGGACGCCGCACGGAAGGTGCGTCGGCTCCTTCGAGATCCCGCGCGCCGCGTTCGGATTGTCGCGGCCCTAGTCATCGGCCTCCGCCGGGACGCCGAGGCGGTCCCCGACCTTGGCGAGTACGCTCGAAGGGCTGACGTGTGGGAGAAGCCCGCGCTTCTCGTCGCGCTTGGACGGATCGGAACACCCGATTGCGAGCCGCTCCTTACTCGATTCGCCAACGACCCCGCGCGTTGGGTTCGGGTCTGTGTTCTCCACGGCCTGGCGGAGATGCGAGCACCCAGTGGGAAGACGGTGGCCCGCGACAAGCTGAACGACCCCGCATGGGCGGTTCGGGGCGCAGCCGCGCTCGCACTCGGGCGTCTCGGAACTCCGGGCGACGTTGCGGCCCTCGTTCAACGCCTGGGTGACTCCAGTGCATGGGTTCGCAGGGCGGCCATCTACGCGCTCGGGCAGCTAGGTGCGGTTTCGGAATCCGGCCGGATCCGTCGGGCTCTCGAAGACTCGGACCCCGAAGTACAGCTGGCCGCGATCTGGGCGGCTGGTCAGCTGCACGACTCTCGGTCCGTCCCCCACCTCCTCCGGGCACTCGAGGGCGCCAGTCCCCACGCGCCCGCGACCCCCCGGGTCATGGCCGAGGGCGACGGTGCGGTCCGGCTGGTTTCAGACGCCGACTCGCGGCGGTTCGACGCTCTCGTCCAGGCGCTCGGGGCGATCGTCTCCGATCGAGGGGATCGCTCCGTGTTCGACGCGCTTCGGGAGGCCCGACGACGGGTGCCCGCCGCGGAGCTCGACCGGCCCGCTCGCTTGCCGACCCCGCTCGGCTCGGGGAAGGGAACGAGGTCACTGCGAAGCTTATTTGACGAAGCCGGTTCGGGCCCATAGAGCTGAACGTGTTATGTCAAGCGGCAAGGATGGGACAGGAAGCGAGGAGTACCGGGAGATCGCGAAGCAGCTAACCGAGCAGCTCGGGCTCGAGTTGCCGCCCGTGCAGATCACCTACCTCGACCAGCCACCCGCGGGGATTCCCGAGCACCCCGGAGGGGTGCCCTCCGTCTGCACGTTCTTCGCGTTCGGCACCAGGTCCCCGTTCTACGCGGGGTTGCCCAAGCACGAAGATTGCGAGATCGGCGCGTTTGTGTTGGGGATTCCCCCTCAGGGAGAGGTCGGCGAGCGGCTCATGAGCACGATCGGGGCCATGCAGAAAGAGGGGTACCTCAACCCGGGCGAGGAGGCGAAAGTTCCCCACAATCCGGCGGCGCCGAAGTACGTCGCGTATGGCCCACTCGGGACGCTTCCATTCGCCCCGACAGGGGTCCTCATGTTTGCGAACTCGCACGGGGCGATGCTCGCGAGCGAGGCGGCCGGCTCCGGCCCGGACAGCTGGGCGATGCCGGTCAACGGTCGGCCGATGTGTGCCATCATGCCCATCCTGAATCAGGGCGCTCCCACCGCTCTCTCGCTTGGATGCACCGGTTCGCGAATCTACACCGACCTCGGCATCGACAAGATGGTCGTGGGGGTGAAGGGCGACCGGCTGGCTCAGTTCGCCCAGAAGCTCCGCCGTATCGTGGCGGCGAACGAGTTCGTACGAGCCGAGGACACCGCCCGGAAGGCGAAGGCGCCGAACGCGTTCCATGCGCGTGGGCGGCAGCGCGGGCTCCACCGCGGCCGGTCCGCATAGCTCGGGCCCAAGTCGCGACCCGAAAGCCGGCTCCCTTGGTACCGCTGCACCCGTTTCCGCCCAAGCGAGCATAGCGTCGACGCAGTGGATTCATTCCGCGAGGCCCCACAGGTGGGAAACCAGCAGCATCATGGTTGAGGGAGGCTAGGGTTTCCCGGAAGGAGAACCGCGGGCGCAGGCGAAATCATGACGGATGCGCTCTACCTGTCGAATGCCTACCTACGGCGATTCGACGCTGAAATCGCCTCGGCCGGACCCGAGGGAATCCAGCTAGATCGAACCGCGTTCTACCCATCCGGTGGTGGCCAACCGTCCGACCGGGGCCATCTGATCTTTCCGGACGGGGTGGACGTAAGCGTCGTGGACGTTCACAAGACTCCGGAAGGAATCCTTCACGTTCTCGAAAAGGGGACCGGGGGTATCCCCGGCCAACACATCAGCGGTGAGATCGATTGGGCCCGTCGGTATGCGCACATGCGGTACCACACGGCCCTTCACATCCTAAGCGGAGTCGCGTACCGAGAGCTCGGGAGCGGGATCACCGGGAACCAGATCACCGCTGAGCGGGCCCGGATGGACTTCGCGATCCCCGACTTCGACCGCGCGAGGGCCGATGAGTTGATCGAGGGCGTCAACGCGGTAGTCCGCGAACACCGGCCGGTGACCGTCCGATACCTCCCTCGAGCGGAGGCCGAGAAGGACCCCACGCTGGTGCGAGTCGCGCAGGAGCTCATGCCCGACGTGGACGTGGTCCGGCTGATCGACATTGAGGGATTTGACGTCCAGGCCGACGGCGGAACCCACGTCGCCAATACCTCCGAGGTCGGCAACGCTCGGCTCGAACGCATCGAGAACAAAGGGTCAAGGAACAAGCGCCTCTACCTGGTTCTCGATCCGCCCCAGGCCCCACTTCACTGAGCCGTCCAATCACCGCCTACCTGTCCGAGCGGCTCCGGGCGATCCCGGGCGAGATTCTTAGCCCGGCACAAGCAAACTAGGGCTCACCGATGCTGCGTTTCTGGTTGCTGGGGGGACAACGTTGGAGCGACCCCTGGGAGCTCTTCGTGACATTGGGAGGGGCCCTCTTCGGCACCGCGGCGATGTTCGTCGTCCTCTTTCCCCTCTGGGAGACCTACCCGATCGTCGGGGTCATCGAGCTAGGGATCATCGTTTGCGCCGGCGCGGCCCTGCTCTCGATCGGGCTCCGTCGATGGAACCGTTCGTATCGGAAACCCGTGTCTCGAGATCGATAGCCCCGACTCCTGAAGGAGGGTTATCGACGAAGCCCTCCCCGGCCCAACCCTCGTGAATGAGTCTCGTGGTGCCAGGTCATAGGCCGGCGGGACCTGCGCTCTCGAGGGAGTCATCGATGTTGATCGAGCACGAGGGCCGACGGCCCCAGATCGCCTCGAGCGCGTACGTGGCACCGACCGCGGTCATCAGTGGTGGAGTCACCATCGGCGAGGATTCTCGAGTCTTGTTCGGAGCCGTGGTGACCGACGATGGTGGCGGGGTAGAAATCGGAGACCACTGCGTGATCATGGAACACGCCCTGGTACGGGGCCGGGAGGGTCACCCGGTCCGGATCGGCCATAACGTCCTGATCGGTCCGTTTTGCCACGTGAACGGAGCCGAGATCGAGGAAGGTGCGTTCATCGCCACCGGGGCGTCGATCTTTCCGGGCGCGCGAGTGGGGCGGCGTGCGGAGGTCCGGATCCACGGAGTTGTCCACGTCAACAGCGATCTTCCTTCCGGTGCTGTCGTTCCGATTGGCTGGGTGGCCGTGGGCCGTCCTTGCCAAGTCCTTCCTCCAGAAGCCCATGACCGCATCTGGTCGATCCAACGAGAGCTCGATTTCCCTGGGACGGTGCTCGGAGTCCCGCGGGGGGCCGACGGAAGCACTCCGATGTCGGACGCGATGGCAGGATATGCCGAACTATTCGGACGGCATCGGTCGGACCGCATCCTGGCCCGTCAGGATGGGTGACCGGCGGACGACAAGAGCCCATCGAGGAATCCGATGGGAGGAGTGCCGAAGCTTAGCACCGAGTCGTGGAAGGCCTTGACCGACCCGCCGAAGCGAGGCTGTAGGTACTTCGCCCGCGCGTCCAGGATCGAGAGTTTGCCCAACGTGTAGCAGAAGTATTCGGGGTTGTACGTGCCCCGGATCGCCTCCCGCTTCGCGTGGATCTCTTCGACGTGCGCTTCGGTCTGGAGAAACCGGGTCGCCTGCTCAACCGACATGTCCTGGGTGTGCATGGAGATCGACACGATCAGCCTCGAGTCCCGAAGGAGTGCGTCCCGCAGCTGGGTCGCTTCTGCGCGGGTCGAACGGCCGTCGAACCCCGCCTCCAGCGCGGCCTGCTCACAGTAGTGGGCCCAGCCCTCGCAGAACGAATAGGAGAACCAGACCTTGCGGGCCAGGGACTGTTCGGTCTTGCGGAGGTGCAGCGCTTGGAGGTAGTGGCCCGGCCAGACTTCGTGGACGGTCGTGTTCTTGAGCATCGACCGGTTCAGAGTGCGTAGCCAGCCCTCCTTCTCGCTCGGCTTCCAGGAAGGATCGACGGCGGTAACCCAGTAAATCCCGTCGACGGGTTTCTCGAACGGTCCGGGGGGACTCATCGCGGCGGTCCAGAGGCCCCGGGCCCACTCGGGAGTCTCGCGGACGTTACAAATTGCAGGCTCGGGAACCGAGACGAGATCCTCGTGCCGGATGAACTCCTTCACCTCGTCCGTGAGATGCTGAGCGAGCGGAAGGAGTTCCTTTTCGGTGGGGTGGTCCTCGTTCAATCGGGCGAAGAGTTGCTCCGGCGAGACTCCTTCCCGGCGTGCGATCTCGACGAGCCGGTCCTGGTTGCGTTTGAGGTCGGAGCGCCCCCGTCGGAGGACCTCCTCCACCGACGTGGTGAGACCCTCCCGGACCCAGAGGAGTCGCTGGAATCGTTCCTTCCCGAGGGCGAAGTCATCGTTTGCCCCCGCGAGGCGTTCGGCTTTCAGCCATTCAGCGAACGTCACGACCGCGCGGTTCGCGGGTTCCGTGGCCGATCGGACCTCATCGCGCAACGCAGTGGAGTGCTGCGCCGCCAGGTCCTCCGCCTCCGCGAAATGGGCCGGCAGGCCCGAGGCGATCTGGATCGCCAGCGAGACGAACGGCCGCGGCAAAACACGTTCCAGCCGATCTTTCGCGTTCTGAAGCAGCGCGGGAACTCCCGCGAGGATTCGCTGAGCACTCGCGATCCGTACCTCGACCGGGGCGTAGTCGCGGATCAGGTAGTTCGTGAGGTCCGGAACGAACAGGTAGGCCATCGGGTTGCGATCGAGATCTTTCGACTGCTCGAGATCGAAGAGCGCCCCCTCGAGGAGGAGATCGAGAAGAATGCGGTCGAACCGCCGGAGCGGATCGAGCTTCGCGTCCGGAACCGACTTCAGCCGATCGAGGAGCTCCCGCGCGGTTGCCGACCAACGGGAGGTCTCCGACTTCGAAAGGTTTGGCAGTAATCCATCGTACTCATGCAAGCCGAGTCCAGAGGCCTGTGAGGGCCGGAGGACGAAATAGTGGTCCACGATGTCCTTCTCCAGCGAAGAGAGCGAATCGGGCATAGGCTCCACCGGCGGTCGAGCGGGCCCTTCACATAGGGCTTGCGCCAGAAGCGGGCTCAAAGGGCGGCGGTTGAAATGGCGGAGGGATTCGGGGGAACGTTTCGGCTCCCAATCTCCTACTTCGGAGGCACCCCGAGGTTCTTCAGGAGCCGTGCATGCTCATTTTCATCGATCCAGTCGACCCGGAGGTATCCCCTAAGGTACCGATCGGACGCACCCAGCCTCCGGGCCTCTTTGAGCGCAAATCCGTAAGCTTCGAGCTCGGTCGGGCTGCCCGCGTATCCGTTCGAGAGGTCCCACAGCTCGCGCCCGGCTCGTCGCTGAAACACGTGGTAGAGCTCGTGCAGGATGTCCAGATAGAGAGTAATCGCGGGGCTCCGCGAGATGTGCCGGCGTCCGATCACCACGCAGTCCGATCGGCTAGTGACGGGCTTCCACCCCACTTCTTTCGCAAACGGAGGAGCCTCGTGCGGGGCCACGTACATCCAGGTCGATCCCCGGACGATTTCGACCGCCGTCTCGCGGGCGACTTTCCGACGCATTGCGGCAGCCGCGGGATACTCTTGAAACACCCGCAGCTTGTCCAGGCCCGCGAAGACCCTTAGGAGCGGATGCCGACCCAGAGCGACCCCACGCTCGACGTGGAATTCGGGGGGAGGCGCGACATGTTCGATTCGCCGAGAAGACATCTCGATGGGGCCCCTACGCGGGATTCCGACGTTTAGGGTGTCGGTCGACGTTCGTCATATCGCGTTCGATTGTCTCAGAGGACGTAGCGGCGTCGGTCCTCGACCACTTCGGAATCGGGAAAGCCGGCTCGCACCTCTCGAAGGACTTCGGAATCCGTGTCCGGAAGGCTTCCGAGATGCGTCAGGAAGAGACGACGGGCCTGCATCTGGGCGGCCGCTCGGGCCGCCTGAGAGGCGGTGGAGTGACCGAACTCCCGGGCCCGGTCCGCGTAGCGATCGGCGTAGGTCGACTCGTGGATAACGAAGTCCGCCCGTATGTTGTGAGCGGCGGACGGCTCGCGGGTGTCACCGGTGTAGAAGATGCGAGCACCGTCCGAAGTGAGGAGGTATCCAAGATTGTAGACGCTGTGATCGAGTGGGACACTCTGGATCGTCCAGGAGCCGATCGTCGCCTGAGGCAAGTTCTGCTCGACGAGCCGCAACTCGTACATCCGGGCCGGGTTCACAGCGAAGGCGTTCACCGTATTCAGTGCCGCCAGAATCGGCGAGAGGCCCGGCGGAGTGAGGATCGTGAGGGGACGGTTTCGTTTCGCGATGACGGTGTGAAGCAGGAAATCCAGCAATCCGGCGACGTGGTCCGTGTGAAGGTGCGTGATCAGAACTCCGTCCACTCGATCGAATAGTCCCGCATCTTGGAGTCGGCCGGTGGTTCCCGCCCCGCAATCGAGCAGTATTCCCTCGACGAAGGCACTGCAGGGCTGTCGTCGACTGCCGATGTGATTGCCGGCCCCCGTGCCGATAAACGTGAGGTCCATCGATCGATGAGATAGGTCCCAAGGGGGGACATCGGACCGTTATTTCAACTCCGTACCATCCCAATTTGTGGTCTCCCTGCTTCGTACGCACTGCGGTTCGTTGAGCGAGGCCGGTTCGGTCCACTAGACGAATTGCGGCCGCACGCTGTAGCCCTCAACGCGTGATCCCGACGGGGCCCCCGTAACGAAAGGCCCCGTGGTGTCGGAAACTTCGTAAGGGTTCAGAATCGACGAAATCTACCTCTTTTCCCCTCATGGGTAGGGCACCCTCGAAAATCTCGGGCGGCATGCTTTTCAGGTCGAAGTCCCATAATTCGAGCCCACGTGGAATGGACCCTACGGATTTTGCCATTTTTCGAGCGCTTTGTGGGAAAGGGGGTGCCCGATTCTACGCGGCCCGTACCGTCATGGATCCCCGGATCTCGGCGCTGGAAGTGGCGAAAATGGTCGGGCTCAGCGCTCCCGCCGTCCGGACCCGGCTGCGCCGGTGGAAGTCACAGGGGGTCCTTCGAGGTTATGAGGTCTGGCCGAACCCCGCCCTATTCGGAGTGCAGTTCGTTTCTGTCGATATCCCCCTCAACTCGAGCCAACCGGCTGATTCCGTTTTCGAGGATCTCAAACTAGTGGAGGGGGTCCTTTTCGCGCGGGAGGCGATCGATGAGGACCGGCGTGTCGTAATCGTGACCCTCGTCTCCGATACGCCCGCCGGCACGGTGAGGCGAGCCAGTCTCCTCGCGCGACTCTCGCCTCAGCACGCGATCGATCCCCCCCGGCCACACTGGCTACCTCCCTGCCCGATCGAACTGTCCAGGCTCGACTGGCGAATCATCCAGAACTTCCGGGACGAACCCCTTCTGTCGTTACCGAAGGCCGCCCGGGAAGTGGGCGTCAGCCTCAAGACATTCTCCAAACGGTTCCACCGTCTGCTGGATAACGACGCGGTCTGGCGGACGATCTCCGTCGTGAACAGCAAAGTTCCCACGGTCTATGTGCACATCGCCTACACTGATCCTGAATCCGCGGAGGCCGGAGCACGAGATCTGGGATCGAGGTTCCCGAACTGGATCCCGGCCGTTTCCGGAGGGTACGGGTTCCCCCCCGAAGCGCGATCGAAGCACCTCGTGGCGGTGTTCCCGCTCGAAGCGCCCGCGGGAGTCGCCGACATCCTGAGAGCGATCCACGGCCAGCCCGGGGTCGTTAGCGTCCGACGGCGGTTTCCCGGGGAGACGGTCTGCTATCCGGATTGGTTCGACCGCAGGATCGGTGAGAAGATCGCTTTGTCCGGCACCGGGGCCGCCTCCTCGGAAGAGGAGCCGGATTTCGTTCGGGCCTACCTTCGAGCGGCCTAGAGACGGCGATGCACCGATGATCGAGGTCGATTCGCGTCTTTCTCTCTCCAAGAGACCGACCTAGTTCCCTCTTCCCTTTGCGCTTCCGGATCGGCCGATGTACTGCTCCTAATCCGAAGACGCTCGCGGCGGACCGAGCAGACGAGGGCACGACCGTTCACGGACGACCGATCACTGGATACGGAGGCAGTAACCCCCGAAGGACAGAGAGTACGAACTCACCCGACATAACCGCACCACCGGTCCGGACGGGTGGCGTGCTCCGATGACCGAGGACAGCGCCAGAGCCAAAGCGAGCGCTGAGGCCGAACAGCCGGTCACAGTATTCGAAAAACCTCCGGCCATCATTCGGTTCTTCGACGCGACCGAGGAGGCCATCCGTTCCCGGCTCGCCAAACGGACCTTCTTCCAGAGGGTCTTCCAGCTCGACCGGGACTGGATAACGCGAATCACCATGCTGATGGTGGTCGCTTCCGTCTTCTGGGGGGTCGTCGGAGCCTTCGACATCTTCGGCTTCGAGACCCAGACGACGGCATTCGCCCTAGGTCAGCCGCTGCACCTCTCAAACCAAGAGATCTACTCCGCCCTCACCTTACACGGGATCCGGATGCTGTTCGGGTTCGCTCAGCAGCTCGAGCTCGCACTTTTCGGGATCATCTTCGTCACAGCATTCGGCCTCGTTCCTCGCCACAAGTGGGCCTACTATCTCTCGGTCTTCCTCGTCAACCTCAGTCTGGTCCTGATGGAAGGGCCGTTCTACTTGTTCCCGCAGTTCAATGACAACTACTTCCCCGCGCTCGGCTGGTACTTCTACTCGCCCCTCGGGATCCGGGGACTGTCTTCGTACGTCGCCAGCCCGCTCTGGTACCTCGGTTGGATCGCGCTCAGCTGCGGGGTCATCATCTGGGCCGGCTGGATGCTGATCCACTTCGCCGACTGGTGGAGACGCCATCGGGGCCAGGTTCGACGTGTTCCTCCGTTCGCCCTCTTCGTCCTTGTGACCGTGGTGCTGATCCCGATGTCGTACTCCACGGTCCTGGCCTCCTCCACCTGGGATCTGGTCAACTATTTCGGGGTAGGGCCAGTCGACCCGCTCGGGAACCAGGTCCTCTTCTGGTTCTTCGGGCACGGCCTCGTCTACATCCTGTTCCTGATCCCGATCACAGCGTTCTAT
>JASHQX010000085.1 GCA_030038895.1 Thermoplasmata archaeon
CGTAGGGCGTTGAGACGTGCCCTTCCGTGCACACGGAGGCGTTCGAGTAAATGGACCCATTGACGTGGTTCGCCAGCGTGACGTCTCCCGGAAAGTGTCCTCGTCTCTTTTCTCGGGCATCCTCCTATCTTTTATGCGCGAGGTCAAACAGGGTTGACGGGGCCGGGCCTATTTGTTCTTGGAATCCGACACGGGACAGCGATCGCGATGTCAAGAACGATTGGAACCAAGTCCGTGGAGTGGACAGCTCGGAGGACATTCGTAACGGGCGATTTCCCCGGCCCGACTTCTCGACGGGTCCAAAACCATAACGGTCTGAATCCCGACCGATCTCCTGTGATTGGCGACACTCAGTTCTTGCTTGGAAGGAAGTCGGAGCATAGTCCGGCGGTAACGACCTGCCACTTTTCGGCCTGAGTGATCCGAGCGGTAGCACGGAAGGTGTCAGTCCCGGCGCTTGGCTACTGAGTGTGCGTAGGAGACCGGGAGATTATTCACAGGAACTCTCAGATGACCTCCCTCCTTAGTTCGTCGCGGCCCACCCGCCGCCCCGGGCCATGGATTGCGTCGCCCCCGGGTAGAATCCTATCCCAGATCTATCGTCGAGAGTCAGAAACGTGCTCGAAGGGAGGCGCGCGTCGCCCAGTGAGTCGCGGGACGTCGGCCAAGGTCGGGCACGTGAGAGCGCGAAGCAAAATCGTCCCGAGCCACATACGCGGGCGACCGCATGCCGACCGTTTCCAATCGGAAGGTCCTCTTCGTCACCTCGCTGGGAGCGTTCCAAGCCCCGTTCGCCAGCGCCGCGATCTCGTTCTCCGTGCCGGAGCTCGGGCACGCCTTGGGCGCTTCCTACCTCTCCATGGTCTGGGTGCCGATTGCGTATCTGATCCCGCTGTCGGCGACGATGATCCTGTTCGGCAAGCTCTCCGACACGTTCGGTCGTTTGCGGTTCTACCTGTTGGGGTTCGGCATCTTCGCGGCCTGCGCGCTCCTTGCTACCTTCGCGATCGGCGTTGAGCTACTCGTCTTTTCGACGCTGGGGATGGGGGTCGGTGCCTCTCTCTTTTCGGTGAATTCGACCGCCATCGTGAGCTCGGCGTATCCGGCGCAACGCCGAGGGGGAGCCCTCGGGGTGAACGCGATGTCTGTCTATCTCGGGCTCACGACCGGCCCGGTGGTCTCCGGGGTGCTCCTCGACACGCTTGGGTGGAGGTCGCCCTTCTACCTCGTGTCGGGCTTCGCGCTCGTCTCGGGGATAGTCGCGGCCGCGGTCCTGCGCAATCTCGGGATGGCAAGGCGACCCGCTCCGTTCGACTTTGCGGGATTCGCGACGTTCCTCTCCGCGATCCTGCTGATTGTCCTGTACCTCAGCCTCACCGAAGTGTACGGGTGGACTCCCGGAGTACCGGTCCTCCTCGTCGGCCTCGTTACGCTCCTGCTGTTCGTCCTCCTCGAGCGGCGCCGTTCCGCCCCGATGCTGGACCTGACCTTGTTCACCCGGAACCGGACTTTCTCGGCGGCGAACGTCACGGCGTTCCTCAACTACGTGAGCACGTTCGCGATCGTCTTCGTCTTCTCGATCTACCTCACCGTGATCGCGGGCCTCACCCCGACCACGGCGGCGCTGATCCTGACCGCCGAGCCCGTCCTCATGGTCGTCGTCTCGCCGATCAGCGGTCGGCTTTCGGACCGATTCGGTTCCCGGGGCCTCGCCTCCCTCGGCATGCTGGTCATCGCCGCGTCGTTCTTCTATCTCTACCTGTATGTCGGGAGAATCCCTCCGGTAGACCTTGTCTATCCCCTCGCCGCCGTCGGCGTGGGATTCGGCCTGTTCTCGGCCCCGAACACCAATGCCGTGATGAGCTCGGTCCCAACGGAGGTCTTCGGAATGGCGGCCGGCACGTTGGGCACGATGCGGTTCGTCGGGCAGCTCATGAGCATTGCCCTCATGGGAACGATTCTTGCGGCCTCGATGTCCCACACCATGCTGCTCGAGCTGTTCTCTGGGGTCACCTCGAACCTCACGGTCATGGACGCCTCCGCCTTTTTGGACGGACTCCGGGCGGTCATGCTCCTATCGGGTTCGTTGAGCCTCGTCGGGGTGTTCACTTCTCTCGTTCGAAATTTCTGAGAACGCCTGATGGCCGGTCCGATTACCCACTGCCCGCACCGGCACGAGGGACCCACGCTCGGGAACCGGTGAGGCCGGGCCTCGACTCTCGGACCCGGTTCGGCTCCCGACCTAACTCGAGTCGTCGGCAGCTCAGGGGTCTTGCTCAGCCTGTCGTTTCACGCCGAGGAACCGGCCGCGCCGGGTCGATCCCGCGCTAGAGGTGGGAGTCGGCGAACATGGCGGCGATGAGCTTCGTGGGAAACCCTTCCAGCGCCCGTCGGCTCTCTTCGAGAATTCGTAGAGCGGACTACAGGTCGACTTCGAGCAGGCCGTCCCGTTCGGTCACCCGGTAGGTCCGAAGCGGGATCCGGAGCTCCTCTGCCTCGCAGGGAACCTCGGGCTTGATCTTCGGAGGCTCCAAGAGCTGCCCGCTACGCACGTCGTACCGCGCCTCGTGGGCCGGGCAGACCGTGGAGTGGTCCTTGACCTCGGAAAGAAGGGCGCATCCCATGTGGGCGCACACGGCGTCCATCCCGTACAGCTTTCCGTCGACCCGTGCCACGAGAACCGGGCGTCCCCCTACCCAGGTGAGTACCGAACTCCGACGCTCGAAGATACGGGTGGAAATGGCGACTCGACGTGGTGCCATGTGCAATCGCATCGTAGGTATCTGTATCAATCCTTCTCGAGACCGCCGGAATCCGCCCCTTCCGTAACCTCTCTTCGGAAGCGCCGACCGTCTCCGCGACCCGCGCCCAAGAAGCAGACGTTCTGGTCGAGGCGATTCCGTCGTCCCGATCGCTCCCAGACACCCAAGGACACCGGTCCTCCGCGGGATCCGTTGGCAATGGCTGCGGCCGTTCAGGTTCGGCGGGCAGCCTCGGACCTCGGTCTGTGAGTCTTCGAGGCCCCTGGCGACCGAGAGGAATTCGTCGCCAGAATCTGGGAGGCGATCTTGACTGAGGGTCCCAACGCGTTCGACCTCTACGCGGGAATACGCGCGACCGCCAAGTTTTCGCTCTCTTCACCGACACCTTCGCCGAGAGCACGGAGGCTCGGGCCGATTCGCCCATTCACGTTCCTCCCGGCGCGGTTCTTTGAGCCCTCGACGGACCCCTTGGCAGATCGCTCGGAACTCGTTGCTTTCATCACCTCGTCGGACGAATCAGCAAGGACTGAATTGATGCGCTTGCCGCGCCAACGATCTTGGGGCTCTGTCATTGAGGCGTTCGTTCGGCACCGCGACCGCAAGTGCCGGTTCGACGGCGAGGGTCGAGTAGTCCGACATCAGGTGCTGGTGAGACGGTCGAAAATCATTAGATTAGGCAAAGAGGCGAACCGAGTCGGAGCGGCTCGAATGTTGGGGCCGGCAGCCTAAGCAGTCGCGCTCCACTTCTGTCTATTGCAAGTGGTCGCCTCTTCCAATCAATGAAGCTCTCGACCCGTCCGGGCCGCGGG
>JASHQX010000008.1 GCA_030038895.1 Thermoplasmata archaeon
CCGCGTCGAGCGGGTGGTACTTCAGTGGGGGGTACGACACGGCCTCCGGAGTCAGCGAGGTGGCGGCGGTCCTCACCTGAGCACCACGAGTCCGGCCTCGTAACGGGGGGGTTTGAGGACGTACCGGGCGGATGGCCAAGCGAATTAGACCCCTTATGATCCGTGGGGTGTCCGCATACAAGCCAGCTTCTTGAAGTCAGGGCATCCCGCATGAGGCACAGTGCTTCGTCTCGCGCTCCAACGCGGTCGTTGATTCCACCAACCGTTTCGCCAATTTTGTGCCGGGTCGACAGGTTTCAACAGTCATTGCAGGCAGAGGGGGTAGTAGGACTACTCTGAGGGCACTTCGCCCAGTTCTATCGGCGCTCTCGGCCAGCTGGGCGGTTCCAGAGCTTAGAACCCGGACCCCCGGAGCTCACGTCTACCCGAGGGTCCGGGCGGATTCCGCCTATGGATGGACCTTTTCCTCGTAGTCGAAATAGATGCGGACGAGGGCGCGGAATTCCGACACTTTGCCATCGTGGATTGCGCCCTCGATCTCGGAGACTCGGAACCACTTCAGGCCGCGCACTGTGTGGGAGGCGGTGGTCACGGCGTTCTCCACGGCATGGGCGATGCTCTCGGGGTGGGATCCGACGACTTCAGTCACTCGCTGAACCATGGGGGTCCTCGCGGAGCTGTACCCCCCCGTCAAATAAGAATGCTCATGCACGACTCTCCGGATTCATCGAGAGAGAGCTGGGGACCATAGAGTCTCTCGAACTGCAATCGGTCCAGATGTGGTTGCAACGACGGTTGCAACCTTCCAGCACCCTGTTCGATCAGGCTCGGCCCCCCCGAGGGCGCAAGAAGTCCCGGAAGCCGCGTCCCCTTCTAGAATATACGTCAGGTCAGGTTGGGAGATGCATGTCTTCCGGGCGGATCCTCCATGGTCTGTTCTTGTCCGGACTCTTCGTGATGGTCGGGCTCCTCGTCGTTCCGATGGGTACGGTGGGGACCTCCGCCGCCCCGACGTCCGCATCAAGCTCCCCTTCGACTTCTTCCTCAAGTCGAGCCGTAAACCCGGCGACGAGTCTAGGAACCCCTGCGGTCTCTCCAGCGCTGGCCTCGGAGTGGGAGCGACGCATAGAGTCGGCGTACGCGGCTTCGGGTCTCCGCGCGGACATGCGCCTTGAACCAAACTTCGACGCACGGAACGTGATGGTCGACGGCGTTCCGGTGCCTTCCACTCTCGCCTCGTCGTCGATCCAGCCGGGACCGACCGGGATCGGCGTGAACGATCTCGGTCTGCGAGCCACCCCCTCAGGCCGGCTCGTCGCCTACAGCTATCGATCGACGTCGTTCGAGGGGTCGGTCTCAATCGACCATCTTTCGCTGCTCAACGTGATGAACAACGCGTCCAACGCGATCTCCATCCAGCTAAATACCGTGCTGAACGGGGCGACTATCTTCGGCAATTCGTCGTACCAATGGTGGACGCAGAACACGATCTTCTATTCGTTGTCGGGCGACCAATTCCAGTGGTACTCGGCGGTGTTCAATTTCTCGCAGAATGCGGGACCCATCACGCCGGACAGCATCTACTCGCATGCGCCGGGCGGAGAGGTCGTTTACGGCCTCTACTTGCACGCGACCCCCCAGTCCCCTCCGGCGTACACGGTACGGATGCCGTTCACCGTTGATCTCTACATCAATACGACGAACATCGATGGCCGCAACGCGGTCTTCTTCAACTACTCGCTGACTTCTGCGGATCCGATTACGATCGGACCCAAGGATCTGGGGAGTTCGATCGCGGGCTCGTACGACTACTTCATCCTCAATTCGACGGCCGGGCAACCCAAGGGCTACCAGGCCCCGCCCTCCTACTTCCTCGTGAGTGGCAATCAGCTCACGGGAGTGGGCCTGCGGAACGATGCCGAGATCATGATCGGAGGACCCGATGACGGATTCACCGCCATTCCTCGTGACTTTACCGGTTCGGCCCAGCTTCGTTACCTGAACGCCTCCGTCCACCAGTACACCCCGGTGCCTGCCGCGTTCACTACGACGGCCGACACCGGTGAGAGCGTGATCGGGGTCGACGTCCACTACACTGCCGCGAGCGACCGGGACGGCTTAGCGTACCTGACCAATGGTCCCGAGTTCATCTACGGGTTATGGAATGCTACGGCCCAGGACATCCTCGAGGCCCCGTTCTACGTGTCCGTGAACCCATGGGATACGTATCTGTGGGTCTCGCCATCTAGCTCCCGAAGCGAACCCTTCGATGCCGGGACGGCTGCGTGGGCGATCAGTTCCGCGACCACCTTTGAATTCTGGCTCCCGACCGGACCCGGACTCCGTTGGCAGGCCGCCGCGCTCGCCAACGACTACCGACCCGAGTACTTTCACCTCTCGGCGACCGAACCGAATCGAATCTCACTGAAGTATGACCCGAGCGAGGGCCTCTACGCTCCCGTGATCGCCTACGGCAACGCCCAGGTCGCGGCCCTGGCCTCGTCGGGCGACGGGAGCGCGACGGACCCGTTCGTCCTTGAGTTCGCGCAGCACCAGCCGATCAACGAGGTCTTCGGACAGTTCGACGGTTTCCTCGAGCCTCTCTACCCGGGTCTCTTACTCCAGGGAGTAACAGCTCACGTCACGATTCGCTCGCCCCCGAGCTTCCTCATCGATTACCTGCCATCGGTCGCGTCGTTCCTCGAGGCATTCGGTCTGCCGATCTGGAACGACCTGCCGATGGAGCTCTACCAGGACTCCCACATCTCGATCGTCGGCGCATCGAACATCAGCGGCTGGTTTCCGTTCGCGATGGATGGTTTCGTTCAAGCCTCCCTGTTCATTTCGAACTCGAGCCACATCCTAGTCGCGTACGACCACTTCGTTGACATGGGGAGCTCGCTACTGATCCTCAACCCGTCCAATGAGTCGGCTGCGGACAACACCGTATTCGGCAACACATTCTCCCCGAGCCCGCTCCTTAAGGGGCCGAACGCGTCGAGCTTCTACCAGGTGATCGCGTACAACACCACGTACACCGGCCCCCCCGCCGCGGGGGCCATCGGCGTGTTCAGCGACGGGAACCTGATCTACAACAACCTGGTCGAGACGTCGATTACGGCGTACAGCCCGCCGCAGAATCCGTTCCTCGCGTACATGTACATCAACAACATTGTCGAGTACAACTACTCGGCCGTCCGGATGGTCTGGCACAACCAGTGGAACATTTCCTGGGAGCCGGCCAGCTACTCACGGTACGTGAACGGGATCGCGTTGACGGGCAGTATCGTGGGAGCCGACTTCCAAGGAGGCAACGCCTGGTCTAACTGGAACGGCTCCGTCCCGTACAACGATCAGGGACTGATCTACGTCGGTGGTGACTACCTTCCCCTGCCGCTTCCATCATCGGCGTACTTCGCC
>JASHQX010000086.1 GCA_030038895.1 Thermoplasmata archaeon
CACCTCGCCTCGGAACCGCTCGCGTCAGAGACGATCGCCCACCTTCGCGCGCTCGGCTTCGATCCCGTGACGATCGATCCGCATGGGTACGGCCGGGCCCGCCGGAACCCCTCGTGACCCCATGTCCGCCACGGACGCTCGCCCGCAGAAAAGTTCGGAACTTCCCGGTCGCTTCCAGCTGGAGACCGAGCTAGTACCTCAGGGGGACCAACCGGCCGCGATCGACGAACTCGTCCGGAAGATCGAGGCCGGGGAGAAGTACGTCACCCTGCTGGGCGTCACGGGAAGCGGCAAGACGTTCACGATGGCCCACGCCATCGACCGGCTACAGCGTCCCACGCTCGTCGTTAGCCCCAACAAGACCCTCGCGGCCCAGCTGGTCAGCGAGTTCCGGGCCCTATTCCCGCACAACGCGGTCGAGTACTTCGTGAGCTACTACGACTACTACCAGCCCGAGGCCTACGTTCCGCAGATCGACCTCTACATCGAGAAGGACGCGTCGATCAACGAGGAGATCGACCGGTTGCGCCACCGCGCGACCCAGGCGCTCCTCACCCGACGGGATGTAGTGATCGTCGCGTCGGTCAGCTGCATCTACGGGCTCGGCTCGCCGGCAGACTACCGAGCCAACGTGGTCGAGCTCCGGGTAGGGCAGGAGATCTCCCGGCAGGCCCTTCTCGGCCAGCTCGTCCGCATGAAGTACGCTCGCAACGACGTCGAGCTCAAACGGGGCCGGTTTCGAGTCCGCGGGGGAACGATCGACGTGATGGGCGCCGGGGAGACCATCCACCGGGTCCTCCTCGACGGGAGCACAATCTCCACCATCGTCGAGCTCGATCCCATCACCCAGGACGAGCGACGCGAGCTCGCCGATCTCTCGGTCTTTCCCGCGACCCACTTCCTCACCGTAGACGAGCGCCTCCGCGGGATCCTCAGCGAGATCGAGAAGGAGCGCGACCGCCGCGTCGCCGAGCTCGAGCGCGACGAGAAGATCGTGGAGGCCCAGCGGCTCCGTAGCCGGGTCAACTACGACCTCGAGATGATCCGGGAGACCGGCTACTGCTCGGGAATCGAGAACTACGCCCGATACTTCTCGGGTCGCAAGGCGGGAGAACCGCCGTACACCCTGCTCGACTTCTTCCCGGACGACTTCCTCGCATTCCTGGACGAGTCGCACGTCGGGGTCCCCCAGCTGCAGGGGATGTACAAGGGGGACCGGAGCCGTAAGGACAACCTGGTCGAGTTCGGCTGGCGGCTTCCCTCGTGCCGGGACAACCGCCCCCTCAAGTTCCCGGAGTTCCTCGAGCACGTCCCGCAGGCGGTCTTCGTCTCGGCCACGCCAGGGCCGTTCGAGCGCCGATACTCGAAGGGCCTGGTCGAGCAGATCATCCGGCCGACCGGACTCGTCGACCCCCCGATCGAGGTCCGTCCGCTCGCCGGGCACATCGCCGACCTCGTGAACGAGCTCAAGGCCTGCATCGCTCGCGGGGACCGCGCGCTCGTCACGACCCTCACCAAGGCGACGAGCGAGGAGCTCGCCACGTATCTCGCGAACCTCGGGTTCAAGGTCCGGTATCTTCATTCCGAAGTCGAGACGCTGAAGCGTGTCGAGATCCTGCGGGATCTGCGTCTGGGCCGGTTCGACGTGCTCGTCGGGATCAACCTCCTGCGCGAAGGGCTCGATCTCCCCGAGGTGAGCTTCGTCGCGATCCTCGACGCCGACAAGGAAGGGTACCTTCGGAGCGAGACGTCGATCATCCAGACCGCGGGCCGAGCGAGCCGGAATTCGGCCGGGCGGGTCGTGCTCTATGCCGACCGCCTCACCGGCTCGATGAACCGGGCGATTGCCGAAATGGCCCGGCGTCGGAGCGCCCAGCTGGAATACAATTCAGCGCACCACATCGTCCCGGAGTCTGTCCGCAAGGAGGTGCGCTCGCTCCTCGCCCCCGAGGAGGCCGCTCCGTCGGGGGAGCTCTCCACGTCGGGGCTCGGCAAGTACTGGAAGGACCGCCTTCCGCTGCTCCTCGCCAACCTCGAGGAGGAGATGCGCCTGGCTTCCGAGCGCCTCGAGTTCGAGGAGGCCGCGCGCATCCGCGATCGGATCCGGGAGATCCGGCGGTCGGCGGAGAGCGGGGGACCGCGGCGGGCGGCTCCGGCCGCCCGGTAAACCGGGTTTTCCTCGGCCATCAAAGCCGTTTTAGGCCCTCTCGGGGGTGAGTCTGGCGTGGTCCGATCGCGCTCGCTCTCGTCCGCCGCCGAGGGTCTCGACGCGCTGCGGCGCGGAGGCGCGGCCACCGAGCTATTGTTCCTCTACGCCTGCGCGACGCTCGAGCCGACCCAGCTGCGTCCCGTCGCCCGCGAGCTCGGGCTGACCGTCCAGGCGGTCTCCCACTCCTTCCGTCAGTTGCGTGACCGCGGCCTCGTGTCGGTCCAGGACGGGCGGTACCGTCCCACGGTGGAGGGTGTGGCCTGGCTGCACGAGAGCCTGATGTACCTCGCCGAGGACGTCCGCGACCGCATCGACCGGCTGCATGTGATTCGGTCGACCCGCGCGATTGCAGGGAATCGGATCCGCGGGGATGAAATCGTCTCGCTCGAACTGCGTGACGGTCTCCTTGTAGCCCGGGAGGGCCGTGGGGGTCCTTCCCGGGGACGCGCGATGGCCCCGGCCGCGCCGGGCGACCTGGTCGAGGTGGGGGACCTCGAGGGAATCGTACCCATCGTCCCGGCTCAGGTCGTGGTGCGCACGTTGTCCGAGGCCGACCTCAGCGATCCCTCGCTTCGTCTCCGACTGCAGGCGGTCCTTCCGTCCGCGGGAAGCCTTCTCGCCGCGCAGGGGTTGGAGGCGTACCACTCCGTGCAGCAGGCAACGGACCGCCCGATCCAGCGATTCGCAGCTGCTTCCGCGTGCCTTGAGGCGTCCCGGCTTGGCGTTCCGAGCACCGTAGTCGTGCTGGAACGGGACCTTCCCGAACTGCTCTCCGTCTTCTCCGTTTCGAACCCGCCTCCGCTCGATGTCGGTCCTCTGACCGCCCGGGCCCGTCGCGCCCCACGGGCGCGCCGCCGCAGGTCCTAGGAGCTCACGCGCGCCCGGATCGCTCGGAGGAGCTCGTTTCCATCCGGGACTTCGATAGCACCCGCTTCGATCAGTTCGCGATACACCCGCGCGGCCGCCCCACCGGAGAAGTCGCGGTCGACGATGGGAGGCTGGCTCAACAGGAACGTCGGGGTCTTCGGGACGAACGGTCGAACATCCTCCAGGTTGGCGAGGTTGAAAGGCCCCACCGCGAACGGGGCCACGACGATCGCTCGCGCCGCGGCGAGGAGCGCCCGGTTCCGCGCCCGGGCCTCCTCGCTCAGCGGGGCAAAGGGGATCTCGATTGCCACGGGAAGGGCGAGCGCCTCGGCAGTCTCGGCATCCGAGTCGAGCAGCGGAAGGACGCCGGAGGAAGCGAGGTACCCCTCGTCGGTGAGGGCCCGAAGAATGGGGCTCGCCGCTCCTCCGCCCCCCACGACGTGGATAGGCCCACCGGCGCGCTCGCCCTTCGCCGGCGGTGAGGAGGCGAGGAGGTGTTGCGGAATGAGGTAGGGCGCGCCAGATCGGGGATCGCGTCGAAGGTCGGCCGAGATCCCCCAGACCCGAGCGAGGAGGTCGACCGAGAGAACCGTCCCCGGGGGGCCGTCCGCGACGAGCCGCCCGTGCGAGAGGACGGCGATTCGGTCGGCGAATCGGGCGGCAAGATTGAGGTCGTGGATCGCGGCGACGACCGTCACTGAGCGTTCCCGCGATAGGGTGCGGACCCGTCCGAAGAGGTCGAGCTGGTGGGCGATATCGAGGTGGGCCGTCGGCTCGTCGAGCAAGAGCAGCGGGGTCGTCTGCGCGAGGGCGCGCGCGAGGGTGGCCCGCTGCCGTTCGCCCCCGCTCAACGAAAGGACCCCGTCATCCGCCCGATCACCGAGGCCGACTTCAGTGAGTACGCGCCGCGCGATTGCGTGGTCCTCCGCCGTGTCCGCGTCCAGGGGGCTATGATAAGGAAACCGACCGTAGAGGACGTAGTCGTACAGGCGGACGTTGTCCCGTGGGCTCTCCAACTGAGGGACCCAGGCGACCTTCTGGGCCCGTTCGCGGGCCGAGAGCTTCTGGGAAGGTCGTCCGAACAGCTCGACTGACCCCCGCTCCGGGGCGAGGAATCCCAGGACGGCACGCAGTAGCGTCGTCTTGCCCGATCCGTTTGGACCGGCGAGGGCCACGAACTCCCCGGGACGAGCGACGAGCGTGACGCCGGCGAGCGCGACCCGCTCCCCGTAGCGAACCGTAAGGCCGTCGCACCGCAGGGGTGCCGCGAGAGTCGGCGGAATCACATTGCCCCCATTGTCGTCGACCGCCGCTGGCGGTAGAGCAGGTAGAGGAAGAACGGGACGCCAGCGAACGCCGTGAAGATCCCGATCGGGAGGACCGAGCCCGGGAACGCGACATAAGAGATGTCTCTCGCCGTCAGGAGGAAGATCGCACCGACAGCCGCCGCCCCGGGGAGGACGACCCGGTAGTCGTTGCCACCCAACCGGCGGACGATGTGTGGGGATACGAGACCCACAAAGCCGATGATGCCCGTGAACGCGACAGCGACGGCCGTTGCCATGGATGCGAGGAGGATCACTCGGAGACGGACGCGACGTGCGTCGACCCCGGCGCTCTGCGCCACGTCGTTGCCGAGCTGGATGAGGTTGAGTTCTCGTCCGTGGAGGACGAGGAGTGTTCCAAGAACGACGACCGCGCCGAACGCGATCCCGTCGATGGTCCAGGTCGCGAGCCCGAGGCCGCCGAGTAACCAGAAGGTCACCTGCACACTGCCGGTCGGGTTGTAGAGCAGGATGAGCGAGAGGACCGCGGAGAGAAGGTTCGCGAGCGCCACGCCGGCGAGTAAGAGCGTCTCGACCGAGCTGAACCGGCCCCGGGCCACCCCCAGAATCACGAGGCCGGTCGTGATGGCTCCGAGGAAGGCGAAGAGGGGAAGGAAAACGTCTGCCTGGGCGACGTCGATCCGGTATACGTAGAGAATTGCAGCGCCGATCGTCCCTCCGCTCGAGATGCCGAGAAGGAATGGGTCCGCGAGGGGATTGCGAAAGATCCCCTGAAGTGCTCCGCCCGAAATCCCCAGCGCTGCGCCGACGATCAGCGCGAGGAGAATCTCAGGGATCACCAGCTGCCAGATGATGACCGTGTAGGCCCCGCACAGGCGTTCGTTCGTCGGCATGCCGACACAAGATTGAGGAAACAGTGCTCCGCCCGAGAGCTGGTGGAGAACGATTTGAAGCACGTCCCGGGCCGGAATCGCGACGCTGCCGAGAAGGGGCGAGACAACTAGGAGGGCAACGATTCCGGCGGCAATGACGAGAACGAGGGCGACGGGCCTCAGGACCCGGATCCTCGGAGGGAGCACCTCGGCCACGGGTCCCCCGAGTTCGGGCTGTCTAGGAGGGGGCCGGATGGAGGATCGCGACCAGCGCCGGGATTCCCTCGAGGATCATAGTGGGGTCCGGCTCGGTGAGCCAGTTCGAGTCCATACCCGAGACATTCCCGTGCTGAACCGCCGGGATCTCTGACCAGAGCGGGGCGCCGGCATAGGTGCTCTCGTTGAGGCCGAAGCCGACGCCGTAGATGATCCACTGCGGGTCCGCGACCAGGACCTGCCCCGGGGAGAGTTCGGGATAGGGAGTCGTCGCGTTCGCGCTGATGCTGGCTCCCCCTGCGATTTCGATGAGCGACTGGCCAAAGGTGGAGGGCCCGAACGTCCAGTAGCCATTCGAGTCCGCGTCATACGTCACGAGCACGGTCGGGAATGAGGCAAGAGTTTGATCAAGCGTGGTCGCGTTGTAGAGCTCGGCGGAGAGTTGCCCGTCGAGCGATTGTGCCGGCGTTGTAACGCCGAAGATTTCGGCGACGAGCGAGACGTCGACGAGGATTCCGCTCAGGGTCGGGGGCTGAAGCATGACGACCGGAATCCCGAGGGTGGTGGAGATTTCCTCGACCGCGGCGACCGAGACAATCGTGGAGGCGAGCACGAGCTGGGGAGTGACGTTCACGAGCGACTCGGCATCAAACGTGGGTCCGATTTCCACACACATCGAGGAGGAGAGGTTCCAGAGTGCAATCTGATCGGGGGAGTAATCGTCCGACAGTCCTCCGAGCGCTGGGGCGTAGCAATCGACGCCCACCACGTGGCTTCGGAGTCCGAGGCGGAACATGATATCCATGATGCTGGGCGAGAGGACCGCAACCCGCGATGGGTCCCAGGGCACCTTCACGGACCGGCCCAGGTCGTCGGTGACAGTGATCGTGCGGCCGGAAGAGCTCGGGGACGACGACTGGAGGGCATAGTATCCGGCCGTGGCCGCCACCGCCACGCCCGCGACCACGAGGACGACGACGGTGAACAGGGCGAGAGAGACCGTTCGACGCGGGGCGGACGGAGGGACGGAAGGCTCGTTCAAGGACATTGGATTTGAGTCAAGCGCGTTTGAACATAAGGATTTCCCGGCGGTCGGTGGGGACCAGAAGTTGTGGGCATGCGGCAACGCCGGGACGACAAAGGATATCTCCCCCGACGGTCCCCACGCCCCCGGAGGGAGCATAGGCTAATCTGGCAGACCAGCGGGCTCCAGTCAGGTCGGCTGCTCGGCCGTCCTGTGATGAATCGGGTTTGCGGAGGGACGCTCGGCGTCCCCATGACGAGTGACTGGAGCGCGCGGAGAGACCCGCATATCGGGGTTCAAATCCCCGTGCTCCCACTCCTCTCCTTCGCTCTCTTCTTGCCGTTCGACCGGTAGAGCCGGCTACGACTCGCGAGGAGCCGCCGCGTCGTCCAGATCGGTCGCGCACCAAGCAATCTGGAGGGGCTCGGACGAATACGCGATCAGGGATTATACCGTGGAGGCGGCCAGATTGGAACCGTACGAGTAGATGACCTCGTCATCCGCGGCGTCTGAGGGAGCAGGGGGACCTCAACCTCTCAGGACCGTTCCTCGGTTCAGGCGATCTCAGGGGGGTTCTGCTCTTCCAGAATCGATCCCTCGAGGAAGTACGAGCGCTGATGCGGGACGATCCTATCCTTCGAGCCCATCGTCTCCTCCTCGAACTTCACGGGCCCTACGCGCCGGCGGGGCTCCGGGTGGGGTTGCCGGGCCGAGCGTCAGGATGAAGATCCCGGTTCTCCTTTCCTGGAGTAGCGGCAAGGATTCGGCCTTCGCTCTATACGAACTCCGGCGATCGAAGGATTACGAGGTGGTGGGTCTCCTCACCACACTGACCGGCGCGTTCGACCGGGTCTCGATGCATGGCGTTCGGGAGACGTTACTCGACCGGCAGGCCTTGGCGGTCGGCCTACCGGTGTGGAAGGTCTCGCTCCCCTATCCCTGTCCGAATGAGGAGTACGAGAGGTTGATGGGGCAGGTACTCGGACGTGCGCGAAGCGAGGGGATCCGCCACGTTGCTTTTGGCGACCTCTATCTCGAAGACATTCGCCGGTACCGTGAGGGCCGGCTGAGCGCGGTCGGAATGGAGTGCCTTTTCCCTCTCTGGCACCAGGAGACCCCAGCTCTCGCGCGGGAGATGATCGCCGT
>JASHQX010000087.1 GCA_030038895.1 Thermoplasmata archaeon
CCCCTCGACTCCGCGTCCGTCCACCTGGTCGTGACGTCGCCGCCGTACCCCATGATCCCCCAGTGGGACCATCTCTTCACGGCGCTTGGCGCGTCGGACTATCCCGCGATGCTCGGGGTGCTCACCGATGCCTGGCGGGAATGCTATCGGGTCCTCGTCCCGGGGGGTCTCCTCGCCGTCAACATCGGGGACGCCCTGCGCACGGGGCCGGAGGGGTTCCAGCTCTGGCCGAACCACGCCGAGACCCTCTCTGCCGCGGGACGGATCGGGTTCCGCGCCCTCCCGTACATCCTCTGGAAAAAGCCGTTCAACAAGCCGAACGCCTTTCTCGGTTCCGGGTTCGAGCCGCCGAACGCCTACGTCACGCTCGACTGCGAGTTCATCCTTCTCTTCCGGAAGGGCCCGCTCCGCCGGTTCCCGCGCCACGACCCCGCGCGGGCCGCGAGCCGATTCTCTCGGGCCGAGCGGGACCGGTGGTTCAGCCAGGTCTGGTCGGACATCCGGGGAACCCCCCAGCGTGCCGGCGCGCGCCGATCGGGGGCGTTTCCGGCCGCGATCCCCGAGCGCCTCATTCGGATGTTCAGCGTGAAGGGGGAGACGGTGCTCGACCCGTTCGCGGGGACCGGCACGACCCTCTGGGCGGCGGTGGCGCTGGGACGGAACGCGATCGGGGTCGAGCGGAACCCCGTCATCTTCCGGGAGCTCAGGCGTTCGGCGGACTCACGGGGGCTTCTTTCGCAGGTCGAGATTCCTTCGCGCGCGCGGCGTGGGCCTCCCGGTGCGCGAGCTCCTCCTCGACCGCGTGGCGCAGGTACCGCAGGGCCGACAGACTGAGCCGGTCCATGTGAAGCAGGAGGTAGTGAAGATAGAGCCGCTCCGGCCGGTGCGACGGTCCAGGCGGATGGACCGGTTGTCCCACGGAGTCGAGGAGCGGCCGGTGCCGCTCGAGGGTCTCGCCGTGGTGTTCGTGGGCGGGGCCGTGGTAGGCCCGCCCGGTCGGCCCGACCAGCGGAGGATAGAGGTGCGCCACCGGATCGTACGGGGGTTCGTCCGATTCCGGCAGATTCTCGGGGAGGAATTCCGGGATCTTGCCGCGCAGGTACGGATGGAGGGGCCGATCGGGGTCCTGGAGCTCGCTGATCGGGCGACCCGCGACGTCCTCGACGATTGTCTTGAGGCTCCAGCTCGTCCGGCGACGCGCCGGACCGTCGACCGTCGCGTCGTCGACCACGGCCTTCTTCGGGCGCACCGACCCGTATAAACCTCGCTTTAGACGGGAATCGCACGAAGGGACCGTCCGACTCGACGGTC
The DNA here is from genome assembly GCA_030038895.1 of Thermoplasmata archaeon. Taxonomy (GTDB): domain Archaea; phylum Thermoplasmatota; class Thermoplasmata; order Lutacidiplasmatales; family UBA184; genus Lutacidiplasma. Next base: position 1,312 of record JASHQX010000087.1, read on the forward strand.
AGCCCCGCACGGCCTACGTGGACCGGAGGGAAACCACGTGGGCCCTAGGGACGTGCCGGTTCGCCGTCTCCTAAGGTCCCGCCGAGGAACTCGTACTCGGGTGTGGAGGCGACCACTGCGAGCGGAAGGTGCAGCTCTCCGATGCGCCAGAGCGATTCGGTGTACCCGGCCTCCCGCGGCAACCGCGCTTTCGGAAGCCATTCGGCTTCCGCGGTCGTTAGACCGAAAAACTCCCGTGTCGCTCGCGAAACCTCGGGAAGGCGCAGGAACGCGGCCGCGTAGAGATTCCTCAGGAGTGATCGGCCGCTCGGCCGCTCTAGGAAGTCGTCCGGGTTCTGGGTGAGGACGATCATCCCGGCATCAAAATGCCGCAGGTGGCGGACGATCCGTTCGAGGACCTCCTCGGTCGCCGCGTGGCGGGCCAGGAGATGCGCCTCGTCGACCAGGAGGAGTTTGGGGCCCGGTCGGGTTCGCAGACGACCATACGCCCAATCGAGAACGTACGTGAGATGAAAGGGAAGCTGCTCGTCCGTGACGCCGCGGAAGTCGATCGAGACCGGTCCCTCGCCGGGGTCGACCGTCGTGGGGCCATTGAGGGAGGCGAGCGAGCCCGAGGTGAAAACCTCGAGGAGTGTCGCGAGCCGGGGCCCGCCTCCGGGCGCCTCTGCGACCTCCCGCTTAAGATCCTCGAAAGTCGGACTGTCCGGGCCGGCCGCGTAGAGCCGAGTGACGGCCGCGTCGAGCGCGGCCCCCTCGTCGTCCTGGAGGCTTGGAAACAGCGAGCGCAGCATCGCACCCACGCGGGCCGCCTTCTCGCGTCGATCCCCTCCTGTCGTGATCGGGTCGAGCGGATTCAACCGACCGCTCCCCGGGGCCGAGAGCGTGATCACCGCCCCGCCTAGTCTCTGGACGAGCGCGCCGTACTCTCCTAAGGGATCGAGGATCGTCAACTGGAGATCCGGTCGCATCCATCGGCTCCGGAGCACCGTCAGGGCCGCGGCGAACGTCTTACCGGAGCCCGTCGTTCCGAATATCCCCCACGAGTAGCTCGAATGGTCCCACCGGTTGAGGAAGACCGGGCTCGCGTCCGACAACGCGAGGCCCACGAGTACCCCGTGGGGCTCGAGGACGGACTCGTCCCCGAAGGGAAAGAGCGAGGCGAGCCCGTCGGTCGGGAGCGTCTGCCAGTAGTCCGGAGGTCTCGACGCCGTCGCGGCGAGGTCGACCGGTCGAAGCGTCTCCTCCGTCTCGTACCGGGGGATGCGTGTCCGGAACCCGAGCTGCGCGAGGCGTTCGGCTAGGCGGCTGCGCAGCGCTTCAACGCGGGGCCGGGATGGCCCAACCGCGACGAAACGGATCCCCACCTTCCACAGCTCCTGGATTCGCCGGGCGACGTCGAGGCCCAATTCTTCGGCCGAGAGCCGCTCGGCCTCGAGCTCGGAGGGAGACGCGCCGTCCCCTCCGCTCGACAGCTCAGCCTCGGCGATCGACCGGGCCCGGTGGAGCATCTCGAGCGCGCGGGCCCGATCGATTCGGTGGGCCTCGACCGTGAGCTCCACCGTCTCGGT
>JASHQX010000088.1 GCA_030038895.1 Thermoplasmata archaeon
GTGGCGATCCCGTGCGCCCGCTCGCTCAAAAGGTAGTCCCCGTACTCGGTGATGTACCGCGGGAGGCCGGCCTTGAGCCGGTTCACCGCCTGGAGCCGGAGCGACCGGATCTGCTGCTTCAGCGGGGCGAGCTTGCCGGCGCGCAGCTCCCGTTCGAGGTCGTCGGCGACCTCCGCGGGGTCCTGCGGCGGTTCGACGCCGAGCGCCTGCATGTCCTTCAGCAGCGCGATGACCCGCTCGAGCTCCTCGCGCGCCTGGTCGAGGTGTCGCTCTTTGAGGGCCACGACCCGGTCGACCTGCTGGAAAGTGGAGAGCGCCTGGGGGATGTCCCCCGTCCGTGCGGCCTGGACCGTCTCCTCGATCTGCTCGCGCTCGAGCCGGCTATCGACCGAGTACGCCTCGAGCCGGGTGAGGCGGCCGCGCGTCCGCCGCTCCCATTCCTCGAACGCAGTCGTCAGTCGCTGCTGGCTGATCCGCTCGATCCCTCGAATCACGTCGGCCCACGGCTCGGGGTCGGGCGCCGCACGGGCCGCCTCCTCCGCCCACGCCGGCAGGTGCGGGAGGGTCACGCCCAGGGCCTGCGCCCCTTCTCCCCACTGGGCGAGCCGGTTCAGCCGCCGGGTAAGCTCGGCGGCAAACGGGCTGGTGGAAGGCGCGGACGCCCCCGCCCGTCGGGGGGCGGTCCGCCGGGTCGTGCGGGTGGGAGGTTCGGGAGCGGGCGTGGACGGGGGCGGTGCCTCGACCCGAGGAGGCGCGACGGCGACCGGGGGCGGCGCGTCCGGGCGCTCGAGCGGGGCGACGACCGGGAGGTGGCACGACGGGCAGACGAGGACGTCTGGCTCGATCGGTGCCCCGCAGTTCGGACAGGACCTGGGTACTCCGGACATCCAACCTTGAACGCGATATGCAGGGGGTGAGATTTGAACTCACGAACTCCTACGAGACCAGGACCTCAACCTGGCGCCTTTGACCAAGCTGGGCCACCCCTGCACGGTCCTCCGCGCGTACGGGGCCCGAGCGATAACCTTTGCGAGCACGCTCCCCTCCCCCGCCGTCTAGGTGCGCTCTCCCGCAAAAGGACTTGTACGGAGGGGTCGTATCTCCTCATCCATGCCCGACGAGCGTTCCGATGGCTCAACCGTCTTCATCGGACAGAAACCGACGATGACCTACGTCTTCCAGGTCGTCACGCAGCTCAACGCCGGCATCGGCCCGGTGGTTGTGAAGGCGCGCGGGAACGCGATCGCGAAGGCGGTCGATGTCGCCGAGGTCGTCCGTCGGCGGTTCCTCGAGGGACAGGTGGACGTCGGGCCGATCTTAATCGACACCGAGCGCCTCGTCAACCGGGAGGGACGGGACGCGAACGTCTCGTCCATCGCGATCCGCCTCACGAAGTCCGGCCCGGCCCCGGGGGCGCCGGAACGACCGAAGGGTCCGCCGGAGTAGACGGCGGGAGCCGCGGCGAGGCCCGCACCACCCAGGTGCCGGCCCAGAGGTCCCCTACCCGCTGCCGCTCGGCGGTCACGGCGATCACGAGCGCGCCGAGCGCCCCCAGGAGCCCCACCCCACCCACCAGGAACGCAATCACGGTGGCGAACGCGAGCAGCCCAGCGGGGAGAGCGATCCCCGCGACGGTGAGGGTGCCCAGCGTGGACACCTTGAACGCGAAGGCGACTGCGAGCGCGCCCCCGAGTGCCGTGACCGTGAGGATCGGTAGGAGGGAGACGTTCCGCACGAGCGATGCGGGGAGGCCGGGAGGTTGCATCCTCCGGTCCCGGACCGCGAGACCGCAGAGCCGCTTTCCTGGGGATGTTCCGACGATCGTTTCCGAGAGGACGAGGTAGAGGAAGGCGAGGGCCACGAACCCGTAGATCGCGGCATTGAACCCGATGTTCCCGAGGAGGTCATCGAGGTTGCCCGGGGTGTTGAGCGTGATCGCGGTCCAAACCACGACGGCCGGTAGGACCACGATTCCAAGGTCGAGCAGGAACGCGGCCGCCCGGGACCCGATCGAGGCGAACCGACGCACGCCGAGCTCACGCCCGAGGAGGACGAGCCAGCGGGCGGTGAGCCAGGCGCGGAACCCCTCCCGCGGGTCGGTCGGTCCGGCGAGCGCGGCGTGGGTGAGGTTCGCCTGGTCCGCGATCACCCAGCCCGGTACCGGGAGGCCCTGCCACGGCTGGTCTGTGGGAGCCGCAGACAGGTCGAGCAGCCGGTGGGCTTGCGCCGCGGCCTCCCGGCTCGCGAGATCCGCGGCGGTGACGGAGTCGGCGGTCTTTCCGCGGACACCGGCGCGGAACGACTGCCCCAGGAGCCCAATCGGTGTCGGAAGAGCCAGGGGCGCCACGGGAGGGACGGGCTCGTATCGCCGCCCGGCGAGGAGATGGCCGACATACGCGGCTGCAAAGGCGAGGAGACCGGAAATGTAGACGAGATCGAGTACCCCCGCCCCCCCGATCGTGTAGAGGCCCGCGGGTCCCGTCCCGTAGAGCGGCGGCTGCCGCAAGAGGTCGGCGCCGAGCAGGACCCCGAAGGTCGACCCGAAGTAGGCGATCGGCAAGGCAAACCCCTCGCGTCCGGGGAAGATTCGACCCGCAAGCGCGGCCGCCAGGAGGCCCGCGCCGATCGGGGGAAGGAGATACCAGGGGAACTGTTCGACGATCCCGACACCGGGGATGGCAACCGAAGCCGCAAATGTGCTCGCGAGGACCGCCCCGGTGAGGGCAAGCGTGAAACCGATGACGCGAGAGGAGTCGTGAGCCCCCTCCTCCGCCGGTCCGCCCGTCCCTCGAAGGAAGACCCCGAGTGCGACCGCGCTCAGGACGATGGTGGCCAGGGCGACCAACAGGATCTGCGCCGCGCTCGTTGAGATCCCGCCGGTCGCGAGGGCATCCACGATCGGCTGGGAGACCGGTAGCACGAGGACGAGGAGAAGGGCGCTCTCGATTGCGAGGAAGGCGAGGAACCGGGAGAGGGAGCGTCGCCGGGGCGGCGCGGCGCGGCCGAAGGCGAGCGCGCCGACGAGGAGCGGAAAGATCGCTCCGGCGAAGCTGACCGCGACCCAATCGTACGAAACCGGCGCGATCGGAAACAGGGCGAAGGAGGCGAAGAGCGATCCCGGTAGGAGGAGCCAGAACGCCCATCGTCCGAACCCGATGCTCTCGGCGAAGGGGGTGTGTTCCCACGCGAGAAGGAAGAGAACGGCCCAGAGTCCGGCGGGGAGGAGGAGAGAGACGGTGTTCGCGACGATGTCGAACGTGAGCTGCGCGGGATCGACCACGGTAAGGGCTCCCCTGCGTTCGAGGGAGAATATCCAAGGAACGAGCTCGACCTAAAGCTTTTGAAACGCCCCCGACTCGGCGGACCATGGCTCCTCCCCGAGTGGAGCAAGACTCGCTGGGGCCCCGCGAGGTGCCGGACACCGCGTACTGGGGCATCCAGTCGCTGCGCGCACGCGAGAACTTCCCAGTGAGCGGCCTCAAGGCCTCCCCCTACCTCATTCGGGCGTACGCACTGCTCAAGCTCGCGTGCGTCCGAGCGAACGTCGAGAAGGGGGGCCTAGACGCCGAGCGCGGCCGGGCGCTCGCCCAAGCGGCGGAGGAAATGGCCGACGGCCGGTTCGATTCGGAGTTCGTGGTCGACGTCTTCCAGGCGGGGGCTGGCACGTCGTTCCACATGAACGTGAACGAGGTCCTCACGAACCGGGCGCTCGAGATCCAAGGGAAGAGTCGCGGCGACTACCGGGAGATGAGCCCCAATGACCACGTCAACCGGGGCCAGTCGACCAACGACACGTACCCCTCGGCCGCCCAGGTCGCCACGATCCTCGCGTTCCGGGACCTAGGGAAGGCTGTCGCGACCCTCGTCGCGAGCCTCCGCAAGAAGGGCTCGGAGTTCGCCGAGATCCCGAAGGCCGGGCGCACCCATCTCAAGGACGCGATGCCGGTGACCCTCGGCGAAGAGTTCCATGCCTACGCAAGCGCGCTCGAGCACGTAGTCGAGGCGCTCCCGACGGTCGAGCGAGCACTCGCGGAACTCCCGCTCGGGGGGAGCGCGGTGGGCAGCGGGGTGAACTCGGTCCCCGGCTTCCGGGCCCGCGCGGTCGAGGAGTACGCGCGTCTCACCGGCCTCCCGCTCACGGTCAGCCGAGACCCGTTCGAGACGATGCAGAGCCGCTGGCCGCTCGGCCTCGCCTCCGCCTGGCTCCGGACCCTCGCGCTCGAACTGATCCGGATCGCGAACGATCTGCGTCTCCTTTCGAGCGGTCCGGCGACCGGGTTCGACGAGATCCGGCTCCCCGAGATCCAGCCCGGCTCATCGATCATGCCGGCGAAGGTGAACCCGTCCGCGGCCGAATGCCTCGACATGATCAGCTTCCACGTCGTCGGGTCGGACGTGGCGACCGCGCTGGCCGTGTCGGCGGGCCAGCTCGAGATCAACGTCATGATGCCGCTCGCGGCGTACGAGGTCCTCTTCTCATCGTCGATTCTCGCGAACTACCTTCCGGTCTTCGCCCGTACCTGTGTCGACGGGATCGGGGTGAACCGGTCGAGGGTTGAGAAGTACCTCGTTGAGTCCGCAGCGCTCGCGACCGTCCTTACGCCGCGACTCGGGTATCTCAAGGTCGCCGAGCTCCTCCACGAGGCCGAGCACACGGGTCGACCGGTCAAGGAGCTCCTCGTCGAACGGGGGCTCCTCAGCCGCGAGGAGGTCGAGTCGCTCCTCGGCGACGCGGCCCTCTTGAAGCTCACCCGGCCGGTCCCGTAGGGGTCGTCGGGGCGACCTCAGTCGTTAAGAGCGAGCACGGACCCTCTCGGCGGGCGGCCAACCGTACTTAGGAAGGGTCGATGGCAACGATCGAGGAGACCGCGCTCGCGCTCGGCAATCAGACTTCCGAGGAGTTCCGTCAGGCCGCGGAGGTCCTGGGGAAGGTCGGACTGACTCAGTACGAGGCCCGCGCGTACATCGCGCTCGTCGGGCGCGGGGTCGGGGACGCGGCGACCCTCGCCACGGCGGCCGGGATACCGCGGACGAGCGCCTACAAGGTCCTCGAGTCGCTCGCCGAGAAGGGGTATGCGAAGCCGACCGGGGGGAAGCCCATCCTCTTCCGTCCGACCCCGCCGCTCGACGTCGCCGAGCAGCTGAAGGGGGCGATCCAGGTCGTCTTCGAGCAGCTCGCCCAGTTGCACCGCGTCGTCGCCGAGCACGGCGAGCCGCAGCTCGTCTACCTCCTCTCGGGCCGCGAGAAGGTCGTCGCGAAGATCGGCGATCTCCTCGACCAGTCGACCCGGACGTTCATCCTGACCACCCGCCAAGTCTCCGAGCTCCGCGACGACCTGGGGAAGAAGATCCAGCACGCCGTGAAGCGCGGCGTCCAGGTGACGTTCGTGACGGCCCCGCTCCAGCGGGTCCCCGAGGGCGTCGAGTACGTTCCCCGCGAGAACCTTCTCGCGACCGAGGTCCTCGCCGACGGCGAGCACGCGCTCCTCGCCGCCCCGGGGCTCGAAGCGTGCGGTTTCACCGACAACCCGATCCTCACGGCGCACCTCAAGCAATTCCTCGAGGTCGTGCTCGAAAAGGGCCCCGAGACACCGAGCGCCTAGAGCGTTCGCCTCCGACGATGCGTCGGGAGCGCCGACCCCCGGCCGAGCGAGTTCGCGAGCGCCTCCGGTCGGTTGCGGGGCCCATCCTCGCCGACCGGATGCCGGCCGGCTATCAACGGCTCGGCCGCGTGCTCCTCCTCCGCCTTCCGGACGTCCTCCGTCCGTACTTCCCCCTTCTCGGCGCGGCCTGGCAGGAGGAGCTCCGCGTCGCGACCGTCCTCGCGGTCTCGGGTCCCGTGGAGGGGGAGCTCCGCGTTCCGCGCGTAGAGCGGATCGCGGGGACCGAGACCGAGACCGAGGTGATCGAGCACGGGATTCACTGGCGGTTCGACGCGGCGCGGATCATGTTCGCCGCCGGGAACCGGGTCGAGCGGGTGCGCGCCGGTCGGCTCGTCCGACCGGGGGAGACGGTGGTCGACCTCTTCGCCGGGATCGGCTACTTTTCCATCCCGGCGGCGCGGTCGGGGCGCGCCGCGCGTGTCCTCGCCGTCGAGAAGAACCCCGTCGCGATCGGATACCTACGGACGAACGTGGCGCTCAACCGCGTTGGGGACCGGGTCGAGGTCGTGGCGGGCGACAACCGGACCGTGGACCTCCCGCAAGGGGAGGCGGACCGGGTCTTTCTCGGATACCTGCCGAGCGCGATCCCCTGGATTCCCCGAGGACTCGCTACGATCCGGCCGGAGGGGGCCTGGCTGCACGTCCACACGGTTGCGAATGCGCGGGGAGCGGTCGACGAGGCCGTGCGAGGGGTCGCATCGGCCCTCTCGGACGCGGGCGCCGTCGCGCGCGAGCCGTTGCGAGCTCGCGAGGTGAAACCGTTCGGTCCGGGGCGGACGCACGTCGTGGTCGACGCGCACGTCGCGCTGTCCGCGGGATGAGGCCTCGCGAACGCCCTAGGGAACCGCGGGTGCCTCGGGACCGACCAGGTGCTCGGTAAGGAACCGAGCCGCGGCGCCGAACGCCCGCAGGAGGTTTGTGGTCTTCGTAAAGCCGTGGCCCTCGTCGGGGAAGACGAGATATTCGACCGTGCGGCCTCGCGCACGCAACTCCTCGACCATCTGGTCGGACTCAGCCTGGTTGACCCGGGGATCGCGTGCACCCTGGACGACGAGCACATCCGCGCGCACCTGGTCGATGTACGAGATCGGCGAGCGGTCGCGCAGGAACCGCGCCTCGGTCATCGGATTCCCGACCCACTCGTCCATGAAGCGGGCCCAGAAGGGGGGGACGGTCTTGACGAACGTGATGAGGTTCGACGGACCGAAGAAGTCGACGCCCACCTTCCAGTACTCGGGGAGCCGGGCGAGGCACGACAGGGCCGCGAAACCGCCGAAGCTCCCCCCAAAGACGCCGAGCCGTTTTGGATCGATCCCTGGACGACGTCGCAACCACTCGGCCGCGGATCGCAGATCCTTGAGCTCGTTCCCGCCCCAGTCGTGGTGGATGAGCTTCTGGTACGTCTTGCCGTACCCGGTCGAGCCCCGGATGTTCGGCGCGAGGACGTGGACCCCGCGGCTGGTGAGGTAGGCGTAGAGCCCGGAGTACATCCACATCGGGCGCTCCTGGCTCTCGGGGCCGCCGTGGATGCTGAGCACCGCCGGGGCCGGACCCTTCGTGCGCCGGCGGGGTACATAGTAGAACGCGGGGATCTCCCGCCCGTCGAACGAGCGGTACCCCACGAGTCGCGGCAGAGGCCCGGGGCCCCCGGGCATCCCACCGACCATGCTGTCCGTGAGGACGGCGGCGCGGCCCGTCGGCAGCGGAAGGGCGATGAGATCCGCCGGCCGGACCCCCGTGTGCCAGATGACGACCGCGCGACGCCCGGCAGGGTCGATAGCGGTGTTCTGCCCGACGAATCCCGGGATGGTGCAGCCGTCGCCGGGGCCTACGATCCGGCGGAGGGGTCGCCCGATCCGCCCTACGAAGAATCGCGTGTACCCGTCCTCGTTGGCCGTGGCGAGGACGGTCCCTGGACCGCGGGCGACGAGCGCCCGTTCGACCTCGTGGGGGCCCGCCAGGAGCACGCGGGACCGGCCCCTTGCGAGGTCGACCAGCTCGAGTCGAGCGAATTCCCCGCCGAGGTTGGAGAGGACGAGGAGCCCCTGGCCGTCCGGGGCCCACGCCTGGGCTGCGACGACCTCCTCGGTGTCGTGCGGCAGGACCTCCGTCGTGGACCGCCGAGCGAGGTCATGAACGAACGAACGGACCCGGGTGTTGCTGCCGATCTGCCGGACGAAGAACTTTCGACCCGACGGGTCCCACGTGGGAGATTCCCACAGGGCACCGCCCTCGATCGGCAGGCGTACCGTCCCCCGGGCAAGGTCGTGGAGGACCACGTCCATGTCCTCGGGGGTTCGCGCATTATTCGCGTAGAGGAGATACCGGCCGTTCGGGTGAACGGAGCCCGACGCGAGCTCGTGGCGCACCTGCCGATCGAACGTGAGGGGCTCCGGGTCCCCTCCCTCGGCGGGGATCCGGTAGATCTGGAACTGCTCGTCCCCCTCCTGGTCGGCCGAGAAGAACAGGGTCCGATGGTCCGGGGACGGAACGACCGCCCGCACCGCGCGGTCGCGGAATACCGTGAGCGGCCGATCGTATCCCCGCTGCCCCTTCGGCCCCACCGACAGTCTCCACAGGTTGAACTGGCCGGTGACGTTGGTCGTATAGGCGATGGAGCCAGGGCCAGCCCAGACGACCGCGCCGTAGAGCCAGTGCTGTGCGAATCGTTCGTAGGGCGGCCGCGGCGGGTTCCGGGCCATGCGCGCAAGTATCCGGGGGCGGAAGATGTAGTTTCGCGTATCGGCTCGGGTCGGACCCGCGCGGCCGGGACGGGAGGGGGGTGGTCTAGGCGGCGCGAGCGACCGGGGCCTTCGCACCCAGCTTCTTCATCGTGGCCGGGAACGCCTTGGCGAACCGCTCGATGTCCTCCGGCGGGTTCGAGAAGGAAAGCCGGACAAACCGCTGGCCGTGGGTGGGCGAGAGGTAGTTGCCCGACCGGACGAAGACCTTGTGCTGGTAGAGCATCTCGTCCTGGATCGCATCTGGGGTGACCCCGGTTTCGCCGACGTCGATCACCGTCATGTTGGCGCGCGATGGGTAGATGGGGAGCGACGTTCCGGGCACGCTCGCGACCACCTTGCGGATCCGCTCGCCGTTCGCCCGGGTCTGCCGGACGACATCCGCGATCCACGTCGACTTCGTGCGGAGGGCCGCCCGGGCCGCGACCTGGGCGAGGATGTTGACCCCGAGGTCGTTGGTGTTGAACCGGGCAATCGTACCGGAGAGCTCCGGTCGGGCGAAGAAGCCGCCGATCCGCAGACCGGCGAGGCCGCAGTTCTTCGACACCGACCAGACCGTGATCGTCTCTTCGGGGGCGAACTCCGCGGCGAGGGCATGACCGTCGGAGAAGTCCCGGTACGTCACGTCGTTGAGCAGGTAGAGATGGCGGTCGTGCGCGATCTCCGCGATCGCTCGGACCTCGTCCTTCGGGTAACCCGAGCCGAGTGGGTTCAACGGATCGATCAGCAGGATCATCTTGGTGCGCGGCCCGACCGCCTCTTGGATCCGATCGGCGGTCAAGCGGAACGGTGGGGCGTAGATGTCGAGATTCTTGGTCCGCGCCCCGGTAAGCTCGATGAAGCGGTGGATGATGAGATAGCTCGGATCCGTGGCGATGACCTCCTCTCCGGGTGCGAGGAGAGCGCGGGTGATCATGTACAGTCCCTCGGTTCCGCCCGCGGCGATGAACGGCCGCTCGCCAAGCGAGGCGAAGTCCTGGGCGATGAGGTCGAGAAGCTCGGGATCACCGGTCGCGAGCGGGTAGCCCTCGTACCGCCGCAGGCGGATCGCTTCGTCGAGGGCGGCCCGGATCGGCCCGGGAGGTACGAGGTGGTTGGTGTTCTGGCTCAGCCAGGCGATCTCGTCGTGGTGCGCGTGGGCGAAACGGAAGGCATCGGAGGCTGGGGTCGACATGTCCCTAGTACGGGCCGGGCCGCGCTTAACGACTTTGCCCGGAGGAGGAGAATACCTCGCCGAGGAACGTCGTCACGATACCGAGCGACTGAGGGAGGGCGGTCACGCGGGAGAAGCCCGCGTCCGTCAGGTCTTGGAGAAATTCCGATCGGGAGGGAAGGGTCCGGAGGGATTCCGGAAGGTACCGATACGGCCCAGCGCTGTGGACCGCGGCGCCCAGCCATGGTACTACCCGGTCGAAGTAGGCGTGGAACAGCCGCGCGAACGCCGGCGAGACCGGCTCGGTGATCTCGAGCGTGAGCAGCACCCCACCCGGCCGGAGGACCCGCCGCATCTCGCCGAGCGCGCCCGGAAGGTCGGCCAGGTTGCGGGCGAGGAAGGCGTTCGTAACGAGGTCGAACGACCCGTCCCCGAACGGGAGGCGCAACGCCGTGGCTCGGGCGAACTCCGTTCGTACCCGTTCCCCGCTCTCTCGCCGTTCGCTCAGCTCGCGCGCCCGAGCGACCATCGCAGGAGTGAAGTCGACCGCGACGACCCGAACCTCGGGGTAGTGACGGGCGACGAGGCGCGCGAGCTCCCCGGTTCCGCAGCCGAGGTCGAGGGCGGATCGAACCGGGCGCATCGACCGAAAGCGATCGAGGTCCCAGAGCGCCCGCGGCCGCCAGAGGTAGTCGTTCCCGAGCGAGGCGACGTGGTCGAACCACTCGTACCGCTGGACGATGTGAGTGAACATCGCCCGAACATCCCGCTCGAACGTCGGAAGCGAGCGATCCGGGTACGGGGAACCGTCCGGAGCGGTCCGCGTGCGGTCCACGACGGCCCACCCACCGTACGTCCTTAACGGGACGGGGGGGTCGTGGAGGCGAGGGTTCGCTCGAGGGCGAAGATCACGTCCGCGAGGTCCGGGCGGTGGTCGAGCAGGCCGTTCGCATAGACCTCCCGGATTCGCTCGGCCGCCTCCGCGTCGTCGCCGCGATCGTGGGAGAGCACGGCGAGCCGGACGAGCGCCTCCAGCGCGTCCCCCACGAGGTGGTGGGCGCGGGCCTTGCTCAGCGCCTCCTGGTAGCTCGCCTCGGCTGCGTCGAGCGATCCCTCCGCTTGGGCGATCATCCCCCGGGTGAGCTCGAGCTGCTGGTCCCCGAGCCGGTCCCCGCTCGTGCCGAGCGCCTGGACGGCGCGGGCGAGGGCCGGGCGGGCGCGGTCGGGTCGGTTCCGCGCGGCCTCCCACTGGCCAAGGTTGAGGTAGCAGTACCCGATCCAGATCGGGGAGCGGGAACGCTCCGCGGCCTCGATCGCGAGCGCGATGTCCTTGAGGGACTCGTCGATCCGGCCGGCTTCGTGCTCGAGGACGGCACGGTCCATGAGGACGCGCGCGCGGGCGCTATAGTCCTCTGCCTTCGTGAAAAGGTCCGCGGCCCGTGTGAGGAGCTCGAGCGCCGGCTCCAGCCGGGACAGGCCCCGGGGGGACATCGAGATCGCGACGTCAACGAGCGCGTGCCCCAGCTCCGTGGGGGTCCCCTCGTGCTCGGCGATCTCGAGCGCGGCGCGCTGGTGCACTTCGGCCTTCGCGTGCTCGCCACGCCGCCAGTAGGCGACGCCGAGCACTCGGTGCGCGGCCATGAGGTCGCGCCGGGTCCCGAGGCGCGTGAGCAGGGAGGACGCCTCCGTCGCGAGGCTCTCCGCGCTGGGGTACTCGCCCCGGTTCGCCCGGGTGTCGGCGAGACCGAGGAGCGCTCGCCCGAGCTCCATGCCCCGGTCGGGGTGGCGGCGCGCGAGACGGACCGCCTCCTCGAGGACCTCCTCCGCTGGGAGGTAGTTGCCCATTTCGCTCAAGAGCCTCCCCTCGTCGGTCAGAAGCCGTAGTTCCATCCCGATGTCGCGTTCGGGGCGGCGTCGCTCCGACTCGAGGGCCCGCGCGAGGTGGGCGACCGCGGTCTCGAAGGCGAACGCCCGGATCGCGCTCTCCGCGGCGGCGACGTTGTACTTGACCGCGCGATCGTTGTCACGGCCGAGGTAGAACTGCCGCGCGAGCTCCGACTCGCGCCCTGGACCCCCGCGCTCGAGCGCCTCGCCGGCCTTCCGGTGCAGGATGCGCCGACGCGTCTCGGTGAGGTCGGCGTAGACCCCGGCCCGGACCGCCTCGGAGACGAACTCGTACACCTCGCGACCCTTCTCCCGGAGGAGCCCGCTGTGGACGAGGTGGTCGAGGTTCTCGGTGGCTCGTTCCTCCTCGAGCCCCGCGACCGCGGCAAGGTCGGAGAACGCGAACTCCTTTCCGAGCACGGCTGCATGGGTGAGGAGGCGGCGATCGTTCTCGCCGAGCGTGCGGGCGCGAGTGAGCAGGATCTCCGTGACGTTGCGGCCCCGCACCGGAGTCTCGCGCGCCGCCGGTCCCAAGCCGGCGGCCGCCCGCACGAGCTGCTCGAGGAATAACGGGTTCCCTTCCGTCTGGGCGTGCCAGCGGAGCACGTCCTGCGGGTCCGGGGCCCGGCCCCCGAGGACCCAGCGAATGAACTCGGTCGCCTCTGGGACGGAAAGGGACCGGATGGACATCGACCGGAACGCCGGGGAACGAGCGAGGGAGTCCAGGGCCGGCCGCACCCGCTCCGGTGCCTCAGCGACCATGTCGAGCGTCGCCACGACGACCGCGGGAAGGTTCGGGAGCTGGTGGGCGAACCGACCTAGGAACTCGAGCGAGGACGGGTCGGCGAGCTGCAGGTCGTCGATCGCGATGAGCAGCGTGGGATCGTGGGCGAGCGAGCGGAAGTAGTCCACGATCCGTCCCTGGAGGATCTCGCGCCCCGCCTCGAGGCCCTCGATCGCGCTCCGGCCAAACGGAGCGAGAATTCGATCGAGGTCGTCCTGAGCGGAAGTCGTCCGCTGATCCGACGGGTGGGCCCGCTGGGCGTCGGCGCCCCGGTCACCGAGCGGCGCGAGGAATATCGGAAGCGCGGGCGAGCTCCCCGCCTCGGGACGGACGCCGATCTCCTCGTCCTCCGACGAGCCGAGCAGGTCGTGGACGAGCGAGAAAGGAGCGGGGAGCTCTTCGGGGAGCGCCCGGCCGAAGAGGACCCGGCTCCCGCGACCGGCGGCACGCTCGCGGACCGCCTGCAGGAGGTGGGTCTTGCCCGTGCCAGCGGTTCCCTGCAGCAAGAGCCCCTGGCCGACCCCCTGCTGGGCCCGATCAAGGAGCCGGTCGACCTCTTCGAGGATCTCCTCGCGTCCGAAGAGCGGCGAGGATGCCACCTTTTCGGACCCCCGGGTACCGACCATCTGATTCAACATTTCGGGGCGGCCTTATAATCCTCTTTCGTCCGGTGGCGGGTTTGCCGCGCCGACGGCGTCTGCCGACGAAGCTTCGGACGGTCCCGGTTCCTCTTCGAGCTGACGGCGAAGGTCGTCGAACTGTTGGGCGAGCTGCGGCCGGGCCTGGGGCAGCCCGAGCCGTGTCGCCTCCCCCAACGCCTGCCGGGCCGCGTCGAGATTGCGGGTCTTATACCGGAGGCGGGCCAGGTAGAACTGCGCTTCCGCCTCGTCCGCAGGGAGGTTGAACTTCCGGCACGCATCGATGGCCTGTGAGTACGCCTCCTCCGCGTCGTCCCATTGCCCCTGGCGTTCGGCGATCTGGCCCCGGTTCAGTGTGACCAGCGTCATCCCGAGCGAATCCCCCAGCCGATCGAGCAGCCGACCGGCCTGCTCGTTGTCCCGTTGGGCCTCCTCAAATTGCCCAAGCGCGAGCCGCATTTCGACACCGGAAAGGAGGGCGCGGCCGACCGACCGCGGGTCATGGGCCCGCTCCCCGGCGTCGCGCGCCCGATCGAGGTGCTCGAGGCCCTCCTGCGGCCGATCTTCGCCGATGGCGACCCCGAGGTTGTGGTAGGCGCGCGCGAGCTCGACCCAATCTGTGGCCTCGCGCAGCCGCTCGATGGCCCGCTCGTACCACTCGATCGCGACGGGCCGGACCTCGGGTCCGAGGAGCGCGAACGAGTTCCCGATGTCGATGGAGAGGCGGCCGAGGAACCGAAGGTCGCGCACCGGCCCAAGCTCCTCCAGCGCGCGCATGCTCTCATCTAGGGCGTCGCGGTAGGCCCCCCGCTGGAAGTCGAGTCGGCCGAGAAGCCGGTACGTCTGGGCCACGCCGACGCGGTCGTGGGCCTTCTCGAAGAGTTCCTGAGCCGCGAGGGCGCCGCGTGCGGCGCTCGCCTCGTCGAGGTTCTCCCGCGCGACCTCGGCCCGGGAGAGGAGGAGGTGGGCCCGGATGCGCGGTTCCTCGGTCCCCAGCTGCTCGAGCGCCTGGCCGTAGGCCCGGTCGGCGGCCGCGAACTTCCCGGTCGAGAAGTACAGGTCCCCCAATGCCTCGGCAACCTCGGCCATTTCCCGCCGGTGGTCACCCGGAACGGAAGTGAGGTCGAGTAGGACGCGTTCGAAGTGGTGCGCGGCGACCTCGGGCTCGTCCGAGCTCCGGGCCGCCTCCGCCGCGCGCCGATTGTACCGGTACGATTTCTCGGGGACCTTGCCGAGGAAGAAGTGGCGGCCGAGTTCCTCGACCACCGAGGGGGGCGGTTCCGGATACATCCGTTCGAGCACCTCGGCGATCTTCCGGTGAAGGACCCTCAGCCGGCTCTCGGTGAGCGAGCGGTACATCCGAGCCCGGATCTGCTCCTCGACGAACGCGAACCGCTCTCCGCCCGGTCGCTCATGGAGGAGCCCGAGGTGGACGAGCCTCTCCACCGCTTCCGCGAGCGGCTCCTCGGGGACACCCATCGCCGCGACGAGGAGCGCGAAGTCGAACTCCGGTCCGATCGCGCTCGCGTACGCGAGGATCCGCTGTTGATCGGGGGTAAGCTCGATGAGCGACGACGCATTCCCCCGGTCGTCCGGGCGCGGAGCCTCCGCGCGCTCGGCCATCAGGGGAAAACGATGGTCGCGGGGAGGTTAAACAGTTCTTGCCCGAAGGAACCTACCCCGCGGCCGTCCGCTCCGGGCGCCGGCTCCTTCCCGCAAGGGTTATCTAACGCGCCCCAGGTCGGCGGGCCGCGATGGCCCCCGAGGCGTCCACCGAGTCGACCCCGGCTCCGGTCCGGATCTCCGATATGTCGCTCCCGAGGCAGGTCTCGTTCTGGGGGTTCGCGGCACTGGTCGTCCTCGCGGTCACTTTCTACGTCTGGTGGGGGGTCTCCTTCGGCGTCTGGATAGACAACGGGGTCTACGCCGTGGTCATCACACTTCTTCTGTTCGGTCTCGCGGGGATGTGGCTCATGCTTCCGAATCCGCCGGCGCCCGCGGCCCAGTAGCCGATCAGATTGGCCGCCCCGCGAGCGCCCAGCGGACCCCTTGGGTCTCTCCACAAGCAACGCATGGGCCCGGAGCACCCGCCTCCCAAGGAAGACCGTCCTCCGGGACCCCAAGGAGGGCGCCGGCGATGGCGTTCTCCACCTGGTGGCCGCACTCCTCCCGCCCGCACCAGGAGAGGATGCGAACGTGATCGGAACCGGCGAGCTCGGAGAGCGCCTGGGCCACCGAGAAGGCGTCCCGGAACCCGGCCATGGCGCGCTCAGCGAGCGCCCGGTCGAACTCGCGCAGCCGCTCAGTGACGTCGGCCCCCGCGGTGTCGAACGAGACCCGCCCCCTGTGGCCGAGCCGATCGACCGCGGTCGCAGTTCGGCTCTCCGACTCCCGTCGTCCGATCTCGAGGCGAAGGGGAACTCCCCTAAGTTCCCAGTAATAGTACTTGGCTCCGGGCCGGTCCTCGCGCGCGTCGAGGTGGACCCGCCGGCCCGCGCGTCGCAGCGCCTCGTCGACCTCTTCGGCCGCGCGTAGGATTGCCGGTCCGGCCTCGGCGTGCGGGATCGGGACAATCACCACCTCGTACGGCGCGATGGAGCTTGGAAAGACGACGCCCTTGGAGTCGCCGTGGACCGCGATGATTGCGCCGAGAAGCCGCTCCGACAGCCCGAACGTGGTCTGGTGGACGAGGCGCTGGCTGCCGTCGGGGGCCTCGTACTGTATCCCGTACGGCCCTGCGAAGTTCTCTCGGTAGTGGTGAACGCTCCCGATCTGGAGCGTGCGCGCCCCGCCGATCGGAGTGTCGAACGCGATCGAGTAGAACGCTCCCGGGAACTTGTCCCAATCGGGACGGCGGGTCGCGACGTACGGCAGGACGAACGCCTCGGCCATCCGCCGGAACGCCTCGAGGTTCGATCGGACCCGGGCGGTCGCATCGTCCTCGGTCGCCTGGCAGGTGTGCTCCTCGAAGAAGTGGATCTCTCGGATGCGCAGGAATGGCCGTGTCGTCTTCGTCTCGTATCGGAAGACGTTCACGATCTGGTAGACATTGAGCGGCAGGTCCTTGTGGGAGCGCACCCAGATCGCGAAGACCGGATAGATCGCGGTCTCGCTGGTCGGGCGGAGGACGAGCGGGACGTCGAGGTCCGAGACCCCGCCCTTCGTCACCCAGTAGACCTCGGCGTCGAACCCCTTGATGTGCTCCTTTTCTTTCGCGAACTCATTCGCCGGGATGAGGGTCGGGAACTCGACCGGCTTCGAGCCGGTCGCCTCGATCTCGCGCACCATCACCGCGTCGAGGTTGCGGCGGGCGAGGAACCCGTACGGCGTCCAGACATTGAGCCCCTTGACCCCGTAGCGCTTGTCTGTCAGCTCGGCGGCTTCGACGACCGCGAGGTACCAGTCGATGAACGCGCTCTGACGGTCGGGAAGATCCACCATTTGGGCGACCGAAGGGGTGCGGCGGAGGTATAACAATGCTGACCGGAGCGCCGCCACCGATGGTCGTGGTGCCGCGCCAGGAAACGAGGCTGCCCTTCCAAGACAAGCCGTTAAGCCAAGCGCGGGCCATATCTCACGGGCCATGCGGCTCGTCGTCTGCATCGACCGCGACGACGACCTCGGCCGTAAGACGGGGCTCGCCGGACCGGTCGTCGGTCGCGAAGCGGCGCTGGACGCGGCGATGCGTCTCGGGGTCGCGGACCCCGAGGACTCCGACACGAACGCCATCCTGGCCGCGGTGAACCTGCTCGACGAGCTCCGAGGGGCCGGGGAGGATTGGGAGATCTGCGTGCTCACCGGCTCGCCGAAGGTGGGGGTGCCCTCCGATCGGAGGGTCGCGGACCAGTTCGACCAGGTGCTCGCCCGAATCCACGCCACGTCGGCGTACCTGGTCAGCGACGGTGCGGAGGACGAGTTCCTCTTCCCCATCCTCGCCTCCCGGCTGCGGGTCGACGGGGTGCGCCGGGTCTACATCCGCCAGAGCGCCAGCATCGAATCAACGTACTACACGCTCGTCCGGGCCCTGAAGGACCCGAAGCTCCGAGCGAAAACCGTCCTCCCGTTCGCGCTCGTCCTGCTCATCCTCGGCCTCGCCGCGGCGGGAGGGATCCTGATCTGGGGGATCATCGGGCTCGCGATCGTCCTCGGCGTCTACCTGATCCTCTGGACGTTCGACGTGGACGAGGCGCTGATCGATTCGGTACGTTCCGCATCGGCCGACCTCCGCCAGGGGTCGGTCGCGTTCGGGTTCGGACTTTTCTCGGTCGCGCTCGTCGGCGTGGGCTTCCTCAACGGGTACAATGTCTTCGTGATAAGCACCTACCCGACGCTGCTCGATCGCAGCCTGGTGTTCCTGCAGTCCGGCCTCGTCTGGTGGGTCTCCGGCGCGATCGTGTGGGAATCGGGGCGGGCGCTCCGGCGCTGGTTCCTCCGGGGTCGGTTCCCCCTTTCGTTCGTGGTCGCGACTCCCTCGATCGTAGGGATCGGGTTCGTCAGCTACGGGATCGTCTTCCTCGTCCGATACTTGCAGGGGATCACGCCGGCGACCCAGATCCCGTTCATCGTGGGGCTCATCGCGACCGGCTTCGGCCTCGGGATCGGGGCCGGGGTCCTCCAGCAGTACTTCAAGGCGGTCGCGCGGCGTTCGGTGCCCGAACCGGCGGGCACCAACTGAACGTCGCGGGGGCGCGGGGTCAGTCGAGCGGGACCTCTTGCGCCACCCGCTCGAGATCCGCCCGGCTCACGTTGAGCCCCGAGCGTACGCGAAGCGTCTCGCGGACCCGGTCGATCCCGGCTCCGAACTCCCTCGCCCGGGCGACAAGCGCTCTGAGGTCCTCCCAGTAGTTCCACGGGAAGACGACCCAGACCCAGGCGTCCCGCGGGATCTCTTCCGCGAAGTACGTCGGGGTGAACTTCGAGTGCGTGATGTGGAGGAAAGTGGCGCTCTCGAGGCGGTCCGGTTTTCCCTCTCGCACATGCTCCGCGGCGAGCTCGAGGCTCTCCCCGGTGTCGGTGATGTCGTCCACAACGAGCACCTTCCGGCCCGCGACCGGTCCGCTGACGCCCTCGGTGAGCTCCGCTCGGCCGCTCGGTGTTGCCGTCACGCCCCAGTGCTGTGCGCGCAACGATACGAGACGATGAACGCCAAGACGATCGCAAAGGAGTCGGCCCGGCACCCACCCGCCCCGGGTGAGGCCGACGATCGTCTCGGGGACCGCGTTCGCCGCGCGGACGCGCTCCGCGACGCGGTCCGCCCAGCGGTCGACGTCCTCCCAGGTCGCCCGACGGCATCGGGGGAGGTCGGCCATCCGGGGACGACCGACCTCGAGTCCTTACTTGACCCTAGCTACGGGTAGAGTCCGCGGATCCGCATCGCGTCCGCGACCCGCTGGATCGCGAGGACGTACGCGGCGGTCCGGTGGTGGACCTTGCGGTCCATCGCGACCTTGTGGACCTCGTTGTACGACCGGACCATCACCTGCTCGAGGCGCTGGTTCACCTCGGCGAGCGACCAGAAGTATCCCTGGATGTCCTGGGCCCACTCGAAGTAGCTCACCGTGAC
>JASHQX010000089.1 GCA_030038895.1 Thermoplasmata archaeon
TCCGACGAGCAGATCACGGGGAAATCGATCTGGTCGGGCCGGGTGACGGTGTCGACGGGCAGGTCCCACGCGTCGGAGGCCATTGTTCTACGCCCTATGTCTGCCCGCTCAAAGAGGTCGCCGGGCACGCCCGCAGGCTGACGACGGGGATCCTTGAACGGTCGGGCGCGATCCCGGCCGAGTCAACAAACCTCTACGATTTCGGGGCCCCGACGGCGCACAAAATGCCGTCGGGTCCGCGCCGTCCTCGGCGTTCGGTCAGATCGACGCGCTCGCAGGGCGAAACGAATCGTCGAACCGAGACCACAGACTTCGAAAGCTAGGATTTGTTCGGAAAAACTATCAACTCAGACAATCCGAAACGTGGGTTCACGCAAAGAGATAGATAGCCAAACTACGGTGCGTCACGCGGCGCGCGGGGGGTCGCGCGCCACGGGTAGGAATCGAGGTGGTGGAATGAGAGCTAGGAAGGCGATAGTAGGAATATCGGCGGCAATATTGGCCCTCTCTTTTGTTTTGGGGGCGGCGCAGGGTGCGGTGGCTGCACCGGCGGCGACGACGAGCCATGCGAGTCCGTCGCCCGAGTTGAGCCGTATCAGCGCGCAGTTCGAGCGGGGCGCGTTCCCCGTCCAGGGCATTGCAGCCAAGAGCACTAAGACGCTCTGCTCGGACCTGAGCATCGACGCGTCCAGTGACTGGACCTATTCTAAGGGCTACGCGTACGTCGAGGACTGGTACACGGGAGACATCACGCTCTGCGGGAATGGGGTGGACGTTTTGGTCGCGACGCCGCCCTCGGGCTACTCGAACGATGGCTACTACGGAATGGCCGGCGTAGTCGTCTCGGGTCAGCTCGACCTGATCCTGCTCTCATTCGATGTGCAGGGTGGCTGGTACTGCTTCGACGCGAGCGCTTCCGGTTGCCTGGGTGGGTCCGCGGGGTTCACTTTCCCATCGAGTTTCTGTGCGAGCGAGCCCAATGGTTACTGCAACCCCGATGGGGTCGTCGTCAAGTCGAACCTTGTGTTCACCTATGTCGACGTCGTGAATATCGAACTGGTCACGTGCTCCGCCTACGCGTCCTCGTGTGCGAACGATCCGGCCAGCTCCGCCTTTGCCGGATACACACCCTTGGGCATTACCCAGAAGGGAACCAAGTTGTATGTCACGGACAACAGCTGCACGGGCAACATCTGGGAGGGAACGACGGCGAAGATGCACGTGTTGTACACTGAGGGTAACTCACTCGAAGCGATCTCGTTCCACGGCAAGGTGCTCTACGTGGGCGATGACGCCATCTGCGGCGGCAACGCCGGCATCCTGAATGCGAAGACCGGAGTCGAGCTCGCGACCCCGCTGAGCGGCGCGTACGAGATTAACGGTCTCGATACAGATCTCCAATGGACGGTGCCGTTTGCGTACGAGGTGCTCTCGAGCTAGGAGCGACGCAAGAGTGAAGGAAGTTCATCGGCTCCCTTCCACGCGCGAACGGATCGGACAGCGATATACCCCTCGCGTGAGAGCGGGAGGGACCGTGGCTAACCCTTTCCACGATTTACTTTCACCCGGGTGAAGTTCCCGCGACCGCCGGGACTCGGGGGTCGGCTCCGCGACCCGGCGAATGGGCCCTCCGTTGGCTCTCCGGAATGGCGGGAGCTCGAGCGTAACGCAGAGGCGTACACCGAGGAGCTCTCCGAGCGGGAAGACTCGCTTACCGGTCGTTCCTCGACATGTGCGACGACCTGCCGGAAGAGGACGAAAACGTACCGACGTCACTACCGGCGCTTGAAACGCCAAGACCAAGTCAACCCTTCCGCAGGCTCGGAGTCCCGATCCCAACTCTCAACGCGAACGATCTTCTCGCGTGGAGTCGGGACCCGACCTGGGACCTCGAGGGCTTTCGGCTCATGGCGGCCGAGCTCCGGCGGCGACTGGCCGGGCTTCCGTCCTCCGAACGTGAGGGCATAGAGCGGGTTCTGACCGTGTATCTGTAGGCCGGATTTTGGAGCGCGCGAGGGCCGTTTCTGTGGGATCCGCACCCCCGGAGGTAGTGCGGGGAGAGGGACTCGAACCGCCCGACGGTTCAAATATCCTAGGCTTCGCTGCGGGCCAGCAACAGGCCGGAATCCGGACCCTCGGGGTGTGCGCAAAGTCCTGGGACTGGACTCGAGGGCCACCCGCAAGAATGCGTTCCTTTCGCCCCCGGACTCGGGGTGGCCTTTCACCCTCCGAGCTCGGTGAGTATGACACTTCGCCCGCTCGTTCGGTTAGTGGGTCGCTGGCCCTTTCTATCCGTTGTGCATCGTACTCAGCATGACGTCGAGCGGTCCCGCCTGCTCATGTTGCAATTGCTTGTCCTGTTGTGCTTGCTGTGCTTGTTGCTCGGTGGACCTGCCATGCTGCCCGGGCTGCCCTCCTCGGCCCGGGACGAGTGTCTAAGGCGGTTGTGTTACTGAAGCATGGCCGACGAGCACGGGGTCATCGGGCTATCATCCAAGCGCACCGATCATGTTCTTCACAGAAGCGGACGGAGCTACTTTCTCTGCTGTGCGGTGGATCTCCTCCTCAACGCTGGCGGACCCCCGGCCATCGGTCAGACTCGATGTCCGGTCTGTGGTCGGTCGATCCAGGTTTCGACTCGCTCGGGCACCGTTAGCTCGGTCGTCCCGGACGGAGCGATCGTGAACGCACAGGAGATGACCCGGTCGGATGGTCATCGGGAAATCTGCTGCGCCGGATCCGCCATATTCGACTCCGAGCGTTGCCTGGATCTTTGGAAGCCGAACCATCCTGGTCCGCCCGCAGTGAGAGACTCGATCGAAGCGTACACTCGGCGTTGCTGTGAGCCGGATTTCTGGAAGCGCGATTGCGACGAGTCTCCGGGTGACACCAGGTGACCCCGAACGATCCACACGCGTGAGACGAAATTGCTGACTTAGGGGGCGTCCTCGACCCGGAGCTGAGGATTCCAGGCGATTTCCCAAAGGTGTCCATCAGGATCTTGAAAATACCCCGCGTAGCCGCCCCAGAACGTCGGTCCGGCTGGTTTCACGACTTGAGCCCCGGCCCGCCGAGCCTGAGCCATCACCTCGTTTACTTCCTCCTTGTTGTTGACGTTGTGGCCGATAGTAAACTCCGTCGAGCTCTTCGGCCCCTGAGGGACCTGGGCGTCCCAAGCGACCTCCTTACGCGGGTAGAGCGCAAGCATGAGATGCCCTTTCAGAAGGAAGAAGACGACCGCTCCGTGCTCGAATTCGGTGCCGACGATTCCCTCAGATTCTAGACCGAGTCCCTCTCGGTAGAATCGAAGAGCGCGTTCTAGGTCGTCTACCCCCAGGGTCAGGACAGTCACATGTGGCTTCATGGCCCGTGACACGCGCCGTCCCACGGGATGTAGTCATCCCAGGAGGTAGTGAAACGGTCGCCCCGGCCTTCCTCTGGGCCCACACGTCCCGTACTTCCGGTCGCCAGCCCTGACCCAACTCAGTAATTCGATTCCGTCAGGGGGTCCCGTCGCGATTCTTCCTCCGGGCGGGAGGGAGGTTTTCGTTCTCGGCAGAGAGTGCCGTCTTGGGGTGTCGTCGTCTTGCCACGTAACCTATGGGCTGTGGTTTTGAAGAGTACTCAACCGCGGCCTCGATGACCCTGCGACGTAACGGCCCTCAGGAGGCAGAAGGTTGTGCAGCAGGGGATAGACATTGCTTCGATGTCCAAAGACAATGAAGACGACCTCGTCACCGTCGATGGCGTAGACCCCTCGCCACGGCGGTATTCGGAGGGTCCATACGTTCTGGTAGCCGGAAAGCTGGTGGACATCCAAATCGGCAGAGCGAGATCGCGGATTTCGGACCACGAGTTCGAAGGCTTTGTTGAACCGCAGTTGAACGCGACGAGGGAGACGATCGAAGCTCTGTCCTGCGGTGGGGTCGGCAAACCGCAGTGTGAACATTTAGGTGGGCCGCGAGAGGCGATGCTTCCGACGGAAACTCTCCAGGGATTCACGCGGAAGCAAGAGCGCACGCTGCACGTCGCGCCGAAAATAGTCCGGGGGAATTTCGTCCATGAGATTCTCGATTGCCTCGGCAGCGCTCTTACCGCCGACCTGGTAGTCACGTAAACGCTCTCGTACATGGTACGGAAGCGTGATAGAAGTGGCCCGATGCGCTCCGGTCGCCATGGTACCACATATTAGGTCAATAGATCTAATATATACTTCCCGAGAGCTCGAAACCCGCTCGGGGTGGGACCGTCGCTCGAAGGTCGTGAGTCCAAGTGGGTGAGGGGCGGTCCCCTCACTCCGGGTGAGGGGAACGGATTCGAACCGCCGGGCGGTTCGAATATTGGAAATGCGGGGAGAGGGATTTGAACCCACGAACCCCTACGGGACCAGACCCTGAATCTGGCGCCTTTGGCCAAGCTTGGCAATCCCCGCGCGGCGGGGTCGAGCGGGGTCGCGGATAAGATGCTTGGGGCCGGTCGGGGGACTCACGCCGTGGCGGCCGGTACCCGTGCGGAGGGGTGAGCCTTCTCTGTCGCGAGGACGTCGAGCGCCTCGCGAACCGTCGCCTTCTCGTGGACAATCGACCGCAGCGCCTTCAGCATCGCCACCGGGTGGTCGGACTGCCAGATGTTGCGGCCCATGTCGATCCCGTGGGCTCCCTGGTCGATGGCGTTACGGGCGAGTTCCAGCGCGGCGCGGTCGGTGTCGAGCTTGGGGCCCCCGGCCACGACGAGCGGCACCGGGCAGCCATCGACCACTTTGTCGAACCCCTCGCAGTAGTAGGTCTTGACGATGTGCGCGCCGAGCTCAGCGGAGACGCGGCAGGCGAGCGCGAGGTAGCGCGCGTCGCGCTTCTCGAGCTCCTTCCCCACCGCGGTGATCGACACCACCGGCATCCCGATCTCCTCCCCCTCGTCGACGAGCTGGGAGAGATGGGTGAGCGAGTCGTGCTCGTGCGGCGCTCCGACAAAGACGCTCAACGCGACCGCGCTGACGTTCAAGCGCACCGCCTCGCGCATCGAGGTGGTAATCGCCTCGTGGGAGAGGTCGTCCTGGAGGATCGTCGTCCCGCCCGAGACCCGGAGGACGATCGGGGTCGTCACAGAAGCGTCGACGCATCGACGCAAGATCCCGCGGGTCAGCGCGAGCGCGTCGGCGTGTGGGACGAGCGGGGCGATCGTCGCTCGCGCATCCTCGAGCCGGTGGGTCGGGCCCATGAAGTAGCCGTGGTCGACCGCCAGCATCACGGTGTTCGAGCTCACGGGAGAGAACATCCGGTGGAGCCGGTTCTGGAACCCCCAGTCCATTGAGATCCCCCGAGAGTATCGAGCGCCGCACCGTAATAGGTGTTTCCGGTTCGGAAGGACTCTTCCTCAACTACCGGGCGTCCGCAGATTCGGTGGACCGACGGGAGACCGGCACCCGCCGCTCCTCTTTCACGCGGTTGAGAACGACCTGGGTGTTCGTCCGCTCGATGTTCGGGTCCTGGAGGACGTGCTTGACGAACCGGTCGAGGTCGCGCCGGTCGCGGAACCGTCCGATGAGGAGCGCGTCGTTGTCGCCCGTGACGTCGTAAATCGCGTACGCCCGCGCATCATGCGACAATCGCTCCTCCGCCTCACGGAGGCGGCCCTTCGAGATCCGGATTCCGATCGCCGCCCAAAGGTCCCAGCCGAGCATCTCGTCGTCGAGGACCGGGATGTATCCCCGGATGACCCCCTGGGCCTCCATTCGCGCAACTCGTGCGCTGACGGTGGTCGGGGAGATCTTCAGCCGGTGAGCGATCTCGCGGTGGCTGTGCCGGGCGTCGGTATTGAGCTCCTCGAGGATCGAGCGATCGATCTCGTCCAAAGTGGACGTTCGCCGCATGCTACATCAAATCACAGGTCAGAAATAAACCTAGCTATTGTTCAACTGGATGCTCATCCAGAAAAATCGGAAAAGAGTTGAAGTACGAGGGATTGCTCGGGGCCGGTGGGGGTACTGGGGTGCCGAGCAAGAAGCCGGTCAAGTCTGCTGACGAAGTGAGCGCCGTATTGGACCAGCTGAGGAGCGAGAAGGTCCGCTGGGTCCAGCTGTTCTACACCGACGTGTTCGGGGGGTACAACTTCGTCACCATTCCGTTCTCGGGTCTCGAGGCGGAGATGTTCAACGGAGGGGTCCCGAAGCTCGACGGCTCGTCCGTCCGCGGGTTCCGGGAGATCTTCGAGTCGGACATGCTGCTCGTTCCCGACGTCCGGACCCTCGCGCGGATCCCGTGGAATCCGGAGTCGGGCGGCACGGCGCGGTTCATCTGCGACGTTCGAATCGGGGGCCATACGGAGCCGTACGACCACGATCCCCGCGGGGTCGCCCGGAAGACCGAGAAGGTCCTCGCCGATGCCGGCTTCGATCGCTCTTACTGGGGGCCCGAGGTGGAGTTCTTCGTCTTCGACTCGATCTCTCTCCTCCCGTCGGTCCAGGGGGTCCGGGACGCTTGGGCCGGCGCGGGCTACCTCCTCAACCACTCGGAAGCACCGTGGCACAACGGCGGAGTCACCGGGACGATCCGCTTCAAGGAAGGGTACCACCGGACACCACCGCACGACTCGCTTGTCGGGTTGCGCGACGAGATGTGTAACATCCTCGCTGACGACTTCCACCTCGTCCTGGACGCCCACCACCACGAGGTAGCGACCGCGAGCCAGTCCGAGATCAACCTGAGGTTCGACGAACTCGTCCCGATGGCCGACCACGTCCAGGATCTGCGCTACGTGATCCGGAACGTCGCCGCGCGCCACGAGAAGATCGCCTGCCTGATGCCGAAGCCGCTCTACGGCGACAACGGCATCGGGATGCACACCAACCAGTCGCTCTGGTCGAAGGGCGAGAACCGGTTCTACGACGAGGCCGACGAGTACGCCGAGGTGAGCCAGGCGTGTCGGTACTACATCGGCGGGCTGCTCGAACACGCCCGCGCGCTCTGCGGGATCACGAACCCGATCACGAACTCCTACCGGAGGCTCGTGCCGGGGTACGAGGCGCCGGTCTTCATCGCGTGGAGCAAGGCGAATCGATCGGCGAACGTCCGCATCCCGTTCTACCACCGGGGGCGTCCGGCGGCGAAGCGGGTCGAGTACCGGACCCCGGACTCCTCGGCGAATATCTATCTCACCGAGGCCGCGCTCGCCCTCGCCGGCCTCGACGGAATCCGCCGGAAGATCGAGCCGCCCGCGCCGGTGGACGAGAACATCTACAAGCTCACGCCCGCGAAGCGCCGGGAGCTCAAGATCCGAGAGCTGCCGGGTTCGCTCGGAGAGGCGCTCGACTGCCTGCAATCCGACCGTGCGTTCCTGAAACCGGCGTTCCCGGATTCGCTCCTCGACACCTACATCGAGATGAAGCGGGAGGAGCAACTCGAGCTGAATCTCCGGCCCCATCCGTACGAGTTCTACCGGTACATGGACGTCTGATCCACGGGAAGGCAATCTCCCGGGCCAACCCTTTCAAATCGCCCGGCCTCCCGCGCGGGGTCCATGGAGACCGCCCGCCTCTGGCATAACGGCCGCGTCTACACCGGTACGCGATACGCGGAGGCGTTGCTCATCGACGACGGCCGGGTCGTCGCGGTCGGGAGCTCGAAGGAAGTGCGCCGCGCCGCCCCGACCGGGACGGAGTCCGTTGATCTCTCGGGCCACCTCATCGTTCCGGGGCTGATCGACGCTCACCTCCACCTCGGTGAGATGACCCTCGCGCGCGAAGCGCTCGATGTGAGCGGCCCGCACTCGGTTCGGGAACTCGTCGAGTCGATCCGTCGATGGGCCGTCGACCATCCTTCCGGTGCGCTGATCGGCTACGGGTGGAGCGCCGACCGTCTCGGACGTGCCGAGCCGCCGACGCGCACCGAGCTCGATGAGGCGGTGGCCGATCGCCCGCTCGTTCTCTACCACGCGAGCGGTCATGCCGCGGTGGTCAACACCGCCATGCTCGGGGCCGCCGGCATCGACCGTAGCACCCCCGACCCCGCCGGAGGCCGGATCGGTCGGGACTCCGATGGGACCCCCAACGGAGCCCTGTACGATGCGGCGATGCATCCCCTGGACGCGCTGACGACCCGGGAGGCCACCGTGGGCGCCGAAGCGCTCGAGCACACGCTCGGGCTCGTCCTCTCGTTTGGGATAACGACGGTCGCCTCGATGGGTGTCGGCCGGGAGGAGTTCTCGGTCCTCCGGCAGCTCGAGGATCGAGGTCGCATTCCCCTCCGAATCCGGCTCTACCTCCACGTCGCCGGGCTCCGCGAGAAGGAACTGCCACGATTCGGGTCCCCTCCTCACGGGGACCGACTGGCGGTCACGGGGGTCAAGGCGTTCACGGACGGGGCGTTCGGTCCGAGGACGGCGTGGCTCTCGGCACCGTACGAAGACGCGCCCGGGGAGACCGGGATTTCCGTCGGCGGCGTGGTGGAGCTGCCCGCGGCACTCCAGGACGCGGCCTCCCGGGGTCTCGCCCCCGCCCTCCATGCGATCGGGGACCGGGCCATCGAACGGGCGCTCGTGCTCCTCGAGCCCCTCGTCGGGAGTACTCCAGCGCCGGCCCGGATCGAGCACGCGGCACTGACGCCGCCCGAGCTTCTCCGGCGACTGGATTCGGTACGCCCGGCCCTCGTGATACAGCCGGGCTTCGTCTGGAGCGACTATTGGCTCGCCGAACGTCTCGGGCGCGACCGGGCTCGTTGGGCGTACACCTTCCGGACGCTCCTAGACCGCGGCCATCTCCTCGCGGGCTCGAGCGATGCCCCGTGCGATCCCCTCGACCCCTGGCGCGGGCTCCGGGCGTGCGTTCGGCGCCGGGATCCCGAGGGTCGATCGGCCAACCCCGACCCGTCCGAAGCGGTCCCGGTCGAGGAAGCCGTGCGGATGTACACCGTCAACGGGGGGAAGGTCCTTGGCGAGCTCGACCTGGGCTCCCTCGAGCCGGGAGCGAGGGCGGACCTCCTCGTCCTGGAGGGTCCGGATCTCGTTGACGCGCTGGACGCCGGATCGGGAGCGATCCGCGAGGTCTGGGTCGACGGCGTTCGCTGGACAGGAGCAAAACCGTCGGGAGTGCCCTAACAGTTAACCTTCGCGGAGCCTCGAAGATAGCGTGGCGACTCCCCCTCCCGTCCCTTCGATGCGCGAGTTCTCACCGTCGATGCGGGTCGACGTACTCGTCTCCGACTGGAAGGCGGCCGAGGATCCCACCGTCCCCGAGGAACAGCGCGAGCACAACCTCTACGAGAAGGCCTGGCAAGCGTACCTCGACGGCGACTTCGGCTTCGGCTTGTGGTGCTGGCACGAGTGCGACCGCCTGACGAACAATCTCAATGGGAACATCCGCGAGGTCACGCGAATCCTCGGTCCCGGCCGCTACTTCGGCTTCTCGCACCGCAAGGCGGTCGCCGAGAAGGTGCCGATCGAACGGATCTACCGACCCCGAAAGGGGGACATGAGCACCCCCCGGACAGATGCCTTCGTCCTCCCCCACTACCAGGTCCTTTGCGTTTACCTGGCCCACGCCGCGGCCGGGGACCCGAAGGCGAAGGCGCTTCTCGAGATCGCGCTCGGAGAACTCGAGGACCGGCGGCGGGCGGACCCGTTCCTCCGCCACTTCGAGACCTTCCGGGAATTGCTGAACCGCTCGGCGGTCCCACGATCGCCGGAATCCCCGCCCGCCGCTCCGGCGGCTCCCCCCGCTGGCGAGGCCCCGTCCGCCCCGTCGAGCCGGCCCCGGAAGAAACCGAGCCGGTCCGGTTAGCCCCTCCCTGTCGGAACCATCGTATACGCCCCCATCCTCGCCCCCGTCACCATCGTCAGGCAAGGGGGGAAGGCGGGGCATGCGAGCCGTCGTGCTGGGGGGCGGAGGACTGACCGGCCGTTGTAGCGTACGTGACCTTGCGACTTCAGGTATCTTCGACACAGTCGTGGCCGCGGACCTGGATGCGAACCTGGCCAATGCAGCGGCCCGAGCCGCCGGTCCCCGAGCGGTCGCGGAGACGTTGGACGTCCGGGACACCGACTCGGTCGTTCGGCTCCTTAAGGGCGCCGACGTCTGCGTCAACGCGGTCCAGTATACCTTCAACCTCGCCGTGATGGAGGCGGCGCTCCGGGCCCGAGTGCCGTACCTCGACTTCGGCGGGCTCTTCCACATGACGCGACGCCAGCTCGAGATGGACCCGGCGTTCCGCGCGGCCGGGAAGGTTGCCATTCCGGGTCTTGGCCAGGTGCCCGGGATCTCCAACGTCCTTGCGATGCACGGGTCGATGGATCTCGACGCGGTCGAGTCGCTGGTGATCCGCGACGGCTGGCGCGACCTCACGGTCGGCGGACCCGAGATCTCGTTCACCTGGTCGCCGAGCACCTTCCTCGACGAGATGATCCTCCCGGCGATGGTCTTCGAGGACGGGGCGTACAAGGAGTACCCGCCCATGAGCGGGGCCGAGGAGTACGACTTCGCCGAGCCGATCGGGCGCACCCGCGTCTACCGGACCCTACATTCGGAGCCGGCGACTCTCCCCGAGAGCCTGAAGGCGAAGGGGCTCCGGCACTGCGAATGGAAGGAGGGAGGGCCAGGGATCGAGGTGCTCCGCACGATGGCGCTCCTCGGCTTGGCCTCCGATCAACCCGTTGACGTCCACGGCCAGAAGGTCACGCCCCGCGCGTTCACACTCGCGCTGCTCAAACGGGAGAAGCTCCTCGGGGCTCCCGAAGGGATCACGGTCAACGACTGGGAGGTCCTGGACATCGAGATCCGAGGCACGCACCGGGGGAAGAAGGTCGTTCGCCACGCCCTAGGCCGGTTCCCGCCGCGACCGGACTGGAGCCTCACCGCGACCGAGTACGCCGTGGGGGTCGCCGGGGCCGTCGGCGCGGAGCTGATCGTGAAGGGTGAGATCCGGGCGACCGGTGTCGTTCCTCCGGAGGGCTGTGTGCCCGCGGTCCCGTTCCGGGAAGCGCTCGCCCGACGGGGGATCGAGACGGCGGTCACCCCACCGGAAAAACCTCTGCCCTCGCTTCGTACACGGTAAACCAGCGTTCCAACTGGCTTATTTCGAGGCAAAACCGTTGTTTGGCGATTGATTACGTGGTATTATCGCAGACAATCAGGGGTCGAATACTACATCCCAACCGGCGTGTTTTAGAGTATATCAATCGTATCGTGCATTCTACTCCTTAGCCAAGCATTTATAGCCCGTCCGAGGTGGGACGCATGCTCGAGATGAGTTCCCTATGGCGGAGATGGAACCCGCCCCAACGGACGTGCTTCCCAGCGGGGAGCCCCCAGTAAGGGAACCCGTCGCGCGTCCCCGTCAAGAACAGAGCGAACTCGCCCGCGCGGACGCCGCCATTCCGAGCCCTGCCGTTCCGGTCTCACCGAAAGAGGAGACGATAAAGGAGGAGCCCCCCGCGAAGCGGGAATCCGCCAAGGAGACGGCGAAGACTCCGGCGGTGGAGGCGCCGAAGGAGGTCGCCCCCGTGGCCCCTCCGCCTGAGGTAGAGAGCCAGCCACTCCCGATCCCGATCGCACGGCTCGTCCCGAAGCTCAAGAAGAGCGCGAAGCTGTTCGAGGAGGGGAAGAAGCGGATTCCGAACTCGTCGAGCTCCCTGATCCGGGTGGCTTCGTACGACCCGGTCCCCCCCTTCATCACGCGCGCGAAGGGCTCGACGATCTGGGACGAGGACGACAACGAGTACCTCGACTTCAACCTCGCCTACGGGGTCCTCATCAACGGCCACGCCCCGTCCGAGCAGGTCCGCGCGATCCAGGAGGTGGCGCAGTTCGGCCTCCACTTCGCCTCACCCACCGCGCGCGAGATCGAGGTCGCGAAGCTGTTCCAGAAGCTCGTCCCGAGCGCCGAGCGCGTCGCGTTCTGCTCGAACGGCTCCGATGCGACGATGAACGCGATCCGGATCGCCCGAGCCGTCACGGGCAAGGACGCGATCCTGAAGTTCGAGGGCCACTACCATGGCCAGCACGACCTCGCGCTGATCAGCGCGGAGGCGCCGCCGGTCGTCGCCGGGCTCGACGAGTACCCCCGCCCGCTCCCGAACTCCGCCGGCATCCCGCCGGGGGTGACCGACTACGTGATGGTGGCGCCGTTCAACTCGATTACCGCATTTGAGCGGATGGTCCGGCGTTACCGCGACCGCCTCGCGGCGGTGATCCTGGAGCCGGTGATGGCGAACGCGGGCGTGATCCCGCCCGCTCCCGACTACTTGGAGCGCCTCGTCGAGATCGCCCACCAGAACGACATGCTGGTGATCTTCGACGAGGTCTTCACCGGCTTCCGCGTCGCTCCGGGCGGGGCCCAGCAGCTGTACAAGGTCGAGCCGGACATCTCCTGCTGGGCGAAGGCGCTCGGCGGCGGTGTGCCGGTCTCTGCGGTCTCCGGCAAGGCGGAGTATATGGACCTCATCGCCCCCGGGCGGATCTCGTTCGGCGGGACGTACTTCGCGAACAACCTGTCCATGGCGGGGACGCTCGCGAACTTGAAGATGCTCAATCGCGGCGGCGAGGACCTCTACGCCCGCTTCGGGCGGATGACGACGAAACTCGAGAAGGGCCTCGAGGAGGCGGCGCACGACGCGAAGATCTCGGTCCTCGTCCAGTCGGTGAACGGGATGCTCCAGTTCTTCTTCACACGGAGGAAGAAGATCGTCAACTACCGCGAGTCACTCCAGATCGACTGGAACCTCTACCTGCGCCACCACCAGCTCCTGCTCGACAAGGGGATCTACATCCATCCCGACAACTACGAGCGGATCACGTTCTCGAGCGCGCACACGGACAAGGACATCGACAAGTTCATCTCGGTCGCTCACGAGACGTTCGCCGAGCTCCGGACCCTTCCGCGGGACTACCTGGTCTAGCGAAAGGCAGTTCCGGCACCCCTCATGTGGAATTTATACAAGGAATCCGTAGCCTCCCCGGAAATGCCGGGGTCGGCAGGTTCGCCCCCCTGACGGGAGGTCCGGGGGTTGGGACGCAGTCCGAGCGATCTCGCGGTCTTCATCGCCAAGCGCCTCGTCCAGCTGATCCCCGTTCTCATCGGGATCACGATCCTCACGTTCTTCTTCACCCACATCTCGGTTGTCAACCCGTGCAACCAGTGGTTCCCGCACGCCGGCGCGGGGACCCTCGCGAACTGCCGGAAGATGTTCGCCCAGCCGGGGTACATCCAGTACTGGAACTATCTCACGAACCTCCTCCACGGCAACTGGGGGGCGTCGGTCTCGGGGGTTGCGGTCTACCCTGCGATCGCGGACGGGGTACCGGCGACCTTGGAGCTCGTCCTCGCCTCGCTATTCCTGATGATCGTCATCGGGATCCCGCTCGGGGTCATCGCGGCCCAGTCGGCGGGCCGGTGGGCGGACCACCTCGTGCGGATCTTCTATCTCTCCGGGTGGGCGACTCCGACGTACCTCGGGGCCGTGATCGCCGCGATCTTCCTCGCGCCGTACCTCGGCCTTCCGTCTCACGGGGAGTACTCGAGCTCCCCGCCCCCATTCCCCCAGTACACGCACATGTCGGTCTTGGACCCCCTACTCTCGGGGAACCTAGCCTGGGCGGGCGACGCGTTCCTCCACCTCATCCTACCGGCCGCGACCCTCGCGTTCATCAACATGGGGATCGCGACCCGGATGACGCGCAGCTCAATGCTCGAGGTGATCCCGCTCGATTACGTGAAGTCGGCCCGGATGAAGGGCCTATCGGAGTTTTGGGTGATGTACAAGCACGCGCTCCGCAATTCCCTCATCACCACGACCACCGTTCTCGGCGTGACCGCCGGTGGGCTCCTTGCGGGGACGGTCGTCATCGAGGAGGTCTTCGGCTGGCCCGGGATGGGCGCGTACGCGTACACCGCGATCGGGGGCGGCGGGAACGCTCCGAACTACGACGGCGCGATCGCGGTCGTCGCGGTCTTCGCGGTCGGGGTCGTCGTCGCGAACCTGATCGCCGACATCCTCTACGGCATCCTCGACCCGCGCGTGGACTGGAGGTAGGCGGTTGGCTACTGTCAGCGCACCCGGTGCCGTCGCCGGCTGGGTCGGCCGGGAGTCCCGCCGCGCCGGGCGGGGGGTGGTCACGTTCTGGAGAGTGCTCCGGGCGAACCCGCTCACCCTCGCCGGATTCGTCCTGGTCGTCCTGATTGCCCTCGGTGCCCTTCTCATCACGGTCGCTCCGCACCTCTTGACCCCGTACGGCAGCAACGCGCCGACCACCGCCTACGCCCAGCCGCCGTCCTTGAGCCATCCGTTCGGGACCGACTCCGGCGGGCTCGACATCTACTCCGAGGTCCTCTACGCCCTCCCGATCGACCTCGGGATCGCGTTCGCCATCGCCGGGGTGGCGCTCCTTGCCGGCGGGGCGCTCGGCCTCATCGCCGGCTTCTGGGACGACCCCCGGACCGCCGGCGGGGTGACGTCCGTCATCATCCTCCGGATCACGGACATCTTCCTCTCCTTCCCGAGTCTCATCCTCGCGCTCGCGATCGCCGTCTCGCTCGGCCGCGGGGTCTGGCAGCTGATCGTCGCGGTCCTCCTGACCTGGTGGCCGTACTACGTCCGGCTCGTCCGGGGCGAGACCCTCGCAGTGAAGCACCTACCGTACGTCACCGCCGCGCGCGCGGCGGGGGTCACGAACGGCCGGATCGTCCTCCGCCACATCCTGCGGAACGTCCTCGAGCCGGTGATCGTCTACTTCACCCTCGACATCGGGACGGTCCTCGTCACCCTCTCGACGATCGGGTTCGTCGGCCTCGGGGTCGACTACCCGATCACCCCGGAATGGGGGAGCATGATGTCGACCTACCAGAACGCGGGTCTCATCACGTCGTACCCGTGGACGATCCTCGGGCCCGGCGCGGCGATCTTCATCACCGTCCTCGCGTTCAGCCTCCTCGGCGACGGGCTCCGCGACATCCTTGATCCGCGGAGCCGTCGCGTCCTGGCCGGGACCGGCGCCGGCGGCGCCTCGTCGACCTCGCCGGCGACGCAACAGGACGTCGCGGCGGAGGAACGGCCCGCCGGGGCGCCGGCGGTCGTCCCAACCGCGAGCGGAGGAGGTGGCCCGTGAACGCTTCCGTCGTGACGGTCGACGCCCTGACGATCGACTACATCGTCGGCGCGGGCCGGTTCCGAGCGGTCTCCGACGTCTCGCTCGAGGTCCCCGAGGGCCACGTCGTCGGGATCGTCGGAGAGACCGGGTGCGGCAAGAGCACCCTCGCCCAAGCAATCCCCCGGCTCCTCCCGGTGCCACCGGCGACGATCGGGCACGGGCGGATCATGTTCGGCGACGTCGACCTCGTCCGGGTCCCGATCTGGAAGATGCCAGCGATCCGTGGCACGGGGATCAGCATGATCTTCCAGGAGCCGCTCAACTCGCTCAACCCGGCGTACCGCGTCTACGACCAGGTCGCGGAGGCGATCCAGATCCGTCGCGTCCGCGAGGCCGGGCGGGTCCCCGTCGACCGCCGTGAGACCCCGCCGTTCGACTACTCGCGCCGACCGCAGCCCGGGGCCGGCGAGGTCTTGTCGAAGCCGATCATCCCGAGCGGCACGGCGGCGCAGGCCGCCCGACGCGCCGTCCCGCCTCACCCGGAGCTCCGGGACGAGGTCCTCGACTACCTCAAGCTCGTCCGGATCAACGACCCCGAGACGATCCTCGACCTCTACCCGCACGAGCTCTCGGGAGGGATGCGCCAGCGCGTGATGATCGCGATGGCGCTCTCCGAGAAGCCGAAGCTCCTGATCGCGGACGAGCCGACGAGCGCGCTCGACGTGACGATCCAGGCCCAGGTCCTGACGCTGATGAAGGAGCTGATCGAGGAGGTCCACACATCGATCCTGTTCATCAGCCACGACCTCGGGGTCATCGCCGAGACCGCGGACGAACTCGGGGTCATGTACGCCGGCAAGCTCGTCGAGTTCGGCCCGGTTGCCGACCTCTTCGAGAACCCCCGCCACCCGTATACGAAGGCGCTCCTGCGGGCGGCCCCGACGCGCTACAAGTCGGACGGCCCGCTCGACTCGATCGCCGGTTCGGTGCCGAACCTGTCGCGGCCCCCGCCGGGGTGCCGTTTCCACCCCCGGTGCCCCCTCGCGCAGCCCATCTGCAAGGTGGAACCCGGGCCCTCGCTCGTCGCGGTCGAGGGCGTGGCGTCCGGCCACACGAGCGCGTGCTTCTTCGCGACGGAGGTGCCGAACCTCCCATGAGCGCCGCGAGCCCCGGCCCGCTCGTTTCGCTCGAGAAGCTCGAGAAGCACTTCCCGCTGACCCGGACGGCGACCGAGTACTTTGGCGGCAAGGCCCGCCGGGCGATCCACGCGGTCGACGGCGTGTCGCTGGCGATCCAGCCCGGGGAGACCGTCGGGCTCATCGGCGAGTCCGGCTCGGGAAAGACGACGCTCGGCTGGCTCGTCGCCCGCCTCCACAGCCCGACCGGCGGGAATTTCACTTTCGAGGGAGAGGACGTCGGGAGCCTCGAGGGCGTGGAGCTGCGCCATTGGCGGCGGAACGTGCAGGTCGTCTTCCAGGACCCGGTCGGCTCGCTCGACCCGCGTCTCAAGGTCTGGCAGATCGTCGGCGAACCGATTCGTGCGCAGGAGCAGATGGACCGCCAGCTTCTGCGCAAGGAACGCCGACGCGTGCGGGAGGAGAACGCACGGCGCGCCCGTGCGAACCCTCCGGAACCCCCGCTCCCGAACCCGTCCACCCCCCACCGCTTCACGCGCGACGAGCTGCGCGCCCGCGTCCGCGCAGCCCTCCCGACGGTCGGGCTCCCCCCCGACTGCCTCGACCAGTACCCGCACGAGTTCTCCGGCGGGGGCCGCCAGCGCCTCTCGCTCGCGCGCGCGTTCAGCGTCCACCCGAAGCTGGTCATCCTGGACGAACCGACGAGCGCGCTCGACGTCGCGGTCCAGGCGCAGATCCTGAACCGCCTGGTCGAGCTCCAGCGCGAGCGCGGGGTCGCCTACCTACTGATCACACACAATGTCGCGGCGGTGCGGTACGTCGCCGACCGGGTCGCGGTGATGTACCTGGGGCAGATCGTCGAGATCGGCGCGGTCCACGGGGTGCTCGAAAAACCCATTCACCCCTATACGAAGGCGCTCCTCGCGGCCTGTCCCGTCGCGGACGCGCGGCGTCGGAGGACCCGCTTCCGCATTGGCGGGGACGTCCCGTCGCTGGTCGACCCGCCCTCCGGGTGTCGGTTCGCCCCCCGCTGCCCGTTCGTCATCGACCGGTGTCGGGCGGAGGACCCCAAGCTCCGCGAGATCCCCGGCGTCCCGGGGCAGCTCGTCGCCTGCCACCGGGCGGAGGAGGTCAAGGACATCCCGCCCGCGTCCTTGCTCGTGACGGCCGATGGAAAGCCGGCGACGCTTGCCCCGCCGGGTTCCGCGCAGTAGCCCTTCTCCCCTGAGGGTCCCGTCTTCGAGATCCGGGGAGGCCACGTGTCGGGGGAAGGGGCCGTTCTGAGGGAAGCACCTTTGACCTTCCGCCCGGCGCGATGGGAAGACCTTCCCGAGGTCGCGAGCATCCTCACCGAGGCCGCCCAGTGGGCCCGAGCGAGGGGCATCGAGCGGTGGTGGTCGATTCCTTTTCCCTCGGAGTGGGTGCGCCGGGGTATCGAAAGGGGCGAGGTCGTGGTCGTGGAACGCGGCGCGAGAATGCTGGGCACCCTCACGCTGACGCGGGAGGATCCCCGGATGTGGGGCGAGCAGCCTCCCATCGGCGGCTACGTTCACCGGATGGCGGTTCGACGCGAGTTTGCGGGCCAGGGGCTTGGCAGTCGAATACTGGATTGGGCGGAAGGCGAGGTGCGGGGCTGGGGGAGGTCGAAGCTGCGGCTCGACTGCCTCTCGACGAACGAGTCGTTGGTCCAGTACTACCTCGCCCAGGGATTTCGGGAAGTGAGCCGGGTCCAGGGGAACATCCCCGGCGAAGACCGACCCTCCGTCCTCCTGGAACGCGACGTGCGCTAGCGGGTCCGCGCCTCCCACGCTGCGGGGCGCGATCAGGTCGCCCACTGGGTGTCGAAGAGCATCGCGAACGGTTCGGCGCTCCCCATCGGGTTCTCGATGATCCCGTGCATATCGGTCGAGTAGACCGCGAACGCCGTCGGGACGACCAGCCAGACGTCGGTGTAGTTCTGGTACATCAGGCTCGTCATGTTCGTGTAGTCGGCGGTGAGGTTCGCCGGGACCGCGGTGCTCGCCGCCGCGTAGACGAGGCCGTTCACGGTAGCGTTGTTGTACATCGACATGCACATGTTCGCGCTTCCGGTGTTCACCGCGTCGTTCTGCGTCCAGTCGTCCGGCGAGACGTAGTCCGACGTGTAGAACTCCTGGCCGAGCGGGAAGGGACCGCCGTTCGCGTTCGTCAGGCTCGTGCAGACCCCGACCGAGTTGAGCGCCTGCTCGCTGTAGAGGTCGTCGAGCGAGATCGGGGTCGGGAGGATGTTGAGCCCGATCGCTTTGAGATCGGAGGCGAGGAACTGGGCCGTTTCGAACCAATCGATGCCGGTGTCGAGATAGGCGTACTTGAGCGTCAAGCCCGCGCAGGCGTTGTTCGCGCACGGGGAATCCTGGATCTCCTCCTTCGCGAGCGTCAGGTTGTACTGGTACGGCGTCAGGTTTTGCGGGTCGTAGTACGGGTAGGACGGCGGCACCGGACCGACCCACTGCGTCGCGTAGCCCCCGAACGCCTGCTGGATGATCTGCTGGTAGTCGACCGCGTGCGCGACCGCGGCGCGGACGGAGAGGTTGTTGAACGGGAAGGTGTTCTGGTTCATGTAGATCCACCACGAGCCGCTCGTCGATCCGTAGATCGTCGGGAGCTCCTGGACGACGAGGCAGCTGTCGCCCTGCAGGACGTGCACCGTCGCCGGACCGATGTACGCGAACGACGCCATCGCGGCGTATCCGGTCCTCAGATCGTTCGTCGTGATGTCCACGGAGTCCTGGAAGACGACGTCGATCGTCGTGTTCGCGGGCTGGATCATGTTGTTCCACGGCTCGGTCGGTCCGATCGTCTTCCCCCAGAACGTCGGGTTGGGGGTGAGCGAATAGCCGCCGCCGGGGAGTCCGTTGTAGTAGGAGAGAACGTACTGGCCCGTCCCGACCATGTTGCTTGCCATCCAGTCGTTCGGCGCTCCAATGGTGACGCCCCCGTTCGCATCGACCACGTTCGGATCGACAGCGTACGAGTTGGGTGCCGAAATCGAGGCGAGTAGGTAGGTGTACGGGCTCGGGTAGAGGGTTCCGTTCACGACCGAACTTAAGTAGCCGTATCCGACGTTGAGCTCGATCGCCGACGCGTTGAGGACCTGGAACGACTGGTTCGGCATCTCCATCATCGCGATCTCGCTCGGGGTCGGATTGTCGAAGTTCCAGGTGTTGAGGTCGTTGACGAGGGTCGTGTTCGCCGCGGTGATGTTCGTGAGGTTGGAGTAGAAGTTGAGCGGGTTCGACGCGTTGAAGTCGGTCGAGTAGAAGTTCTCTTCAAGGATGAACTGGGGGCCACCGGCGAGGAGCAGGCTGCGGTAGAAGCTGTACCACTGGACGTAGGCGTTGTACGGGTCGCCGTTCGTGAAGGTGACCCCGGTCCGGAGGGTGAAGTTCCACTGGAGGTCGCTTGAGGAGTTCGTCCAGTTCTGCGCGAGGACACCCACGAACGTCGTCGCGCTCGACCCGTTGTAGTTCACGAGGCCCTCGTAGACCTGCTGGACCGCGGCCCAGCCGGGCGTGGAGAATGTCTCGCCCGGGTCGAGCGAGTCGGGGATCTCCGACTGGTCGATAATGAGCGGGTTCGACTGGCGGAGGCAGCCAACGCTCGCGACGCGGATCGTCACCAGCGAGATGATGACCACCACGACGATGGCCAGAACGATGACGTTACGCCATCGCGGTTCCATCGATATTCGGCCCGGGCCGCGAGGGGAGGAGACGTCTACTGCTTGATATGCCCTTCTGATGGGGTTCTTTCCGCCTCCGCCATCGATCCGAGGGTCCGATCGCGGGATCCGGCGAGCGCAAGGTTATTCGCGGGCCCGTCGTGTCCGCCGGCGGTGGGATCATGGACCACACGATGCTGATCGGCGGCGAATGGGTGGCGGCGTCCAGCGAGGATACGATGCCGGTAGTGAGCCCGTTCGACCGGGCCTCGCTGGGGACCGTGCCGAAGGCCGGTCGCGAGGACGCCCGCCGCGCCATCGACGCCGCGCGCGAGGCGTTCGACCGGGGACCCTGGCCGCGCCTTCCCCCCCGGGCGCGCGCGGAGGTCTTCTTGAAGGCGGCCCAGATCCTCCAACAGCGGCTCGGCGAGGTCGCCGAACTCGAGAGCCGCAACCAGGGAAAGACGATCAAGCAGGCGGCGGACGCCGACCTTCCCTTCAGCGTCGACAACCTTGTCTTCTACGCAGGCGCCGGGCGCACGCTCGACGCGAAGAATCCCGGGGAGTTCACGGGCGACGGCACCACGATCTTCCGGCGCGAGCCGGTTGGGGTCGTCGCGTCGATCACGCCGTGGAACTACCCGATCATGATGGCGGTCTGGAAGGTCGCCCCCGCGCTCATCGTCGGCAACACAGTCGTGCTGAAGCCGGCGAGCTACACGCCGCTCACGTCGCTCGAGCTTGGGAGGGTCTTCCAGGATGCCGGGCTCCCCTCCGGGGCGCTCAACGTCATCACCGGGCCCGGTGCCGAGGTCGGGGACGAGCTTTCCCGCAACCCGAAGGTCGACATGGTCGGGCTCACGGGCGACACCGCGACCGGCCGCCGGATCATGGAGGCCGCGAGCGGGACCGTGAAGCGGGTCCAGCTCGAGCTCGGTGGAAAGGCCCCGTTCGTCGTATTCGAGGATGCCGACATCGCTGCGGCGGTGGAGGGCGCGATGGTCGGAGGGTTCGTGAACGGGGGCCAGGACTGCACCGCGGCGACGCGCCTGATCGTCCACTCCTCCGTCCGACCGAAGTTCGTCGAGCACCTCCTCGAACGCGTTCGCCAGGTGCGGGTGGGCGACCCGCTCTCCCGGTCGACCGACTTGGGGCCCCTCGTGAGCCCGGTCCAGCAGAAGACGGTCCTCGACTTCGTCGGGAAGGGGAAGGCCGAGGGCGCGAAGCTCCTCGTCGGAGGGACCGACGACCACGCGCACTTCCCGAACGGCGCGTTCGTCCTGCCGACCGTCTT
>JASHQX010000090.1 GCA_030038895.1 Thermoplasmata archaeon
TTCCACCAAGTGAAGATCGGTCCGACAGACGCCGCATTTGTCCACCCGGACGAGGACCTCGTTGCTCTTCGGGACGGGTTTCTCCCGTTCCTCCGGGGTCAGCCACTCGGTGGTGTCGGCGGAAGGGTGGTGCAAGACCATCGCTTTCATGGGATCCACAGGACGATCGACGCCCCTCGTCCGGTAGCTCGGCTAGGACCCCGCGCCCATAATCGTTCGCCGCGTCCGACTCCGGCAACGATGGACCGCTCGGATCGACCTAAGGGCGTGGGTCGGTGAGCTCTAGACGGCGGGGCCGGCCGAGAGCAGATCGCCCGACGGGTGGTCCGAGATCGACGGCGGGGAGGCGGGTCGCTCGGATTCGGGCGCAGAATCGGGCCAGCGGTAGAGGAGAACGTCCGCGGCCGCGTCGTACTCGATGGGCGTCCAACCGGGGATCTTGTGGCAGCGGCTCACGATCCGAGTTCCCGGGCGGAGTTCGCGCTCGAACTTGGGGCGCAGCCGGGCCATCGCCCCCGGCCACAGGAAGGCGGAGACCACCGTGGCGTCGTGGAGATCGACATCGAACATGTTCTCGCGTCGGATGTCGATTCGGTCGGCTGCCGGGCCGAGCGCCCGCCGGATTCGGAGAACGAGGTACCTCAAGGGTTCGATCTCAACGGCCAGAACGCGGGCAGACTTTTCCCGTGCGGCCGGGAAGGTCACCGTGCCGATGCCCGCCCCCAGCTCGAACAAGTAATCGTCAGGGCCCAAAGCGGAGAGGCGGAACATCGCCTCGACCGACCGGCGCGGAGCGCCCTGGTAACCAGCGCCGAACAGGAACGAGGACATCCAGAAGTAGGCGACGATACCGGCGAAGGTAAACAGGGCCGCACCGGCGACGAAGTACGGGCTCGAGAACGAGGGCATCCTCAATCACGCTCCATGGACCCTAGACCATTCCGCACGGACCGACCACGCGCGTCGGCGGGGATACCGATTCCCGACGGAATCCCCGGAACCTACGGAGAACTCCCGACACGGAGCGGGAACGCTCCGGATTCGGCTGGATTCCGTCGAGGTTTTCGTGGCCATCGAGCGGGGAACGAAGCGAAATCCCCCTCTCCGCGACAACGTTAACTCGCGCAGTCCCCGAATGAGCTCGACCGGGGGAGGTGTCGACGCGTGAGCCTGTTCGGGGCGTCGTTTTCTCTCCTCGCGCTGACCCCCCTGCTGATCCCTCCCTCCTACATCGCGCTCGTCTACCTGGCCGAACGAAGGTGGGGCCAGAGCGTCAGCGGCCGTCTCGCCGCGATGCCGGTCCAGACGACCACGGTCATTCTCCTCATCACGCTCACGGTGGGCTTGGGAGCAGCCGGTTCCGTTGCGTCGGGCGCGATTCTCGGCGCAATCTCGCTCTCCGCGTTCTCCGCGCTCTACGGACTCGCTTCCTTGAGAACGTCGTGGAGGGGGTCGATCACGCTCGCGCTGCTGGCGTTCTTTTCATCGGCCTTTCTCGTGGTGGTGGTACACGGTCCGCCGGTCGACGATTTCTTCGGGGCTCTCGTTTCAAACGGGGTCGCGATCGGGGTCTTGAGGCGGATCGAGACCCCTTCGGCGACCGCCGTGCGATCGGAGATTGGCCTGTTCCAGCGGATGGCCCTCACCACCGCGCTGGTCGTCATGGTGGCGGTCTCGGTACCCTATCTCGGACCGATCGCCGCCGGAACGCTGGGGGTGTTCCCGGTGATTTCCACTCCCATGGCCGTGCTCAATCACCGCGATTCCGGCCCCGGGGCCGCGCGACGGTACCTCGAGGCCTTGGAGTGGGGGATGTTTGGAACGGTCGCCTTCTTCTTCGTTCTCAGCGAGCTACTCGGCCCGTGGGGGCCGTTTGTCGCGTTCGCCGTGGCCCTTCCGGTGCTCGTGATCCTCCAGGGAATCTTCTGGTTCGTGCCGAGAAACTGGGGCTGAAGTGGATGCACCCCCCGTTGCGACGCTTCCCAGCGAATCAGACCTCCGTGATGCTCCCTTCTGGCTCGTCGGTCACCTTCAACCGGCCGAAGTGGAACTTCCCTCCCCGAGAGCGCCACGCTCTCATGAGGAAGAGGTTCTGAGCTTGGGACTCGGTTCGGGAAAACGCGAGGCTCACGTACCAAGCCGCCGGGGCGTAGAGCAGAATCGAGGTGAAGAAGAGCGCGGGATTGAAGACGACCCCCGGAAGGACCTCGTATTCGACGACACTGGCGCCCCCGACCGCGAGCAGGAGGACCGCCAGCCACAGAAGCGGGAACTCGAGCGAATCGGTGATGCGGGTCCGCACCCGGCTCGCGAGGAACGGAGCGGCCGGCGCGATGAGGATGGCCAGTCCTAGGCCGGCGAGGAACTCGTCGATGAGGAATCGAAACGGTGCCCCGATGGCCAGGCGGGGGGCGAGGTCCCCCCGCTTCACCACTAGGAGCATGAAGATCAGTTCGAAGCCCAGATTGATGAGCAGGAGGATCGCGAACCGGCCCCAGACCTCCCGGGCGGTGTCCGGGCGCTGGGGTGCGCTCACGATCACGTGGCGGTGGAGGCCTGGGATCTTCGTGACGAGGCTCAGGACGCCGAAGGGGACGTACTCGCCGAAGATGAGGGCGAAGAGGTAGGCGATCACGTACCAGGCGATGGAGAAGACCGCCGTGGCCACGACCAGCAGCTCGGTCACTTCGATCCACTTCACGCCGGTCCATCGCGCTTCGGCGTGGAAGAATCGGGCGACGACGAATACGTAGGTGAGGACGAGGAGGAACGGTACGACCCAGAGGACGAGTGTCGGAACTTTCGTCGCGGGCTCAGGAGCCGTCGGGGGAGCGCTTGAGGGTCGTGCACGGTCACCGCTCAATGAGATCCTTCGCCGGCGCGTCGAAGGTCCGTACGAGGGATAAGGGCACGCCGCCACGATGGGGCCGTTCGTTCGATCGACTCCTCCGAACGGTCGGACCCATTTCGACCGAGGACGCGGCAGCTAATGTTGAAGGGTGAAGATCCGACTTCCCCCCGAGGCAATCGAGGGGCTTCGTTCGAGCTCG
>JASHQX010000091.1 GCA_030038895.1 Thermoplasmata archaeon
TGGCCGCTCTCGAGGGTCTACCGTCCGGGGCGACCGCCGACGTGCGGGTCTCGCACGGTACCTGGACGACGATACGA
This sequence comes from Thermoplasmata archaeon, assembly GCA_030038895.1. Classification (GTDB taxonomy): domain Archaea; phylum Thermoplasmatota; class Thermoplasmata; order Lutacidiplasmatales; family UBA184; genus Lutacidiplasma. The sequence goes on from JASHQX010000091.1 coordinate 78, forward strand.
TTCGCCAACGGACGGATCCACCAGCCCCACTTCGAACGGTCGGCGCACGCTTCGCTTCGGGTGGCGGAGGACCGGAAGCTGGGCACCGCGACGACGGGCGATCTCTCGCCCGCCGGGCTCGCCGCCGTCCGCGACGCCGCACGTGCACTCGCCCGTGTGGCTCCGCTCGAGAGGAAGTTCTCCGGCTTCCCGGGGGATGGGCGCGGCAGTGGAGCCGGCGTTCCCTTCTCGGAGGCGACTGCCGACCTCTCACCCGAGCGGGCCACAAAACTTGCCGAGACGATCCTCTTCGCCGCGCGAGACGGGGCACCGGGGGGTCGGATCGCCGGAGTGGTGATCGTAGGCTCCGAGCACCTAAGGGTCGCGAACTCTTCGGGGCTCGACCGGTCCGACGCGCTTTCGTTGGCCCAGGCGAGTATCCTTATCGACCGGCCCGAGCGAGAACCTCCGGTCTCGGGTTGGTCGGAGGGGGGACACTGGGACTACCGACGGCTCGACCCCGAGCGCTTGGCCCGTGAGGCGGCCGAGCGTGTCGCGCGCTCGGATCCCGAAGCGGTCGAACCGGGAAACTACCGGGTCGTCCTAAGGGGACCGGCGATGTCCGAGGCCCTCAGCTTCCTCGCCACGCTCGGTTTCGCCGGTTTCGGCGAGGTCGAGGGATGGAGCTGCCTTCGGCGCCTGCGGGGTCGGCGGATCGCGCCGGACTTCGTTCACCTTGTCGACGATCCACGTTCGCCCCGGACGATCCCGTTCGCGATCGACAATGAGGGGACGTGGACCCACCGCTATCCGCTCGTCGACCACGGGGTTGCGGGGGAGGCGGTCACCGACCTCGTCACCGCGGGGCGTCTCGGGCGGAGGCCGACGGGGCACGCGCTTCCCCCGGAGGCACCGTTCGGCGCCTACGGGCCGGAGCCGACCCGCCTCATCCTGGCGGAGGGCGACGCGAGCGAGGAGGAGCTGATCCGCACGACCGAGCGCGGGCTGCTCGTAACGCGTTTCCACTACATCCGCACGGTCGACCCCGGGCGGGGCATCATCACGGGGATGACCCGCGACGGCACCTACCGCATCGAGCACGGCGAGATCGCCGGCCCGGTGCGCAACCTTCGGTTCACCGAGAGCGTCCTCACTCTGCTGAAGGGGATCCGACTGCTCGGTCGCGAAAGTCGGACCTACCTATCGGAGCGCGCGACGATCGCAGTGACCACGCCCCCCGCCGCGGTCCATTCGTTCCGGTTCACCTCGACGACCCTGTTCTGATGGTCGTCAGCGCTCCCCCGGGCCGGTCCCATCTGCTCCTTCCGATCTCCGTACTCGTCTCGGGGGAGGGGACCACGCTCGACGCGCTCGCGGAGCTCAGCGCCGCGGGTCGGCTCCCCGCGAAGATCGTCCTCGTGCTCTCGAACCGACCCGGAATCGGAGCGCTCGACAAGGCACAGCGTCGCGGTCTTCCGAGCGTGGTCGTTCCGTCGCGTGACGCGCCGGTCGAGGCGTGGGCCGAGCGGGTCACTCTCGAGCTCGCCTCGCGGGGGACGGAACTCGTCGTTCTCGCCGGGTTCCTCCGCATCCTCCCGTCCTCCTGGGTCGAGCGCTGGAAGGGCAGAGTGATCAACATTCACCCCGCCCTCCTGCCGCGACACGGCGGTCTCGGCATGTACGGGACGCACGTCCATGAGGCCGTCCTGGCGGCGCACGAGACCGAGACCGGGGCGACCGTCCACCTCGTCACTTCGCCCGTCGACGCCGGCCCGATCCTCGCGCAGCGGAGCGTCCCGGTCTTCCCGGGCGATACGCCGGAGACGCTGCGCGCGAGGCTCCATCCGATCGAGGTCGCGCTCCTCGCCGAGACGATCGCCCGCTTCGCGGAGGGCACCCTTCCGCTGCCCTACCCGGTTCGCGACGAAGAGGATTCGCGCAGGCGCGGTACACCCGCGCCGCCAGAATAGCCCCGGCCCTTCGGGGTTCGCAATAGCTCGGCGAGGGGGACCGGGCGGCTCGGGAGATCCGCTCGGACCTTGTGACGCGTCGTCTTCGGGGGGAAGAGCTGGCCGTCCTGCGCGCGCCGCACGACCTCCGCCTTCGTGATGGGGAGGCCGGGCCGCCAAGGCTCGAGGCTCACGAGGTCGGTCTCATAGTCGAGAAGCCAAGCGGGGACGCGCGTCGCGCCCATCCGCCGGAGCGCCTCGACGCGGTGGTGACCGTTCAGGATCACGAGGGTGTCGCGTGAAACCCATATCGGGTCGACGAAGACGCCGGCCCGGCGGATCTGCTCGACAAGATCGGCGACGTTCTCCTCTTCGATCTGCTCATGCGCGTGCAGCTCTGAGATCGGGACCAGCGCGAACTCAGGGGCGCGGGTCATCCTCCCTGGCCCTCCCGGGCCTCGAGGATTGCACGACGGACGTAAATCCCTATCATCCGACGCCGATAATCCGGGGCGAGGAAGGTGTTGTGGACCGGCCGTAGGCGCCGGGTGATCTCCTCGGCGAGAGAGGCAACCTTCGCATCCGAGAGCGGTCCGCCGACCAGGGCCTCGGTGAGCTCGTCGAAGCGTCGGGGGTACGTCTCGACCCCGCCGACCGCGACCTTGAGCTCGTCGACCTGAGCGGAGTTCCAGCGGCCCGCCACCGCGACCCCGAGCTCGGGGAAGTCGAACGAGGGTCGGACGCGCAGCTTCTTGTACCGCGCGCGCTGGCCCGCGGCCCCGTCCGGGAGATCGACCGCGACCACGAGCTCGCCGGGGGCGAGGCGCAGCCGGCGGATCCCGTCCCCTTCCGTGTCATAGAGCTTCTCGAGTGGAACCTTCCGGCGGCCCCCGGGCCCGGCGACCTCCACCGTCGCCCCCAGGGTGAGCAGCGGGGGCGCGAGATCACCGGAGAACGTCGCGTAGCACCGCTCCTTCTGGGGGACGACGTGGCAGCGGTCGCCGTCGGCCTTGAGGCAGAATCCGAGGCTCGCGCGCCAGAAGTAGCTCTGGTTGAAGAAGAAGCACCGGGTCTCGAGCAACAGGTTCCCCCCCACCGTGCCGCTCGCGCGAACGAGTGGGGTCGCGAGATCCGCGAGCGCGTCGGCGAGGCCCGGGTACGCGGCAACGAACGCCGGATCCTGCTCGAGACGACTGAGGCGCTCCATCGCGCCGAGTCGGGAGAGTGAGTGTCCGGCGAGTTCCGATACCCGGTCGAGCGCGACCAGATGGGGCTTCAGGTTGATGTGCATCTTGTAGTTCGGAAGCAGGTCGGTCCCGCCGGCGAGAAAGTCGAACCGGCCGGCGAGCTCACCGGCGAGCCGAACGGCCTCGTCGACCGAGGTCGGCCGATGCAGCTCGAACGGGTCGAGGTGCATGACTCTCTACACCCCCTTCCAGGTGCGGCCCTCCTTCGCGCGGAGGTCGAGCCCACGCAGCACACGGTCGGGGGTGATCGGGAGCTCGGTGAACCGCACCCCGATCGCGTCGTAGAGGGCGTTTCCCACCGCCGGAAGGGTCGCGATGAGGGGCCCCTCCCCCGCTTCCTTCGCGCCGAACGGTCCCTCGGGATCGTCGTCCCCGACGAGGAGGATCTCGACCTCGGGCATCTGCTGGGGCATCGGGATCTTGTACTCGAGAAGCGACGGGTTGAACAGACGGGAACCCCGGTAGTTCATCGACTCGCCCATCACTTGGCCGAGACCCATGTGGATCGAACCTTGGATCTGGCCCTCGACCGCGAGGCGGTTCAGGGGACGTCCGCAGTCGAACGCGGCCCAGATCTTCGGGACGCGGTACTCCCCGGTCTCGACGTCGACGTCGACTTCGGCCACGTACGCGGCGAACGAGTACGCCGGGGCGGTCCCCGCGCGCGCGCCCTTGAACGTCCCGCCGAGCGGAGTGGTGTCGAACGAGCCGGAGGCCGTGAGCGCCCCCGACTGTTCCATCGCTTTATGGAGCGCCGCGAGGAACGTCACGCCCTCCTCGGGGTGACCAACGATCTGCAAGCGCTCGTGGGCGACCTCGATCTCGCTGGGCGGCCGGCCGAGCAGCTCCGCCGCAGCGTCGACGATTCGGGACTTGAGTTGTTCGGCCGCGGAGCGGGCCGCGTTCCCCATCATGAACGTGACCCGGCTCGAGTAGGAGCCGATGTCGATCGGGCTGACGTCCGAGTCGACCCGCTGGACATGGACCCGCTCTAGGTCGACCCCCAGGACCTCGGCGACGATCGCCGCGAGGAGGGTGTTCGAGCCCTGGCCGATGTCGGCCTGCATCGAATGGACCGCGATCCCTCCGTCCATGTCGACCTTCAGGTGGACGGTCGACTGAGGCATCTTCGGTGTGAAGTGGATCGGGCTGTTCGATCCCGAGATGTAGAACCCGCAGCCTAGCCCCACCCCGCGCCCGAAAGGTAGGCGCCGGAATTTTTGATCCCACCCGCTCGCCGCGCGGGCTGCCGCGAGACATTTCTGGAACGACGTCGACGTGATACGGAACTCATTGATCGTCTTCGAGTTCGGAGGGAGCGCGTTCCGCACGCGCAGGTCGAACGGGTCCTGTCCGATCGCCTCGGCGAGCTCGTCGAGCGCGACCTCGATCGCAAACCGGATGTTCGTCCCACCATGCGCACGCATCGCCCCGGAAGGCGGCTTCG
>JASHQX010000009.1 GCA_030038895.1 Thermoplasmata archaeon
GCTCCGGTGCCCCAGAACGGTGAGCCGAGTCGTCCGTCGACGGTGGGGGCACCTCGATCGCCACAAACAACCGCATGGCTCGAGGAACCAGTCCGGGCCCTTAGCGGTTCACCCGGTCCGGACGGGGGTGAGTGCCCTCGAACCGAGCGGGAGGCGAAGGGTCCATATCTGGGCCCGATCGGGTCCGAGGCCGAGCTTCCGCAGCGCGGCGCGCACCCTCCGCGCGCGGGCGGCGTCCCCCACCACGAAGAGGGCGAAGGCCCCGTGCTCCGCCGCCTTCCGCCACCCGCGGCGGATCCGCTCGGCCCGCAGGGCCCCCGACACCTCGGCCTCGATGTGGACGTCCCGGCCACGGAAGAATCGCCATGCCCAGCCGGACCGGACTCGGTCGATCTCCTCGGCAAGTTCCGCCGGGGTGAGTCCTGGCCGCCCGGCGATCTGGCGGAACCGGGCGTCCGGCAACGTGGTGTCGAACCGCCCCTGCCGCACGATCTCGATCCGATAGCCGCGGCGGGCGAACAGGCGGAACGTGGCGAGGAGGAGGGCCCGGTGCTCCCCGCCTTCCCGGGTCGCGCCCGTCGGGACCGTGAGTCCGAGCCGTCGCGCGCCCGCTTCCGTCAGGCGGCAGTCGTCGTCGCCGACGAGGACGAGTCGCTGGCGTACGAGATCGCTCCAGCGATCCCCGAGCTTTTCGGCGATGAGAGGTGGTCCGGGAAGCGTCAAGGCCGCGACGATCGCCTGGGAAGGGTCGATCCGGCGGCCCTCCTCCTCTGCCGCCAGCACGGCGAGGAGGAGCCGCTCCGACGCTCCACCGTCTCCCGGTTCGTTCTCCGAGGGCCGGACCGGTGGTGGAAACTCCTCGCGGGTCCGCTCGACACTCTCCGTCCAAACGGACGGGGTCGCTGGGCACTCACCGCCGGAGAGGGCGAAGGAGGAGGGGGTCCCGGTCTCCGGCTCGAGTCGGAAGCCGTGGCCCGCGGGAAGACCGGGGAGCCAGCGTTCGGCCTCCTCGCGACTCAGCCCGACCCACTCTCCCACCATGCCCGCTGAGACCGGCGGGACCCGGAGCGCCACGAACTCCGTCGGCGAGCCGGCGACCGCGCTCCGCACCTCCGGCGCAAGGCGATCCGGGTACTGCGTCGCGAGGACGATCCGGACACCGAACTTCCGGCTCTCTGTGAGGACCTCCACGACGAGACGCGGGGAGAACGCATGCGCTTCATCGAGGACGAGGACGATGCGGGGGGAATCGCCGCGGGCCCGACGGCGGGAGGCCAGCCCGAGATAGATGCGGCCGAGCACGAGGGAGCCCGCGAACGTGGCGGCTTCCGACCCAAGAACCCCGAACGGCAGACGGACGACGATCGAGCGCCGTGCGTCGAGGAGATCCTCGACCGGTATCCCCCCATCCGTCGGGGCGAGGAGCTCCGCGAGGTTCGGGAGGAGGGCGATCTTCGCAAGACGACTGGCGGCGGACCAGAGAAAGTCGGGTTGGCGCCGCACGATCGGGGCGAGCTCGTCCAGGAACCGGGCGAGGTCGGGTCGGGACGTCGCGAGGCGGGCGGCGTCCCGACGCATCGGGTCCGTGAGGAGGTCGTAGACGTCGAGGAGGGTGCCGCCGGATTCCTGGGCAAGCCGGACGAAGGAGTCGTAGAGGCGCTCGAGGCGGAACCCCCAGTAGAGGTCCTGGCCGTCAGGGCTGAGACGCTTCAGCGACGCCACGAGGTGGGCGGCGGCCGTGTTCCCTTCGCCCAGCCCTATAGGAAGCGCGGCGATCCCTGGGACAGGAGGCTCGGTGGCGTCGACCACGATGAGCCGGGCTCGCTCCGGTTCACCGAGCCGCCCGAGCACTTCCGGGCCGAGGTCGCCGTGCAGATCGATCGCCACCATCGTCCCTCCCGAGCGGATCTCCCGTGCCGCGATCTCGGCGAGCAGGGAGGTCTTTCCCGCTCCGGACGAACCGAACACCACGCCGTGACCGTCCGCGCCCAGGATCGGTGGAACCGACCGGATCGAGCGGACCTCGGCGGTCGCCGCCCGGTCTCCCGCGGGATTCGCCCAGCCGTCCCGCGGGATCGCGCGCACGCTCCCCCGGCGCCAATCCCGCCGGGCGCCCGGGGGCGACGGTACCGAGACCCCTCCCCCTCCGGTGAGCTCGGACCACTCCTCGGCGAGCACCGACCCGACCCGGTCCATCCGGACTTCGAGCTCGCTCGGGGTGGGGCAGGCGAGCCGGAACCGCCGGGCGATCCAGAGATCTCCCCGGGGACCCCGGGCCCAGAATGTCTGGATGCCGACCCACTCCGAGAAACTCCCGGAGGAGCCGGCGGTAACCAGAGTCCGCCCAACCTCCGACCGATCTACCGTCCCGCTGAGGCGTGGGAAGGTAGCGGTCAGCACCCGGATCGCCTCGGCCCACGCCCGGGGAGGACTCCGGACCGGCGCGACACCCCCCGGCGCCACGACGATGCGTCCGCCGCCAAGCGATCCGGACAAAGTGGCGATGAGCGAACCCGGGCGCACGGTCACCCAAGGAACCGGGTCCGTACGTGTCGATTCGAACAGCGCCTCGCCGCACGCCGTCGCGGCGAGCGCGTGGGCCAGCGATCGGTACCACCGGGCGCGAACCGGGCCGGGTCCGACACAGCGAACGGTGAGGGTGGATCGAGCCCTCACGTTTGCCTCGCCGCGCGGGCCCGTTCGACGAGGCGATCGAACTCTTCCGCGAACGAGTGGAGTCGATTCGTCCGCGCGTATTGGCGCAGGGTATCTACCTCGACGCGACGCAGGTTCGCGCGGTCGATCTCCCAGAGGCGGACCGTCGAGTAGACGCGTCCGTCCGAGGCGATGTAGACCCGGACCCACGGCCGGTACGGGCCGGCGAGCGGGAGACGGACTCTCCCGATCAGCTTCGCGCGAAGAGCGGGTCGATCCCGAACGGGTTGGCGGAGAAGGAGTTGGGAGCGTTCCGAGACGACCTCTTGGGTCCCCAAGTTCCGTACACGATTCCTCCCTCCCGGCCGCCGGGCCCGCGGGGGAGAGGATTCCGATGGGTCGAGAGGAACGCGTGAGGCGTTCCTTCACCGCCGGCCGAGGGCCCGCCCCGTAGGCCGGATCGTCTCGGGGCTCGGGCGGTCGGGATCCAGCCGTGGGGCCGGGAAGACGATCGGCGCGAGCGGGCGACCGCGCGCGGCCGGGGCTCCCGGCGATTCCGGCCGGGCCTAGGCTCGCGGCGGGCGGTCGTCGAGTCCCCTAGCTCGACGGACGACGCTTCGCGCTAATCGGTTCGTGCCGGAGTCGAAGCGCGGGAGCCGGGACGGACGGATCGTCCGTAGCGGTGGTCGCGCGGGCCGGCAGGGATTTTCGGACGGGTCGCGTCGGGAGCCGCGGGTCTCGGTTGACGAGGCTGAAGTGTCGTGTCCGAGGCAGGCGGTGGGGGCGGCGCGGGTCCGTACATTCGGTTCCCGGCAACCCCTACTCGGGATAGGTCGATTGACCGTCCGATGAAAACTGAACGATGGGCGGGTGTTTGGAAAGGTCCCTCGCACGCCTGGGACGCGGTGCCGTCCCCTTGCGGCGATATGGAAGGACCTTTCCGGTGTGGTTGCAAGTACCGATTCGCGCCCCGGCTACTTGAGGGCCGGTCGAGAGGTCGTGAAACGGTCCGGGGGGAAAGCGTTCCGCCGCCGCGGGCAGGCGGGGCGACGACGCCCCATCCCGCGCGGCCGATCTCAGTGTCCGCGCCGCGCGTC
>JASHQX010000092.1 GCA_030038895.1 Thermoplasmata archaeon
CCGGCCGAAGGGGTTCCTGCGTGCGCAGGTGCAGGCTGAACGTCTCGACCCGGCGATCAATCTCCTCGTCGCCCGAGACGGGAGGAAGCTCGTCGGCTACGCGCTTCTCGACCGGACCCCTCAACGCGTAACCTGTGGCGAGATGGCGACGACCACGCGGGTCGTCCAGCGCGCCCTGATCGAAGCGGTCGGCCACGTCGCGAACGGAGTCCCCTTCGCCTTCCAGCATACTCCCGTGACCGATACCCCCGGACTCTTCCACGGCGCTGAATTCTCGAACCTATCGCTCGGCTGGTACGTCTTCATGGGATTGACCCACGGGCATGAGCAAACCATTACCGAAGCCGAGCAAGAGTTCGGGACGGACGATTCGCGTTTCATCTGTCTCGCCGGGGACCGCTTCTGAAAGGCACTCCGCGAACTAGGCAGCCGGAATCGCTCGGTTCGGAGGAGGACTTAGGAGGACCCAAATCTTCGCTCGTTCGACATACCGGGGGACGGGGGAGGACGAGCGTGACCGGCCAAAGCGAACCGCGGCACGGGACCGGTGAACGATTCACGGCCGCTGTTGTCCAGGCGGCGTCGGTAGCGTTCGATCTTGCGCGCAGTCTCGAGAAGGCGCAGGCGCTTATCGCCCAAGCCGCCCGGCAGGGGGCCCGACTGGTGCTCTTTCCCGAGGCATTCCTCTCCGGCTATCCGCGCGGGCTCGATTTCGGTGCCACCATTGGGGAACGGTCCGACGAGGGACGCGAGGACTTTCGCCGGTACTGGGAGAGCAGCGTCGACGTACCGGGTCCGATCGTGGACGCGCTCAGCCGGACGGCACGGGAGCAGCACGTCTACCTCGTTATCGGTGTGGTCGAGCGCGCTGGGGGAACGCTGTACTGCTCGATCCTCTTCTTTGCCGACGACGGCCGATTCCTCGGTAAGCACCGGAAAGTGATGCCGACCGGCCTCGAGCGACTGGTCTGGGGCTTCGGCGACGGCTCGACCCTCCCCGTCTACGATACTCCGCTAGGACGGTTGGGGGCGGTGATCTGCTGGGAGAACTATCTTCCGCTACTGCGTGCGACGATGTTCGCAAAGGGGATCGAAGTCTACTGCGCCCCGACCGCCGACTCGCGCGACGTCTGGCTTGCCTCGATGCGCCACATCGCCGTCGAGGGTCGCTGCTTCGTACTCTCGTGCAACCAGTTCAACCGCCGACGAGATTTTCCCGAGGATTACCGTTCCCAATTCGGTAACGACCCGGAGGCGGTCGTCACGCCGGGCGGCAGTTGTATCGTCGACCCGTTCGGCAAACTCTTGGCCGGGCCGAACCGGGAGGAGGAGACGATCCTGACCGCCGAAATCGATCGGGCCGAAATCGTCCGCGGCAAGTACGATCTCGACGTCGTGGGTCATTACGCACGGCCGGACATCTTCCAGCTAAACGTGGACGAACGCCCGAAACGCCCGGTCCAGAGCGAGTGAGCTAGGCCCTATCGTTCGATCTTCCCCTTCCGGCGCACGCGTCCCGAAGGAGTGCGCTTGTACGCTCTTCGGATCCTCGCGACGCCATCGTGGCGCAGGATCCACCGCACCACCGAGCGTCCCGTCAGCCTCTCCCAGTCGGCTCTTCCCACGGCGATGGAGTCACGGATCCGAGTGGAAGAGATCCCGCCTGTGCGGCGAAACCGCACGACCCGGACCTTGCGCGCCGTCAGGCGGGCGAGCTGATTCCGCTCCGTGGAGAGGAACACCACGTCCGGCTGACACGCCCTGATGAGGTGGTCGATGGACCAGGCCAGCGACGGTCCGTCAGCGAGCGGGAGGACACGGACATCTCGCATTCCAGCTTCGCGCAGATACGCCCTCATCATCATCGAACGTTCTGCGCCGCTGAACGGGTTGGCGCGTTCGTTCTGGTGCTCGGCACTTCCAATGATGACGGTGAGCGCGCACTCCTCGCGGAACCGGCGGATCATTGCAAGGTGGCCCTTGTGCGGCGGGTTGAACCGGCCCCAGTAGGCTCCCCTCAAACGCCGCTTCCTCAACCTTCTCCCCCTGCTCGCGTCGGCGGTTCTGGTCGAAATGCCGGGGTCAGGATTAGGTCCATAGGATCGGCAGTAAAGATGGACAATTCCTGTTACGCGACATGTTTGCAAACGGAGGTATATTGTAATACCACTTCCTGCGCCCAAAGCGGGGAGACCATGTGGTCTATAGCGAAGTATTTGCTCGTGGTGGGAGCGATTTTGGCCGTGACGCTCACGGCGCTCCCGGCCGCGTCGGCGCAACCAGTGGCGACGGAAAAGTCAAAGAACTGTCTTGCCGGGTATTGGTACGACAATTTTGGGAACGACTTCCATTTCACGGGGAAGTCGGGATCTTGCTCGGCTTCGTACACGATCAAGGGGAAGCTGTACTCTAGCCCCTACCTCGTCGGAACGCCTTGGAAAGTGACCGGAACCGGTCTATCCTCTTTCTTTAACTTTACCGTGCATGCGAGTAAGGCCGGCAAAGCGGCCGGCGACTGCTCGTTTGTGTATTACGGAACGGTATCCGGAACTCCTCCGACCGAAACGGCCAGCGGGAACTGGTTCGACCTGATCTGCTCGGGATCGGGCACATTCACATTGACCCAGACCGCCGCCGGACCAGTAATGAAGTTCTCGGGTGGGGAGCCCGGCGTGGCCAGCTGAGCCCCCACGCCTTCTGAACGGGAATAACCCCTTCCATAATTCATTCATTTCTAGCCCGCGATTGCGATTGGTCGAAATTATCACCCGTCGGGGACCGGATACCAGGAACCGGATGGGTCTCTCCAAGTTCGAGTCTCGGGATTAGGGGGAGTTTTCGGTGTCCACCGAATTTATCCGATTGCTTCCCATCCCCAGAAAATGATGAAGAACATAGTGCTCGTTCACGGAGGATTTGTCGACGGGGCCGGGTGGGAAGGCGTCTACAGGATTTTGAGAAGGGACGGATACCATGTCACGATTGTCCAGAATCCCACTCTCTCCTTAGAAGACGACGTCGCGGTGACGAAGCGAGCTCTTGAAGCTCAGGACGGCCCTGCGATCCTTGTTGGCCACTCGTACGGTGGGGCAGTAATCACGGAAGCCGGGAACCATCCAAAAGTTGCCGGACTGGTCTACATCACTGCCTTCGCCCCGGACAAGGGTGAATCCGTCAACTCGCTCATCGCCAACCCTCCTCCGGGGGCCCCCGTGCCGCCCATACTGCCGCCCCAAGACGGGTTTCTTTTCCTGGACAGAGCCAAGTTCCCGGCTTCTTTCGCGGGCGACGTGGACAAGGAAAAGGCCCAGTTCATGGCGGACTCCCAAGTGCCGTGGGGAGTTCAGGCACTCGGTGGAGCGATCAGCAAACCGGCGTGGAAAGGGAAACCCAGCTGGTACTTGATTGCCACTGAGGACAAGATGATTCCACCCGACGCACAGCGGTTCATGTCTAAGCGAGCAGGCTCTACTGTCGCTGAAACCAGGGGCAGCCACGCTATCTACGTATCTCAACCCGAGGCTGTGGCGAAGATTATCGAAGAGGCAGCCAAGAAGCAGCTAAGCTGAGGATCGGTCCAGACCAGCGGGTTTCGACCAAGAGCGGGTCGCGCACAACCCGCAGGCTGAGCCCAGACAGCCCAATAGGGCGGCTGCTCTCGCCTCCTCATGGCCACCCGGACCACGCACCTCTCGCGCTCTATCAGGGTTGGAATCCTGGTCTTCGACGACGTTGAGGAGCTAGATTTCGTAGGTCCCTGGGAGGTCTTCAGCGTCGCGAATAGAGTCCGGCCCGGTTCGTTCTCGGCCCGTCTCCTCTCCACGGACCCGCCGACCATCCGCACTCGGTACGGCATGATCGTAAGTTCGGTGGGCTCGCTGTATCGGAGTCCGGCCCCCGACTTCCTGGTGGTTCCTGGAGGCCCGGGAAGGAAGCGGGCGATGAAGGACGCGCGTCTGATCCGCTACTTACAGAGGGCGCACAACGGAGGGATGGTGCTTGCATCTGTTTGTACAGGGTCTTTCATCCTTGCCGCGGCAGGATTGCTCAATGGCAAGGCCGCGACCACGCACCACAACGCGCTCGATGAGTTGCGAGCGTACCCTGAGATCAAGGTCCTTCGACGGCGGTTTGTGGACGAGGGTGACGTCCTCACGGC
>JASHQX010000093.1 GCA_030038895.1 Thermoplasmata archaeon
AGATAGACGAGCTTCGTCTCCTGCCGGACGAGGCTCGACGCCTCGTCGAGCAGGACGAGCAGGTGCCGGGGGTTCTTGCGGATCCCCTGCTCGAAGACGTCGAGCATTTCCGACAGACTGTACCCCCGGTCCGGCAGCGATACATCCACACTGCGTAGGAGATCGAGCATCACCGTGCGGTCGCTGGCCCGTCGCCAGCAGTTGACGTAGGCCACGTGGACGGGGAACCCACCGGTCCGGCCGACGCGGGCGAGGTCCGCTCCCACCCTGCGAGCGAGAGCCGTTTTGCCACTCCCGACCGCACCCGTGAGCATCAGGTGGTACGGGAGCCCCTTCGCTAGCGCATCTCGGAACCGCTTCGAGAGGATCTCGACCTCCCGCTCCCGATGGACGAGGCGTGGTGGAAGGAACGACGGATCCAGGGTCTCTTCCCGGACGAAGATGCGGGCCATCGACGTTCACCGGCGGGGCCGGGGGACCGACCAGAGGGATATCATCTTCGACGGCCCGCGGCCAGGGCACGCGGGACCGACCCGCGCCCCGCCACGTGGTCCGCGGCCTTCCGTACCAGGTCCGGAAGAGAAGTTCTCGCGTCCAGCACGAGCCAACGTGGGTCTCGCGCGAGCGAGCGATAGGCACGCGCGACGCGCTCGAGCGTCTTCCGCTCTTCGAGCGGTCCGCGGAACCGGGCCCGTCCCCCAAGCCGGCGCAGGGCCAGCCGAGGGTCGATATCCAGAAGGATCACCCGGTCCGGCACACGCGTTGCGGTCCGTTCGAGCTCCTGGAGCCGTCGCCGGTCCCTCGGCGAGAGCGCGCTTCCCTGGTAGGCCAGCGTCGAGTAGAACGACCGGTCGGAGACCACCACATCATGGCGAGCGAGCGAGCGCTCGAGCGCCGGACGGGCCAGGTACCGGTCGACCGTAAAGTAGACCGCCCCGGTCCAAGAGTCCTCGCGGCTGACGCTTTGGGCGAGCGAACCGAGCTTGGGGTCCGAGGGCTCGTGGCGGAGAGCGACCGAGAACCCCCGCCGACGGAGGGTGCGGACCAGAGCCCGCGCAAGGGTTGATTTGCCGGCGCCGTCGATCCCCTCGAGCGCGACCAGTCGTCCGTGCGGACGGGAAAATCGCTGCCTCATTGATCCCCCCGGGGGATGGGCTCGGGTCGGAAGCCGTAGACTCGATCGATTGACTCTACGAAGGGGACCCGCAGCCGGTCGAGGTCAGTCGCGGCGATCGATTTGGCCCGACGGGGAACGGTCGAAAGATCGAGGACCGCGCCCGGACGGGATGAGTCATCCAGGTAGTCGGTTTCGAGGAACCACGGTCCGGGGTCGCTAGTCACGGCCCGGACGAGTTCCCGGCGGGCGAGGTAGGAAGGCGTCACCGAACTTCGCTCGGCGTCGCTCAGGCGGTTGCGCGCATAATGCTTGACCACGCGCTCACGCCGCAGACCGGTCCGGTCGGCCCGACGCGCTAGCTCGAGGTAACCGGCGGAATCGAGGTCCCTCGAGTGGACCACGACAGGGCAGTCCGAGTCACGGGCGACCGCAAGGGCATGGTCGAACACTTCGCGCGCGACTCGATCAACCTCGGCGTCGACGGGGAAGTGCGGAAACCCGACCTCCCCGAGCGCAACCGCGCGTCGCTCGCGCACCCAGCGCCCGGCGAGATCGAGGGCGGCACAGTGAAGCGAGAGTGCCCCGGCCGCTCCCAAGTCTCCGACGGCCGGGACCAGGTCCACCGGATACGGAGCCACCACGAGGTAGACGATCACCCCGGCCTCCCGCTCAGCCCGTCGGGCCAACGCTTCGGTCATCGAGAATTGGTCCGCGTACTCCTCGACCGTGCGCGGGACCTTTGCGCCGTAGTTCTGAGTCGCGAGGAACAGGTGGGTTCCGCCAGCCTGACGGAACCGCTGGACGGCCCGGACGCCGTCTCCCGACGGCGAAAGGTGACAGTGGTGGTCGACGACCGGGAGGTCGCTCGGGAGGGGCACGCCCGGACCCCGGCGGCCGGGTTCAGCGGAGGAGGCCCGCGCCCTGGAGCTCCTTCGTGATCTTCTTGACCGCGACCTCGACGTCCGAGGGCTTGCGGGCGCCGGTGCAGACCAACTTGCCGCTTCCGAAGAGTAGGACGACCACCCTCGGCTCGTCGATCCGGCACACGAGCCCCGGGAACTGCTCGGGCTCGTACTCGACCCGGTCAAGCCCCAGGGTGACGGCAATCGCGTTGAGGTTGATCTCGCTCTCGAGATCGGAGCTCGCGACGATGTTCTGCACCTCGATCCTCGGGTGCATGTTGATCTTCTGGCCCCCCTTCTTGATCTGGGCCGCCACCGTGCTGATCGACTCCTCGACCTCGTGCATGCTCTTCGCGCCCGTGCACACGACCTTCCCCGAGCGGAACAGGAGGATCGCCGTCTTCGGCTGCTTCAGACGGTAAATGAGGCCCGGGAACTGCTCGGGCTCGTACTCCGCACCGTCGAGCCCCAGGGCGATCGACTGCAGGTCGAGCTCGTCCCCGAGCGATGTGGAGGCGACGACGTTCTCAATTCGAATTTTGACCAAGGAAATCCCTTCGGCGCGGGAGTATTTAAACGGGTATATAAAGGTGATTCAAGGATAAACGCGTTCCCGGGCCGCCGGCCGAGGGTGCTCGCCCGGCGAGAGGATCGGACGAGGATCACGAGAGCGACGACGAGCCGGAGTCCGCCTTTCCTTCACCCCCCTTCTGGGGGAAGGGCCGGACCTCCGAGCTCATCCTCCCG
The DNA here is from genome assembly GCA_030038895.1 of Thermoplasmata archaeon. Taxonomy (GTDB): domain Archaea; phylum Thermoplasmatota; class Thermoplasmata; order Lutacidiplasmatales; family UBA184; genus Lutacidiplasma. Next base: position 2,767 of record JASHQX010000093.1, read on the forward strand.
AGGGTAGCCGAAGAAGTCGCGCAGGACTCGACGGGTGAACCCCCAGAGCACGTGGCCGTCGATGACGGTCGCGTTGACCTCGGTGGGGCCGAAGATCGTGTCGCGCTTGACCCTCCGGGTCTCACCGAGGGCCGACCGAGGAAGCCAGAAGACGTGCGCCACCTCCTTGAGATTCGCGGGAACCGGCGCCTCCGCCGCGGGACCGAGCGCGGCAGCGAAGATGCCCACGTGCAGGTCGAAAGCCCGGGCGAATTGCGTACCGACGAACCGGGGCGCTCCCGCTAAGTCCGCTTCCTCGAGCCCAACCTCTTCCTCGAGCTCCCGTAGCGCCGTCGCGAGAAGGCTATCGTCCTCCTCGTCCACGTGACCGCCCGGGAGGCCGACCTGACCGGAAGCCGGGTCTTCCGGGTTGGTCGCACGGACGATGAGAAGCGTCTCCACCTCCTGCGCGCCGTCCCGCAGGATGATCGTGACCGCCGCCCCGGCGGTGGGGACCGGCGGCGCGAGGACAGGAAAGCGGGCCAGCAACGAGCCGATGTCGTCCGGGGCTCCGCCTGCCGAGGGACCCGGACGGTCCGCCACGGTCAGCCCTGCCAGTCGTACTCGACCTTGCGGCGGACGGTCGCCTGATCGTACTCGTGCAGTCCTGCCGAACCCACCAGACGCTCGAGTGCGGTGACCCGAGCATGCAGGTCCTTCAGCTGCTGCTCTAGTCGGGCGATGCGGGCGTTCGCGTCGGAAGTCCCGGTCGCGGCCATCGGCTAGCAATCGGAGCCCGGAAGATAAATCCGAGGGCCCTCGGCGCGACCTTCAGGACGGCGCCGCCGAGGCACCGCTCGCTTCGATGGATGCGACGAAAGTCCGGATCGCCTCGGCCGTCTCCGAGGGCCGTTCGAGCGGGATCATGTGGCCGGTCTGGGCCAGGATCCGAATCTGCGCGCCGGAGATCGACTGGCGAAGGATCCGGCCGTGGGACGCGTCCACCACGGCATCGTCCATCGCTTGAACGATCAAGGTTGGACGATGGACCTCGGCGATGCGCTTACGCTCGTCGAAGGAATTCATCGCATGGGACCATTTCACGGCCGGCGCCATGTCCATCTTCTGCGCTAGCGCTCGGAGCAGGTCTGCGAGGTCGAGGTGCGCTTCGATCCAATCGGGATAATAGAGGTCCTTCAGGACCCGGAGCGCGAACGCGTCGGGGCCCTCGTGATTGTACGTCTCCTCCCACCGTTGCGCCACCGAGCGGGTGTGCGGGTCGGTGTAAGCGGCCCCACTGACCATCGTGAGGCTACGGACGCGCTCGGGGTGGTCGAGCGTAACGCGAAGGGCGAGGAGCGCCCCCCCGCTCAACCCGACGAGGTGGACCGAATCAAGGCCACGCGCGTCGAGAAACGCGATGAGGTCTCCTTCGAGCTCGCGGAACGTAAAGAAGGAGCCTGCGGGGGCCGGGGTCCTTCCGTGACCCCGCAGGTCCGGGGCGAGTACCCGGAAGCTCGGAACGAGGTCGGAGATCACTTCGTTCCAGATCGCATGGTTCCCGCCCACGCCGTGGATCAGGACGACCGGTGGCCCCTGGCCATCGTCACGTGCGGAGAGCTCGACCGGGGGGGCGGACTCTTCGGCCATCGCGCGGGCGACTCCTCCGGGGCATTAAGCTCGCCTCCCGGGCGGTGTGCCGCCCGCGGAACTGGATAAATACCGGGCCGAAGGTGTTGGTCGCGATGGCGCGAGGGGTGATGCTGATGAGCGGCGGGATCGACTCGCCGGTCGCGCTGGACCTTCTCCTGCGCCAGGGGCACGAGATGGTCGCGGTCCACATGGACAACCGCCCGTTCACCGACGATTCGCCGCTCGAGAAGGTCGTGGACCATCTCGCGCTCCTTCGAGAAAGGTATCACCAGTCGATCCCTCTCTACCTCATACCGCACGGTTCGACTCAGGTGACGCTCATGCGCAACACGGACCGGCACGTCGGGTGCGTGCTGTGCCGTCGCTTCATGTGGCGGTCGGCGGAGCGTATCGCCGAGCGCGAGCACGCCACGTTCCTCGCGACGGGCGAGGCCCTCGGACAGGTCGCGTCCCAGACCCTCTCTAACATGCGGAACGCCACGGCCTCGGTGCATCTGCCCATCGTGCGCCCCCTAATCGGTTTCGACAAGCAGGAGATTGAGGCGGTCGCGAAGTCGATCGGGACCTATGGGATCTCCACGCGGCCCGGGGTCTGCTGCCAGGCCGTGCCGGACAAGCCCGCCACGCGGACGCAGCTCGTCCAGATCCTCCGGGAGGAGGAGAAGGTCAGCGTCGAGGAGATCCTCGATGAGTGCATCCGGAAGGCCGTCGTACTCTAGGTTCGGCTCCGAGTCGCCTGCCCCCCGCGGGCGGAGTCAAGGGTCCTTCCTTTCATGAATGGCGGCCACCGGCGGGACCACGGCCGTCGTTTCCCTTTCATCGGTGCGTTTGAAATAGGCGGAATCCTGTCGCCCGACTATGCAGAGCCCCGGCGAAACCTACCCGCGGACCGCCTACCTTCTGTCGCTGATTGGTGGAATCTTGATTCTCATTTTCAGTCTCATCTACGCGGCGATCCTGGCGGTTCTCGCGAGCATCGTGGCGGGACTCGGCTTCGGTCTGGGCGCCGGGCTATTGGTCGGACTCGCGGTCGTCGCACTCGTCTTCGGGTTGATCATTCTCTATCTCGCCCTTCGGCTCAAGAGCAACCCCCAGGGAGCGAGGACGTACGGGATACTGATCCTGGTCTTCGCGCTGATCAGCTTCATCGGCGGGGGCGGGTTCTACATCGGGGCAATCCTTGCACTCGTCGGGGGCATTCTCGCGATCGTTTGGAGCCCCCCAGCCCCGCAGTACGGTCCGCCCATGATGGGCCAGCCGATGCCGGGGCAGCCGGGATGGGGCCAGCCCGTCGCGCCTCCCCCTCCACCCCCCTCGATGCCTCCCCAAGCGGCGGGAGCGGCCAGGTTCTGCCAATTCTGCGGAACCGCCATCCCACCGGGTGCGAAGTTCTGTCCTAAGTGCGGGGCGGCGGCCCCGGGCTCGTAGGTTCCACCTCGGGTTCCGGAGCCTCGCGGCCGTCCCGGCGGGCGACCCGCCTTCACGGATCCCGGAAGGATGTACCGAAAGCTTCGGCTCTGTTCGAATAGCGGAGCCTACGAGGCGATTCCCGACCCTCCGCGCCCGCTCGACCTCGTTCGGGTCCGTCACGCCCTCGAACAGGAGGGGATTGCGGTGGTCGATGCCCGGGTCATGTTGATCGTAGGACTCGACCCGGAGGTCACAATCAGCCGGAACGGACGGCTGCTGTTCAAGACGCGGGACCCCGCGACGGCCGAACGGGCTTTCGACCGGTTGCAGAAGTTCCTCGCTGCTTTCTCCGGGGGAGACTCAGGTCAGTAAGCACTAAGTTAAGCGCCCGTCGGGATTACACATTCCTGAGGGAAAGTTGCGCGAAACGTGGGTGGTCGGAGCCGCATCTAATCGGTTCGGCAAGATGAAGGAGACCGGTCGCGAGGCCGCGACGCGGGTCGCCATGGAGGCGATCCAGCAATCCGGGTTCGCTCCCCAGGACATCGGCTACACGTTTGTCTCGAACTGCTTCGGGATGGCCGAGCACCAGGGGCACGTGGGGCCCCTCATCAACAACGGTCTCGGGATCCCGGATACGCCATCGGTGACGCTCGAATCGGCGTGTTCGTCGTCGAGCGCCGCGCTCCACGAGGCGTTCGTTCACGTGGCGGGAGGGTTCGCCGACGCGGCGCTTGTGGTCGGCGTGGAAAAACTCTCCCACCTCGACACTCTCACCGCGACCAGCTACTTTGCGATCGCGGCGGACTATCCGTTCGAAACCAAAAACGGGGCGACGTTTCCGGGTCTGTACGCGACGCTCGCGAATGCCTACCGCCAGGCATTCCCTACCAAGGACGAGATGTTCGGCGCGATAGCGGTGAAGAACCACGCGAACGCAGCGCGCAACCCCCACGCCCATTTCCAGAAGGAGATCTCGATGGAGACGTATCTCGCGTCTCCGATGATCGCGACCCCCCTTCGCCTCTACGACTGCTGCCCGTTCTCCGACGGCGCGGCGGCGGTCGTCGTGGCGGCGAAGGAGTTTGTCAAGAAGCCGGTGACCGAGCCGCTCGTGTTCCGGGCCTCGGCTCGCTCCGGTTCGGTCACCGACATGCAGGACCGGCCGGACCTCCTCGGACTCCCGGCGACGCGGACCGCCGGCGCGAAGGCGTTCCGCCAGGCGAAGATGGAACCGAAGGACGTGAACTTCCTCGAAGTCCACGACTGCTTCACGATCGCCGAGGTGATGGCGCTCGAGGATCTCGGTTTCTTCCCGAAGGGGACGGGCGCGAAGGAGAGCGCCGAAGGGGTGACCGCTCGGGACGGCAAGCTGCCCGTCAACCCCTCGGGCGGCCTCAAGGCGAAGGGCCACCCGGTCGCGGCGACCGGCGCGAGCCAGGTCGTCGAGATCTTCGAGCAGGTGAACGGCCTCGCCAAGGGACGCGAGGTCCCGAAATCGGAGACCGCGCTCGCGCACAACGTGGGGGCGACGGGCGGCTCGTGCTCGGTCCACATCTTCTCGCGGAGGTAGCGAGGGGGAACGTTGGCGTCCCACGATGACCTCCCATCGGCTCCGCACACGATCGACGACTTCGTGAAGGGGTACTCAGAGTCCGGCCGGCTGCGCGGGTTTCGATGTCCGCACTGCGGCCTCGTGACCGCTACGTGGGGTCTCGCCTGCGCGCGATGCGGCAAGGTGGGCCTCGCGGAGACCGAGTTGACACCACGGGGCCGGGTGAGTGCGTTCACCATCCTCCACGTCCCCGGCGATGAGTTCCTGAACGAGGCGCCGTACGCCTACGTCGTGGTCGATCTCGACGGTGGGGGCCGGATCACCGGCTGGATGTCGGGCGTCCACCAAGAGAAAGAGCTCAAGATCGGCGAACGGGTCCGCTTCGAGCCGAGCTACAAGCCCGGCGTCCAGTTCGTCCACGAGGCCGAGCCCGCTGCTCCGGGCTGAACCCCGATGTCCGCTCCCGCGAGCCCCTCCGAAGAACCGGTCTGGTTCCGCCACTACCCGTCGGCCGTTCCCCACCACCTCGAAATCCCGTCGAAGCTCCTGACCGAGGTCGTCGAGGATAGCGTGCGGCGCTGGGGGTCGCGGGTGGCGTTCGTTTACTACGGAGCGAAGTGGACCTACCAGCGGTTCTGGGCCGAGAGCGAGCGGTTCGCTGCCGCGCTCCAGCGCGACGGCGTGGGTCCGGGGGACCGGGTCGCGCTCTACCTGCCGAACTGCCCGGTCTACCCGATCGCATTCTTCGGGGTTCTCCGCCTGGGCGCGATCGTGGTCCAGGTCAGCCCGCTCTACCTGGGCGACGATCTGAGTCGACTCCTCGCCGATTCCGAGCCAAAGGCGCTCGTCACGCTCGAGTTCCTGTTTCCGAACTACGCGAAGGTCCGGGAGGTCGTCCGCGTGCCGCGGATCTATGTCGCGCGTCTGCGCGAGCTCTACCCGTGGTACGTCCGGCCGTTCGTCAACCGGGTGATGCGGCGCCAGCATCTCTCGACCGATTTCCCGCAGGATCCGACCGTCCGTGCCTGGTCCACCGTGGTTCGGACGCCGGGAGCGGTGCCCCTATGGAAGGGAGATCCTGTGACCACTCCCGCCGTGTTCCAATACACCGGCGGCACGACCGGTAAGCCGAAGGCTGCGATGCTGAGCCACCGCAATCTCGTCTCGAATGTACTCCAGTCGGACGCCTGGAACACGACCCAGCAACCCGGGGAGGAGGTGGTCGTCGCCACGATCCCGTTCTTCCACATCTACGGGCTCACGGTCGCGTTGCTGCTCGGTCTCATCGAGGGCGGAACGATGGTCCTCCAGACCAGGCCGGACATCCCCGAGCTCCTCCGCCTCATCGACCGGTACCGGCCGACCCAGTTCCCGGGCGTACCGGCGCTGTACCAGGCGTTCAACCAACGTCCGGACCTCACGAAGTACCAAATTCACTCGATCCGGTACTGTCTGAGCGGGTCCGCCGCCCTTCCGGTCGAGGTCCAGCGGAGGTTCGAAGAGCTCACGGGAGCCGCCCTCGTGGAAGGGTACGGCCTCTCGGAAGCGTCCCCCGTAACGCACGCCAATCCTTTCCCCGGTGAGCGCCGCACAGGTTCGATCGGCCTCCCTCTTCCCGAAACGTCCCACCGGGTCGTCAGCCTCGACGACCCCCCGAGGATCCTCGGAACGGACGAGGTCGGCGAACTCGAGGTCCGCGGACCCCAGGTGATGCTCGCTTACTACCACCAGCCGGAGGAGACGGCACTTGTCCTTTCCGACGGCTGGCTCCGGACCGGCGACATCGCACGGATCGACGCGGACGGCTACGCCTACATCGTCGACCGCAAGAAGGACATGATCAACGTCTCGGGAATGAAGGTCTACCCGCGCGAGGTCGAGGAGGTCCTCTTCCAGCACCCCGCCGTGGCCGATGCGGCGGTGATCGGGGTTCCGGACCCCGCGCATGGGGAGGTCGCCAAGGCGTTCGTCGTCAAGAGGCCGGGCGCTTCGGTCACGGAGGGGGAGCTGATCGCCTTCGTCCGGGAGCGGATCGCGCACTACAAGGCGCCCCGCTCGGTCGAGTTCCGCGCCTCCCTTCCACGGAGTGGGGTCCAGAAGGTCCTGCGTCGGGTACTCCGAGAGGAGGCGGCGCGATCGGCCGCGCAGTCCGCCGGCCCGTCGTCCTAGAGACCCCGGCCCAGAAGGTCGCGCGAGATCACGAGCCGCTGGATCTCGTTCGTTCCCTCGAAGATCTCGCTGATCCGCGCGTCCCGGTACGCCCGCTCGATCGGGGTGCCGCGGATGTAGCCGAGGCCCCCGTGGATCTGGAGGGCCTCGTCAATGACCTCCCCGGCCCACTCGGAGCCGAGGCATTTCACGATCGCCGCCTCGCGGGTCTTGTCGTATCGCTCGAGCCGGCTCCACTTCTTCGGATCGGTCCCCATTCGGTCCTGGTGCGCGGCTGCGTGATAGACCATGAAGCGGAGCGCGTGGATCTTCATCGCCATGTCGGCGAGCTTGAACTGGATCGCCTCGTACTCGCTGATGGGAAGACCGAACTGGGTCCGGTTCTTGGAGAACTCGAGCGCTTGGGCCGTCGCGGCCTGCATACCACCCAGCGACGCGGCCCCGAGCGAGACGCGGCCGACATCGAGCGCGGTCATCGCGACATGGAAGCCCTTGCCGACCTCGCCCAGGACCCGGTCGGCGCCGACCTCGACATGGTCGAGGATCAGCTCGGCGGTGGACGTGCCGTGGAGTCCCATCTTTTTCTCGCACCGCCCGACCGTGTAGCCGGGGAGGTTCGAGTCGATCACGAAGGCGGTAACCCCGCCGTTCGGGCCGAGCTTCACGTCCGTCGCGGCCATGAGGATGATCGTGTCAGCCTCTCGTCCGTTCGAGACGTAGATCTTGTTGCCCGTGATCGACCAGCGATCTCCCTGCTTCTCCGCGATGGTGTGGACGGCGCCGGAATCGCTCCCCGAACCCGGTTCCGTGAGGCTGAACGCGAGTAGTTTCTCCCCCCGGGCGGCCGGGACCAGCCAGCGCTGCTTCTGCTCCTCCGTTCCGTACGAGAGGAGCGGCGTGGTACCGAGGGACGTGTGCGCTCCGACGATCGTTCCGTGGGAGGCATCGACACGACCGAGCTCCTCGAGGAAGATGCAGTAGTCGACCTTGCCGAGACCCAAGCCTCCGTACTCCTCGGGGATCGGGATCCCGAAGTACCCCTCCTCCTGCATCCGCCGGATCGATGCCCGCGGAAACTCCTCTTTTTCGTCCATCTCGGGGACAATCGGAGCGACCTCCTTTGCGAGGAACGCCCGTGCCGCGTCCCGGAACGCTTCCTGATCCGGAGTGAAGGAGAATTCGAACGACATGGTCACTCCCCCTTGAACTTCGGCGGCCGATGCTCGATGAACGCCTGGATCCCTTCGCCAAGGTCCTGGCTCACGAGGATCTCTCGTTCGAACGACTTCGCCTCGGACTCGAGGCCCTCCGAGAGCGAGGAGGCTAGCCCCTCGGTGATCGCCTTCTTGGCGGCCTGGACCGCGCGGGGCGCCCGCTGGGCGATCGTGTGGGCAAGGTCGCGTGCGGCCCGCAGTTCCTGCCCCGCCGGGACCGTTTTGTTGACGAGCCCGATCCGAAGCGCCTCCGCGGCGGAGATCATCGATCCGGTGAAGATGAGTTCCTTTGCCTTCGCCGGGCCGATGAGCCGGGGCAGCCGCTGGGTCCCGCCGTAGGCAGGCATCAATCCATAATTGACCTCAGGCGATCCGAGCTTGGCCGACTCCCCCGCGATCCGAAGGTCGCAGGCAAGGGCGAGCTCAAGACCGCCCCCCAGGGCCAGCCCATTGATCGCCGCGACGACCGGCATCGGCAGCCCGGCGATCCGTCCGAACAGGCCGTGTACCCGCCGCACGATCTCCGGGGCGTTCGCGATGTCGAGGGTTGCCAGCTCCTTGAGATCCGCTCCGGCGCTGAAATACTGGCCGTCGCCGGTCAGAATGACGGAGCGGCACGAGCGGTCGTTCTCGATGGCACGGACGTGCTCGTCGAGCTCGTTCAGCACGGCCGTGCTGAGCGCGTTGACCGGCGGGTTCTTGAGTACGATGAGCTCGACCCCGTCTTCCTCGCGTTTGTGAGTGACCTTAGCTGCTTCTGCCATGATATGCACCAACCGGGCAAGGCGCGGCCGGGCACATAATCTCGCCTCCGCGGCTCGGCGGGTCCTCCGGCGATAAGTTCGATTCGTTCCCCCCCGCAGGGCGAGAACGTAAGTAACGCATTTTCGTGGTTACGTCGTGGCGCGGCGGGAGTTACTGTCCCTCTCGCTCTACGCCCTTCTCGCGAGCAATCGCGGAGGCCTGTTCATCGTCTACTTCCCCCTCTACCTGGTCGACGTCAAGGGAGCCACGCTTCCCATCGCGCTGGCCGTCCTGACAGTCGCCTGGCTGCCGGGGACGCTCATCGGCCCCTGGATGGGCCGCCTCTCCGATCGGGCGCGACGGCGCCGACCCTACCTGCTCCTCGGAGAAGCGGCCGCGTTTCCGCTGTTCCTCGCCGTGATCTTCGCCCCCGGCTACATTCTCTCGAGCGTGCTCTTTGTCGGCGCGGAGCTCGCGCTCGCGATCGGCTCGCCCGCGTACACGGCCTACGTCGCGGACGTCACTCGCACGCACGAGCGAGGGGAGGGGTACGGCCTCCTGAACGCCACCTCAAACGCAGGGTCCGTCGCGGGGTTCGTTCTCGCCGGAGCGCTGACGTACTGGTTCGGCCTTGCCGCCCTCTTTCCGTTTGTCGTCGCGGTGATGGTGGGAACACTCTCGGTCGTGATCTTCCTCGTTCCCGACATCCGGCTGGAGCATCCGATCGCGCCCCACCGCCCGCTCCGGGAGATGCGGCCAGTGATCAACTTCTCGTTCGCGGTCTCGATCCGGGCGATCGGCAGCGGAGCGATCGCGACGTTCTACGGCTATCTCGCGGCGAGCCTTGGAGCGAACACCTTCGAAGTCGGGCTGGTGGCAATCGCCGGATTGCTGACGGGCGCGCTCGTCTCAGTGCCGCTCGGCCGTCTGATCGACCGGATGGGCGAGATCCGGGGAATCTGGTACGGCACCGTCCTCACACTCGCGTCGTACGGGATATTCATGTTCTCGACCCAGTGGGTCGAGACGGTGCCAGCCCAGGCGGTCCGGAACGCCGGCCTCTCCTTCCTCGGGCCCGGCATGAGCGCATGGGTGGCGCGGATGGCCCCGGTCGATCAGCGCGCCGAGTACCTCGGTGTGTTCACGCTGATCAACTCCTCGCTCTGGAGCATCGGGCCGCTCGTAGGAGCGATCGCGATCGAGCTCGCGGGGTACTCCGGGCTCTTCGTGATGGCGATCGTGACCACGATCGTTTCGCTCTTCGTAATGGAGGTCCTCTACGGCGAGATGGGGATCCGCCGCTTCTACGAGACTCACTGGGGGTCGTCCCCTTCCTCGTGAACGGCACGCCTCGTCGGGCAGTCTCTTATAGCGGGGGGTCGTCGGCGGGACGTGCAGCGCCCTACGACGTTCGCCGACGCCCGAGCGTCGTTCGAGGACGCAGAGTTCGTGATCGTCGGTATTCCTTTCGATCGGACGACGTCGTTCCGTCCGGGGGCGCGGTTCGGCCCCGACTCGATCCGGCTCCATTCCTGGAACTTCGAGTCGTACGACCTCGAGACCGGGATTGACCTCGAGGACGCGCCGGTGCACGATCTCGGAAACGCGGAGGAGTTCGGCAGCTCCGAGGATATGGTCCGCACGGTCCGAGAAGAGATCGGTCCGATCTACTCGGCCGGCAAGGTCCCGATCGTCCTCGGCGGGGACCATGCCTGTTCGCCGCCGGTCGTCGAGGCGTACCCGGCGAACGCGCCGAGCCTCGGCGTTCTCTACCTGGACGCTCACATGGACTTCCGCGACAACTACCTCGGGGACCGACGCAGTCACGCGTGCTCGTCGCGTCGGATCCTCGAGAAGGTGGGTTCGCGCAACGTGGTGGTCCTCGGCGTCCGGTCCGTCTCCCGGCAGGAAATCGAGGACAACAAGGGAATCGGCATGGCGTACGTGACAGCGCACGAGATCGCGCGCGAGGGGATTGCGTCGGCGGTCCAGCGGGCGCTCAACATGCTGAAAACGGAACGGATCTACATCTCGCTCGATATCGACGCGATCGACCCGGCGTATGCGGGCGCCACCGGGACGCCGGAGCCGTTCGGCCTCACTCCGCGGGACGTGAAGTACATCCTCGGTCAGGCGGCCCCGCGGCTCGCCGGTTTTGACATCATGGAGGTCAGCCCGCCGTACGACAACGGAAACACGAGCCTCCTTGCGGCGCGCCTTGCGCGCGAGGCGATCGTCCGTTCTCTCGCCGCACGGCGATCCCACTGACCGTTCGACCCATGCCCGACGGCGAGCCGACCGGACCGGCCGTCTCCCGAGGGGCGGAGGCGGTCCTCCGTAAGGTCGACTGGTGGGGATTCCCGGCTCTCCTCAAGGAAAGGGACGCGAAGAGCTACCGCCCGAAGGCGCTCGACGATCGCCTGCGCAGGGAGCGAACGCGAACCGAGGCCCGGCTCCTGGTCGACGCGCGGCGGCTCGGCGTTCGCACCCCGATCATCTACGACATCGACGTCGCGCGCCATCGTCTTATCCTGGAGGAATTGCCGGGCCCCACGCTCCGGGAGCTCCTCGAAGATCCGAACCTCCCGGCCGAGACGCTCACGCGGGCCGTCCATGCGTTCGGCCTCGCGCTCGGCCGGCTGCACGCCGGCCGAATCACCCACGGCGATCTCACGAGCTCGAACGTCCTCTACCCCGACGGCCCGACCGGGGCCCCGGCGTTCCTCGACCTATCGATGGGGACGCGAAGCCCCGGGCTCGAAGAGCTCGGAATCGACCTCCACCTCGTCGAGGAGGACCTGAAGGCCCTTCACCCCCGGTCGGAAGGGCTCGTCCGCGCCTTCCACCAGGGGTACGCCGAGGGGAACCCCCACGGTGAAAAGGACGTCCGAGCCCGGGCGAGAGCGATCCGGGGCCGGGTCCGGTACGCCTGAGATTCGGGGGTCGGTGCCCCGCCGGGTTAGGTCGCGTGCTGCAGACGCTCGAGCCCGCCGACGAGCGCGTGGGGGAGCTCGTCGATCACGTCCGTCGCGACCAGGCCGAAACTGTGTGCGGTGGCGGCGCGGAGGCCCGCGGACCCCGTCCAGTAGGTGCCGAGCCGGCCGGCGTGAAGCGGGGCGAGCCCTTGGGCCAGGAGGCTTCCAACGACGCCCGCGAGAACGTCACCGACCCCGCCGACCGTCATCGCCGGGTGGTGGTGCGCGTTCTCGAACGTGCTGGTACCGTCCGAGACGAGGTCCGGTTCGCCCTTGACGAGCAGGATGAGGTGCCGCTCGGCGGCGATCCGCTCGACCTCGGCGGCCCGGCCTTCCAGCGAGTCGGCTGGGCCTCCGTGGAAGACGCGCGCGAACTCGCCGGAATTTGGTGTCGCGATGAGGGGCGGTGAACCGTCCGGCGTATCCGGACCAGCGATTTCCGAAGGGGATGGGAGGGCCCCGAGCGCGTCGGCGTCCACCACGAGAGGGACCTTTCCCAGGAGTGCACGGATCAGCCCGCCCATCATCTCGAGGGTCTCGGGATGCGCTCCGGCCCCCATTCCGAGGACGACGGCCCGCGGTGGAGCGGAGCGGACGAATTCGAGGACCTCGGGTAGATCGGTCGGCCGGAAGCGGTCCGGGCCAAACGCGCGAACGATGAGATTCGGGCTGAATGACTGGATCCGTTCGGCCGCGCCTCCCGGAGCGAGAATGGTCGTCCGCTCCGCGCCGGAGCGCAGCGCCGCGAGTCCGGCCAGCGCCGGAGCGCCCGCGTACGGCCCGCCCCCCACCACGATGAGGCGCCCGCTGCGGCCCCGGTCCTGGCGGCCGTCCGGCGGGTGGAAGAAGAGGAACTCCCCCGGGCCCGTCCGCCGCCACGCAGCGACCGGCATGCCGATCTCCCGGACTGTCACCTCGCCCGCGTCAGCACCCGCCATCTCCGTCTTGACGGTCGTGAAGGTAACCGTCCAGGAGGGCTTGACTCCGTCCGGATCGAGAACGCCGGTCGGCAGGTCGATCGCGAGGACGGGCGCCCGGCTCGACCGGATCGCGTCCACCGCCTCCCGGATCGGGGAACGAAGTTGGGGGGACTGCCCCGTCCCGAGGAGCGCATCGATGACGACCGGCATCGTCGCGAGCTCCTCCGGCCTCGGAACGCGGACGTGGATTGGGACCTTGTGCTCGACGCGCTCGTAGCACCGCCGCGCGGCGCGCGACCGGATCTCTGAGGGAGGGCGAACGAGCCACACCTCGGGGGAGTATCCCCACTGGTGGAGGTAGAATGCCGCGCACGTGCCGTCGCCCCCGTTGTTGCCGGTGCTCGCGACGACCCCCAACCGGGCCGGTGGTGCGGGGAGGTGACGGGCGGCCTCCTCCGCCACCGCGCGACCGGCGTTTTCCATCAGGGTGTCGATGGTGACCCCCAGAGCCACGGCGTTCTGCTCAACGACGGCCATCTCCTCCGAAGAAAGCGGTCGGCGCGAGGCGGCCCACATCGTCCGTCCCTACGGGGCCGGAGTTCCCGCGGTCGAAGCGTCCGGGGTCGAGAAGAGATTCATCGACGCGGGGAGAAGGTTGCGCCGCGCGAGGTACTGCGACTGGGTCCGGCTGTAGCGGAAGAGGATGTCCGCCTTTCCTTCCTGGAATCCCCACGGACGGATGATCAGGAGGTCACCCTCGCGGATCCACATCTTCTTCTTCATCTTCCCGGTGATGCGGCCCATCCGCGAGACGTTGTCCTCGCACATCACGCGGATCCGGGCCGCGCCGAGGAGCTGGCTCGCGATCCCGAATACCTCGCCCCGGTTGCGCCGCGGCAAGGGAAGGCGGCCGACCTCCTCGCCGCCCTCGACAACCTCGACTGCTGGGAGCGCCTCCCCCTCGGCGGGAGGGGGCGGTCCGGCCCCCTCCGGGGGATCGGCGCCGTCGGTCACGTTTCGCCGAGTCGGCCGCAGTATTTCAAGGAACGGGCGTCCGCGGCGGGAATACGCGCCGAGGGTTCTCTTCGAGGATCTTCGTCTGGGCGTCCGGCGGGATCGGGAGCGCGCGGAACTCGTCGAAGTTCTGCCGGATGTCCGAGACCCCCGGTCCAGGCCAGTCGGTGCCGAAGAGGGTCTTGTCGGCCAAACGGGCGAGCGCGGGGAAGTATTCGAGGATCCGCGAGGGCGGCACGCCCGACACCTCGAGCCAGACGTTCGGGAACCGGCGGGCGAGGAAGACCGCGGTCGCCATCCAGATCGGGCGGCCGCCGTGCGCGAGAACGATCGTGAGATCAGGGAAGTCGAGTGCGATGTCCTCTACAAACAAAGGATCGGAGAACTTGTTGCGCGCGCGCGGGAAGATCGACGTGCCGGTGTGAATGATGATCGGAACATGATGCCGCTCGCATGACTCGTAGATCTGTCGAAGCCGGGGCAAGGTCCCGTCGACGTACGCGTTCGGCCGGAACAACTGGTGCGGCGGGTGGAGCTTGAGGGCTCGGATCCCGAGGTCCTGAGTGAGGTGTACGATCTCTGACTCCGGGTCCGGGTGATCCGGACGGATGCCCCCTACCGCGATCAGCCGATCCGGATCGGTCCGGGCGTACTCGCTGACGAATGTGTTCGCGGCCTCGGTGTAGCCGATGACCTCGGGCGCGACGTAATTGATCAGGACTGCGCGCTCGACGTCGCACGCGTCGAGGTAATCGAGGAATGCCCGAGGCTCTTTGAGGAAGCGTGCCGCACCGGCGTCGCCCTGGCTCAGGAGGCGCGCCGCGTCCGGCCGCATCTCCCAGAGCGGGTTGATGTGGACATGGCAGTCCGTGACGCCCATCGGCCGGCGGGACGATCCGGGCCATATAAGCGGGGAGCCGGCGCGCCAATCGGCACGAGGGTTTATCACCCTCCGCGCGCCCATCCTGCCCGATGGCGACGTCGACCGTTCCGAGGACCCTGCCGAAGCTCCTGAAGGCGACCTACCTCGCCGACCAGGAGGTACTGCTCGAGGAAACGCGCGCGACCGCCCTGTTCTACTTTCCCGGCGTCATCGTCTGGCTGCTGATCTTCGGGGTTCTCACGTACATCGCCGCGGCCGACGTCTACGGCTGGACCGGCCTATCAGTGTACAACCACCTGATTCCGAACGTCAGTCTCGCCTCGATCTCGCTCGCGAAGTGGCTGTTCTACCTATTCCTGCTCCTCTTCGTCATCGGGCTCCTCCGTCTCCTCGTCCGGTACCTACGGTGGATCTCGATTGTCTACGCGGTCACGAGCCGCCGGGTCATCGTCCAGCGGGGGATCTTGGGTCGGACCTTCGACGAGATACCGGTCCTTCAGGTCCGAGGCGTGGATGTCCACCAGTCGTTCGGGGAGCGCATCCTCGGCTACGGTACGATCCGAGTGAGTTCCGAGGGCGGCCGCGCGATCGGTAACGAGGACTGGAACGGAATCCCGAAACCGTTCCGGTTCCAGAAGCTGATCGAGAACGCGACGATCAACCTGCAGTCGGCGGCCCCCACGACCGGCGCCGGCAGCCTCGTTCGGCACTGAACGGGCACCGCGGGTCTCGCCCGTGCGAAGGCGATCCCCACGGGACCAAACGGTCGAGCGTCCGCTCAGCGTTAAATCCCCTCTTCCGCCTCGCCCCGGGGGACGGCGATGACCGACGAGTTCGATGTGATCGTCGTCGGCGCCGGATTGGCCGGGTGCGCGGCGGCGATCCGGCTCGCGAAGGGAGGGGCGAATGTCCTCCTCGCGGAGCGCGGGAGCGAGCCCGGTGCGAAGAACCTCTCGGGCGGGGTCTTCTGGGGCCACGACCTCGACTCGATCCTTCCCAACTGGTGGCACGAGATGCCTCTCGAGCGCCACATCGTTCGCAAGCGGTTCGGCTTCCTGACGGCTGACCGGGCCCTTTCGATCGACTTTGAGGACGGGGACTGGAGGAAGGAGCCGTACGTCGGGCATTCGGTCCTGCGTGCGCGAACCGACGCGTGGCTCGCGCACCAAGCCGAGGCGGCCGGGGCGACGGTGGTCCCGTCCGTGCCGGTCGATCGGCTGAACTGGGAGGGGAATCGAGTGCATGGGGTCGTCCAAGGGGGGGAGACGATGACCGCGCCCGTGACGATCATCGCCGATGGCGCGAACTCGCGCCTGACGCTCGGCACGCCGATCCGGCCGGAGTCCCACCTCCCGCCCGAGGCGACGGAACTCGGAATCAAGGAGGTGCTTCGGCTCGACCCGGCCCTTATCGAGGACCGCTTCCAAGTCGGTCCGGGCGAAGGGCATGCCGAAGAATGGGTAACGGGGATGTTCCCGCCCGGCGTGCTCGCGGGGGGATTCCTCTATACCAACCGCGACACGGTCTCGCTCGGATTGATCGTGAACATCGCGTCGCTCTACGATCGGGGCGTCTACTCTACGGACCTCGTCGAGCAATTCAAGCTCCATCCGACGATTGCGAGTCGTCTCAAGGGGGCGGAGCTCGTCGAATACGGAGCGAAGCTGCTCAGTACCGGCTGGGCGAGCCGTCCCGCGGCGTTCCACGGGGACGGCTGGATGATCGCCGGGGACGCGGCCGGCTTCGTCTTCTCGAATGGCCTCGTAATCCAGGGGATGAACTACGCGGTCCGGTCGGGACTCGCCGCTGCAGAGACGGCGCTCGAGGCGAAGTCGGGAGGCAACGCGTCCGCGGCGCGTCTCGCTGCGTACGACCATCGTCTCGAGACAAGCGGTGTACTCGGAGACTTCCGGGATTTCGAACGACTCGACCGGGTGAAGTGGAACCCGCGAATCTACGCGGAGTACCCGAAGCTCGTCACCGAACTCTTTCACGCGATGATGACGGAGACGGGTGCGCCGAAGCAGAAAATGTGGAAGCTCGCGATGGAGACACGCAAATCGTCCGGCGTCTCGATGACCCGTCTCATCCGGGATGGGGTCGAGGTCCTCTGGAACGCGTAGCGGAGATTCGGACGTCGAGCTAGGACCCCGACGATACGCGGGGATGCCCCAAGGTCCCTGGCTTCCGTGACCCGGCGCTCGAAACCCCTTGCGGGAAAAAAGCTGTCTCGCTAGCGTCGGCCCGTCGTCGGTAGGAATGGGCCCCTTCGTAGCGCCGTTCTTGAGCGTCTAGCCCGATCTAGTCGCCGCCCTCTCTGCCGCCCAAGGTGTCGTGGCGT
>JASHQX010000094.1 GCA_030038895.1 Thermoplasmata archaeon
TGAACCTCGAGTACTCCAATGCGAGCAGCGGCGGTTTCCAGAGCGTGCCCTCGGCGTACAACTGGGGCGGCGACACCGGCGAGACTGCGACCGGGGTTGCCGACTACTGGACCCCGAGCCACACGCTCGTCATGAACCAGGGCCCGGCGATGCTCTACGGTCTCTGGAATGCGGTGCCGTATGCTTCCGTCATGTCAGGCGCGATCCACATCGAGGGTTCGATCTCGCCGTCGTACGGGTTCGTCTTCGTCAGCAACACCCCGCCGGTCCTCGACCCGGAGAACACGAGCCTAAACGAGCGCGACAACATGAGCTGGCTCCCGACCACGAACACCGGAACGTTCAACACCTACCTGCCGCCCCTCGGCGCGCCGTGGACGTCCCAGTACTATGTCCAGGCATTCGCCGCAGGCTATGGAGAAGTGAACGGCACAGCGATCACGGGATCGATCAGCTCCTACCAGTTGAAGCTCCCCATCGCCCCCGGGTCGCTGAGGGCGCCCCTCTACGCGTTCTCCAACGCACAGGCGTCGAAGCTCGCCAAGGCCGTGACGGGTAGCTCGGTTCCGCCGTTCATCTTCAATGGTCTGGTCGACAACGTCAACTTCACCTTCAACCACCTGAACGACTACGGCTACCCGACGTTCGTCCTGTTCATGGCCCAGGGCGTGACGGCTCCGATCTACGTCAACAACACTTACGAGGGCGTCGACTCGACGGGAGGGAACTTCTACTTCGCTGACTACTCCCTGCCCCCCGAGCAGGGGCTCCTCTGGCCGGGACCCGCGATCTACTACATCCCATTCGGCACGTCGGGGATCAACATCTTCGACGGGGTCGACGACGTCATCGCCAACCAGGTGCTCGCCGCGGACGGCTACGGACTCCAGATCAACCTCTGGCAGGACACGGGCGCGCTCGTCGGGGACGTCATCTCCGAGCTCTTCAGCCCAGGAGTCTTTGTGGGCGACTCGGTCGGCACCCACGTCGCGTACGTCGCCTCGATTCTCGGCGCAACGGGGGTTACCGACATCGGGTCTACCCGGACCTCGGTTGCGTACGTGGACGTCAGCGGCGCGCTCGGAGTCGAAGGGCTGAGCAGCTCCGACAGCACCTACGTCGCGATCGCCGTCGCGAACGGAGGCGCGGGGGTAGAGACCGGGGCCGACTACGGTATCGAAGCGGATTACGACTCGTACTACTATCTCCCCGGAACGACCGGGCTCTTCGTGGGCGGCGTCACCGCGTACAACGAGTCGGTGGGCGTCAACGTCTCTCTCTCGTCGGATACGACGATCCAGGGCGTCACCGCGAAGCTCAAGTGCGTGGGAGTCGAGCTCGACAGCGCACCGACCGCCTGGGTATCGGCGGTCTCGGTCCGGCTCGACTCAGTGGGGGTCTACGTCCATAACTCCACGAACGTGAACGTCTGGGATGTCAAGGGACGCAACTACTCGACGGCAGTAGAGGTTGCGGAGTCGTCGTTCGATAACGTCTGGGACATCCTGGCGGTCTACCACTCGGTCGGAGTCTACATCGTGGCGTCGACGAACATCCACGTCCACGGCGTGCGGGCCTTCGCCCACTCGATCGCGGTCATCATCGTGCCCTAGGCCCTCGACCGGACGGACCCGTCCGAACGAGCCAAACCCTTTCCTCTCCCTCACGGGAGGAATTTTTCTCATCATCCGGCGGTCTCTACCGTCGATACTTGGCTCGGCGAGCGGGAGAAAAGGGAATGCCGGTCCTCCGGGGTGGACTGCGCGCCCCGGGTCAATCCCCGCGAATGCTTAGGTTCGCGCGGATGAATGTACCGGGGCGGACTCACAGCGCCGGGCGATTCGAATATTGTGGAAAGTGCGCTCGGCGGGATTCGAGAGAAGGTGGGTTCAAAACCTGTGCTTTGCGCGCATCGGAGACCCGGCCGCCTTCAACAAACAAAACCACCACCCTTTCGGTATCGCTCATCCTCAAAAGAGGCCGGCGATGGGAGAGGCAGAGGATTACAGTTCGAGGCAGGATTCTATCGCGAGCCAGATGAGCTGTTCTCTGATTCTCCCACGATTCTTCTCTGACCGGGTATCCCATACTTTGCTGCTGATATCATCCCCGCCGTAGAGCATCTGGGCTAGTGTTACGCCACGGAACTTCGCGACCGCAAAGAGCGCAGAGGCCTCCATTTCGACGGTCAGGCAACCTTCGCTCCTCCTCAGTTGGGCCTTGCGAGGGGTTTCCCGGTAGAAGGCATCCGTGGTCCAGGTCTTTCCTACTAAGTAAGGCCGGGAATGGCGTTTCAGCGTCCGCAGTATGGCGTCGACACCTTCCTTGGATGCGCCTACCTCTCTGCCCGGAGCAACGTAGTGGTAGGACGTCCCTTCATCCCTTACTGCGAGCTTGGGAACAATGATGTGGCCGGCGGCGATGTTCTTTCTCAGTACTCCGGCCCCGCCGCATACCACGAATTTGTGGCATCCAAGGGCGATGGCCTCTTCGAGGGATCCGGCGGCCAGCGGAGCTCCCACCCCTGGATGGAACAGAGCACAGTCCTTCCCCTTGTACCTGATCCGATAAACAGGGGTTCGGCCCATCTCTGACAGTAGGTGCGCCACGACCTTGGCTTTCGATTTCCGCGCGACGCATTCGATTGCGTCCTGGAAGAAGCACACCACCGCGTGCTCTGGGATCTCGGTTGGTTCAATGACTCTCGTTGGTTCGATGACGGCAGCACTGGAACTATCAAATTCCAATATGGGAAACCTTTGCTTCGGCACGGTGTCGGTTGATACCGCAGGGGATCTGGTTCCTTTTCCCCGCGCCAGTGGCATGCCCTTAGTCGGTCTGTGCATGCTGTAAAATCCTGTCCGCTATCCTCGGGATCTCATCATCGGCGCTTGGCCGGAAGGTCCAATTCGACGATCGTACCCGGGCGGTTGAAGTCGCTGTAGCGCGCCCAAGTCGGTCGGACGCGAACGTAGGTGGTACCTGCCTGTCGCTCCCTCTCTCGACCGTCGGGGAACCTGCGGAAGTACTCCCGCTTCAGCCGCCTCAACTCCGCCCCCCTCGGCTCGTCGGCGATGCCCTCCATCTGGACGGTCACTAGCTTGTCCCAGCCGATGACCACGGCGATCGCAGGGTTTCGACGAAGGTTCTGGTACTTTCGTGACGTCACAAGGGTATCGAACACCAGCTCCCCGCGAGGGGTCGCCGCGAAGAGGACCGCGGCGGCCTCCGGCTTTCGCCCTGGCGCTACCGTTGAGACGACCGCGAGCCGATGTCGCTGTATGAACTTCCATACGGCCCCCACGTCGACGGGACGGTCTGGCATCTACCGGCGATTTGGCAACAGCGTACGGGATGATGAATCCGGCCATCCTCGCTGGGCCCTGGCCACCGCACGCTCGAAGGAAATGGGTAGGTTACCCCCGTAGGGGCGGGCGCGGAACCCTCATTTTATCTCTCCACGCCTCCGATGGGAAAGATAACGTCAGTGCGACCACTGCGTCGTACCGCTTGACGCCTGCGAACGTGCCTTCCCGCCCATCAAGCCATAACCGGCCGTTAGCAGGAACGATATTCCGATCAACACGACTCCGGCCGCGGCCACGTAGCCACCGGCGTACGCGCCCGTCTGCAAGTAGTCCGTGACGCCGCCCAAAATGAGAAGAACTCCCGCGAGCGCCGTCCAGCCTATCCGCATCATCTGACCAGAATTCTGACCGGTATCGACGAGGTGCTCCGCAAGAAGTACGATCATCACCAACGCCAAGCACAGCCAGAACGCGATGAAGAGACGGATCCAGGCCTCCGGCGGAGGACCGACGAGTTGACTGTCCGGCGGCTCGGCCAGGGCCGTCACGATAACAAAGGTGATGAACGCGATGAGGGGGGTAATCCTCAACGGTACGCCCGAGGGGAGCCCCCATCCCTGCGCGCGCTTGTTACCGATGG
>JASHQX010000095.1 GCA_030038895.1 Thermoplasmata archaeon
TTCGGCGATGCGGTGAATATCGCCGCCCGGATCGAGCCGCTGGCCGAGCCCGGCGGGGTCTGCATTTCCGAGCACGTATTCGCCCAGGTACGTAACAAAGTGGCCTACCCGCTGGAAAAGCTCGGTCCAAAGAGTCTCAAGGGGATCCGAGAGCCGATCGACGTCTATCGGGTGGTGCTCCCGTGGGCCACCGAGGGGGCTGCTGCGGAAGGTCCGGTCCTTCCTCGCATCGCGGTCCTTCCCCTCGCGAACATCAGTCCCGACCCGAAGGACGAGTATTTCGCGGACGGGCTCACTGAAGAGATGATTACGGTTCTATCGCAAATCAAGGGTTTGCGGGTGATCTCGCGGACTTCGGTCAACCAGTATAAGGGGACCTCCAAGCCGATCGCGCAGATTGGATCCGAACTCGGCACCGATTCGGTGCTCGAGGGAAGCGTACGGAGGGCCGGCGATCACCTACGGATTGCCGTCCAGCTGATCGATGCCCGGACGGACGAACACCGGTGGGCGCAGACATACGACCGCAAGCTCGACGACGTGTTCGCGATCCAGGCCGAGGTGGCGGAAAGGACCGCGGGCGCGTTAAAGGTCGAACTGCTAAAGTCCGAGCGCGAGTCCATTCAAGAGAAGCCGACGTCGAACCTCGAAGCATACGAGTTGTATCTTCGGGGAATTCGAGCCGTGCAAACTGCCTACGGCGGAATGACGGCAAGAGTCGATCGCGAGATAGCAAAGTACTTCGAAGCAGCCATCGGCGAAGATCCCGAGTTCTCGGCGGCCTACTCGCAGCTGGCGAACCACCTCATCGTGGCCGCTGGGGAGACTCGTCCCGCCAAGAGTGCCTTCGCTCGCGCCCGAAAGCTCGTGGCCAAGGCGCTGGAGCTGAACCCGAACTCGTCCGACGCGCACATGGCTCGGGGAAATCTCGCAATGCAGGCGGACCACGAGTGGGCTCGCGCGGAAGCGGAGTTTCAGCAGGCCATCGCTCTGAACCCGAGCAACTCAGCCGCTCACGTATGCTATCACCACCTTCTGGTTGTTCTTCAGAGGTTCCGCGAGGGCCAGAAGCAGCTTCTCACCGCGACCGAACTCGATCCCCTCTGGTTCTACCCTCGGGACCTCTTAGTCTGGAACCATTGGAGATCAGGCGAACACGACCGAGCCGTCACCTTGGGCGAGAAGTTGATGAAGGATTTCAGCGACCGCTCTTGGGCGCGCATTGCGCTGGCGTGGCAATACGCGTCCGTTGGCCGGACGGAGGACGCGGTCGAGCTCGTGAAGCCGTGGGCTGATTCTCCAGACCAGGACGTTCGACTCATGCGAGGAGAACTCCTCGCTTTCTTGGGCAATCGGCAGGAATTGCGAGCATTGTTAACAGAAATCGAGTCGGGTCGGAGGACCAAGCCGCCCGATGTGGTAAAGATCGCGTCGATGTATTCCTACTGCGGAGAGAAGGAAAAGGCCCTTACCCTCCTAGAACGGGATTCCAGGAGCGGCGACAAGATCCTCTGGAACCACTACCAAGAGCCTGGCTTCGACCCAATCCGAAACGACCCGCGGTTCATCGCACTGCTTCGGGCCATGAATCTTCCCACGACGTTGTCCCGCCCTCCTTGGTCAGGCGAGGGCCCTCTGTCGCCTGGAACCGCTCGGAGCAAGAGTCACCCTGCAAGCCGCGAGGCTCCCCCTCATTGAGATCGTTGAGCCCGTGTCGTGAAGGACTTACCTCAGTGCTGGGCTGCGGGCACACGACCCTTTTCGGCCCTTCAATCCGTGAAGCCGGAGGGATTCGATTAGCTACTCGTTCGAATCCAAGCGGGCGCGGAGGGATTTGAACCCTCGACCGCCGGGTTAGGAACCCGGTGCCCTATCCAGGCTAGGCTACGCGCCCGCCGGCACTTCCCCTCCCGGTCTTATCATGCCTTCTCCCTTCGTGCGACAACGATCAGACTCCACGATCTCGGTGATGAGATGAGAAGCCGGTCATCCGATCGTTTCCCTTCCGAGGCGGGACCCACCGGGAACCCCGCGTTTTACACCGAGAAAGAATAAAAGAAAGGGTTGGGCCCGCCGACTTCCCCGGCGAGGGAGGCCGGAAACCTTCTGTTCGAGATGTCCACCGTCCTACTGAAGGTACACCGCGCCGGGCGAGAAGGTGGCGAACTGAAGGTCCGAGTCGAGACTGATGATCTCGATCGCGCCCGTGAATATGGTCGGGAGCTCCACGCCAGTCTTCGCGTTAAGAATCCCTGCCACTCCACCGCAGTAAGCATCGTCCCCCACGTAGAGCGTGTGCTTATGGAAGGCGATCCCTTCGAGGGAGTTGCCCTCGGTGTAGAGCACCTTCATCGACTTGGTAGTGCCAACCCAGATGTTCCCCGTGCAGCTGTTGTCCGATACGTAGAACTTCGACTTGTATTCGGTAATCCCCACCGGTGAGTATCCAGTGAAGGCCGAGCTCGCCGCGTCAGCCGTGCACGAGGCGGCGCTCGCAGTGCACGTGACCATCTCTATATTCACGATATCGACGTACGTGAAGCCGAGGCTCTTGGCCAGCACGACGCCGTCGGGGTTACAGAATCCGGCGGGTTGTGCCGAGCAGAACGTCGATGGGAGCGTGAAATACGAGGTCGAGGCGCACCCCGAACTCGTCGCGCCGAGACAGTACCAGCCCGCTTCGACTCCCCAGGAGAGGATTAGCAGGTCGAGGGAACCGTGGACCATCACGCCCGAGAGCCCGTAGTAGCCTAGCCCAGCGACGGCAGACGGTACCGCCTGGATCACCGAATCGACACCCGACGCACAGAGCGTGAGGTTACCGGTCTCCCAATCCTCCACGAAGGCTTCCGTCTTCGTGATTGGATAGACTCCCGCCGCATAGTCATTATACGTAAGAGCGGAACAGAGAGTCGTCGGTGTACTCGCCGACTTGAGGATCCCTGCCGTGAATGGACTCCGATATGCTAGCGATCCGGCCCCGCTCGGGAGTTTGGTCAAACTCACGTGCGTCCCCGAAACGCCCGGCGTGGACGCCGCACCTTGTGCCGCCATCAGCACAAACGAGAGCGCCAACACCGTTGTTACTGCCGCCGTCACTACCCCCTTGTGTCTCATTTCCAACCTCCGTGTTATCACTTAGTCTGTCACGCTGTGACAGCCTCGAGAGGGCCACGGTTTTCCGGTATGTAGACATGCCGACACCCACATTCGGCGCGGAACAGACTCTATAGCCCACCGGTCCCCAACGGAGTCTCCGGAATCGCAGGACTCAAGAGGTCGTCTTCGGCGTCCCGACAGCCGGGTGTCCCTTTGCCGGCGGGATCAACCGATCGTACCGGTGGTCGACCGGCGCGGAAAATCCGGAAGCCGGTTCCTGGATGATCTCGATCCCTTCGAGATACTCGCGGAGGGTCGGCAGAACGGGCCGGCGGGCGCCCCCACCGTCTTCCGCGCGCGGACCCGAGCCGCCAAGCGCGCCGAGGAGCCAGCGATCCGGCCCCACGACGAACAGGAACGGGTAGACGCGCGATTCCCGGGTGAGCGTGGAGAAGAGGACCTCGGGTCGCGCGCCCGCTCGTGGAGTTCCCGAGATCAAGACGACCTGGTCCGCCGACTTCCCCTCGAAATTGGGGAGCTGGGAGGGGTCGAGCAACGTGCGGTGCGTGATCCAGCCTTTCGCGAGAAGGCGTCGCTGGGAGAACGGCAGGCCGAACGGACCAACAAGATGGCCTCCACGGCCCTGCTCGGCGGCGGTGAAGGGACGGCGAAGGAGCTCTCCCAGGGCCCACTGCTGATGATTGGTGAGTACCATTTGGTCCGAGCTATCCTCCTCCGGTGTCTCACCGCTCCCACCTAAGCCATGGGGATAGGCGAGGGTCCCCTCGAAGCCGGCGAGATGGCTCCACAGCCCCTCAAAGTCGAAGTAGACCGGGATCGTCGGACCGTCAGCTCGTACCGTGACGGAAATCGGCGGCGCGACAAGCTTCTGGGCGACCAACCGCTGGACGAGACGCTGTGGCTCGGAGGGCCTCGTGTGGAAGAAGACCGCGACCGAGATGTGCGGGCTGGTCCAAAGAACGACGTTGCCCGGGTCCGCAGCGGCGCTTTGGACGAATTCGTCGAACCGGTCCGCGTACGGGCGAGCGACCAGGACGGTAACGTACGGGCGGCCGAGCGGTACCGGATGCGGCACGTACCGGTCGCGGAGCCAGCCCTCCTGGTAGGAGCGACGACGGACCGCGTGGTAGGTCGAACGAGGGATCCCGACCTGGTGCAGCCGCTCCCGCTCGTGGTCCGGCCGCGCCGCCAGCAGGACGGCGATCACCCGTGCCTCCGATTCCGTCATCGCGCGCAACGGGCTGCACCCTCCTACTTGCTACACTATAGCATGGCGTCCATGCTGGGCAGGGGTTCGTGAGAACTCTCGCTTAAGAACGGGAAGTATCCTGCTTGATACCGGAGTCGTCGGAACGCCAGCGACGTATCGGATGATGGACCCGCGAAAAGTCGCGGTCATTGCCGCCTCGGCAAGTATGGCCACCCTCATGGTATTTGCTTTCCTTCCGGGGATGATAGTCGCTTCCCCCATCGTAAATTCGGGTGCGCCCCCCAGCGCTTCGTGGGCCTACGGTCAGATGGAGACCGTGACCGTCCACCCGATGTACACGGCGAGTGGCTGGGAGTACCAGGGGTCGTTCCTCCTCGGCTTTGACGTGATTCTCAACGAGACCAATCAGACGGCCGGACCCAACTCGTTCGGACTGGCCGTCTATCAGGCCGAGGAGGTCGCCCTCTCGCTCGAGTTCTGCAAACCGAATTGCAACGCTCCCTCCGAATACGCGAACCTCACCATGCGGGCGTGGGAGACCACGTACGACTGGGCCAACTTCACGACGAACGGAACGGTGGACGAGAACGGCATCGGGGTGCCGGCGATCGGTATCCTGAACGCGAATTCCTCGATCCACGCGAACCTGACGGAGAGCACCTTCGCTGCGGTCCGAGAGACGACCTCTGGCGCCGTGATCGAGCGATCGAAGTACCTGACCGCCGCGCTCGTGAGCGACGCCTCCGTATCGTTCTCGCCCGAGCTCGGTCTGATTCCCCTCAACCTCCTGTCCGTCAGCCCGTCCAGCGCGACCTGGACGTCGAGCAGTTCGTACACCGCTCTGGGCTCCGTTCGCAGTACGTACTACTTTGTCTTCCACGGCCCAGTCGTTCTCAACTACACGGTCGGGCCGACCACGACCAGCGAAACGTTCACCCCGAGCGGGAACGTTTCACTGACCGGCTCGTTCGCGTCTCCGTCCGGTGTCCCGTTCAAAAGCATCGGTACAGTCCCGGCGGTCCAGCTCACGGTGGTCGGGCCGTTCACCGTCCGCGAGGGGATCATTCTGATCCCTCAGGCCGCCGACCTCTTCGGCGTTCTCACCCAACCCTGGTCGGCGGACCAGGCGAGCGCCGTGGCCGCCTCGGTCGCGGCGATCGACTTCCGCCCCTACTACGGGGGGCATCTCGGATTGATCGCCTCGAGCCGGACCTACACGCTGAGCTCGGCAAACCCGGCGAACGTCACCGGGCCGACCGAAAACGCAACGGACGACGTGACGGATCTCGCGGGGCCGTCGGCATCGAACCCCGTTACCTCCACCACCCTGCAGGCCGAGCCTGAGACGGTCTCGACCGCAAGGTCGGATTCCAGCTGCCTGGTCGCCGGCTCCTGCTCCTCGATACTGCCCTCCCCCCGCTACTTCATCTGGATCGCGGCCGCGGGTGTGGTCGTTGCCGGCGCGGCCGGATTGATTGCCGTCGTGGTCATCGCCGACCGTCGCCGTCTGCCCACCGCTGCCAACCCGAACGCTCCGCTTTACCCAACGGCCGGCTACCCGCCGGTGGTAGGGACGCGACGGGCGGGCCCGAGCGCTCCCTCCGAACCGCCGGCGGACGAGGACCCGCTCGACCACCTTTGGTAAGCCGCCAGCCTTCGTCGTTCGCTTAAGAGGCCGCGGGTCTGGCTCGCGCCGCCGGGATCGCGAGCGGATAGCGCAGAAGGGCCGCGATCCCACCGAACGCCTTCGCGAGCATCTGTCCTTCCTCGCTCTCGGTCGAGATGAGACGGGCCGTGCCGCCGGACGCTTCGGCGCGGCGGAAGAGGCTCTCCACGTAGTCCTCGTTCGACACCTCCGTCAGCGACCGCTGGCCGCAGTTCGGGCACGGCTGGTCGAGGACGAGGTCGATCTCGGCGTCGGGGAGGGTCCGGACGAACTCATTCCCGCACGAGGAGCACCGGAACGTCACGCGCTGCTGGCGCAGACCCTCGGAGACGAGGAGCGTGTCGACCGCCCCGACCTCGAGCGCGTGGTTCACGTCGTGCGGGCCGTACGCGGCGAGGCCAGTCTCGGCCTTTCGGATCTCGGCGAGGAGCCGCTGGATGATCCGTTTTTCCTCGGTGATCTCGAGCCCGTGAAGGGTCTGGGTCGCCTTCTCGACGAGCTCCTTCAGTCCAAACTCGTCGGTGTACCCCGTATCGAACAGGGGCTGCACGACCTTCTGCTGGAGCTCGTAGTGGAGGTACCCTTCCTTGTAGAAGTACTCCTTCGTCGCCCCGGGGCCGCCGAGGAGGATCCCCTTTAATTGGTCCTTCCGCGGCAGGAACAGCTCCCCCGCCATCTCCGCGATCTTGACGAAGAACTCGTGCGCCGCGTGCTCGATCATCCGCTCGAACCGGTGCTGGGACTGGCCGCCGCGTCCGTGCTTACTGGGGACGAGCGACTGGCGGTTCCGCAGCGGCTCGACGCGCTTCCCCTTGAGGAGCCCGAGGGTGACTTCGGCCCGGTCCATCACGATGAGGCCCCAGGTCTCGGGCTCGTGGACCATCGCGAGGAGCGGGTCGAGGAAGAACGAGGAGTCGCAGCGGTAGAGGTAGGTGTTGAGCGGCTCGGGCGGCTCGACGATGAACGTCACCGGCTCGGACTTGTCTGCGCCGATCGCCTTGTTCCCGACGAAGAACGCGAGGCCGTTCGATGGGACCTCCTTGAAGCTGCGGACCCGCCCCATGAGCGACTCGATCGCCCACATCACGTTCTTGCGCGTCGTCCGGCTCTTGATGTTCGAGCTCTGCGCGTACTCGTTCCGCAGGTACGACATCACGTCGAAGAGCTGCTTACCGGGCGGAACATAGAGCGAGATCAGCTCGGTCGCGCGGCCCTTGCTTGCGCCGATTTCGTCCAGCTTGCGCTGGAACGAGTACCGTGCGAGCTGGAGGTCGGCGGACGGGGCGCTCACGCCCTCACCTCCACCACGCGGGCTCTAAACGGTTCGGACGCGGATCCGGTCCTTCGCCCCGCCAGCGCGCGCCGGCGCCCGGTCCGGGGGCGGCGGAGTCAGAGGAGCCGACGGACGTGCTCGTCGATGACTTCCTCAGGGTAAGCACCGACGATCCGGTCGACGAGCTTTCCCTGCTTGTAGAAGAGCAACGTCGGGATGCTCATGATGCCGAGCGCCCCCGCCTTGTCGCCATTATCGTCGGAGTTCATCTTTCCAAACGATATCTTGCCCTTGTACTTCTCGCTCAAGCGCTCGACGATCGGTGAGACCATCCGGCACGGGCCACACCACGGGGCCCACACGTCGATTACCGCCGCTGCGCTCTCCTGGGCAAACCTGTCGAAGTTGGGGGAGTTGACCTCTTGCACGGCCATGGATCTCGTCCTACCCCATCGAGTCTCATCCCCTATAAATGCGCGTAGTGGCGCGCGAGCCACCGTACGGCTCCGGAGTCCCTGCCACCTCCGGAACGCGTCCGAACCTCGGCCCGAGCCGAGAGGTTTTGTAGCGGGACGCCCATGACCAACTGTGACTTTTTCTCCCGGTTCAGGGAGTCCAACGTCTTCGGTTCGAACTCCCGGCCGGCTCGAGGGGGACGCGGTCCCGTACGTCGACCGGATCGACCGTCCGCGTTCGCTCCTGTCATCCGCGGCTCGAAAGGCAATCCGGCAGCGGATGCTCCTTCTTCGACAAGCCGCGATCGACCGGATCTCGCAGCTAACGGGCGCTTCCCCCGCCGTTCTCGCCGGGTTCCGACGAGAGCTCCGGGAGGGCGACCTACCCGACCGCCTCCTCCAGCGAGGGGCCGGATTGGCGTTCGCCCGCGAACTGCCCCAAGGTGCTCTGCTCTACCTCCTCGTGCGCGCGGCGCGCCCCAATCGGATCGTCGAAACCGGCGTGCGTCCCGGGTATTCCACGGCGTGGATGCTCGCGGCGCTGGACGCGAACCGCGAAGGCGAGCTCACCTCGCTCGGGCCCGGGCCGACCACCGGTCGGGCCGCCGGAGTGCGGGAGATCGGAGTCGGACAGTTCGTGGCCCCGTCCCTGCGGGGCCGATGGACGCTCGCGCTCGGCAACACGGAGGAGCGACTCCGGGAGATTCTCCAAAACTCCCCTCGCATCGACCTCTTCTTCTACGACAACGGCCCCCTTGAGACTCGGGCGCGGTTCGAGCTCCGCGCCGCCTGGGAGGTTCTCTCGGACCGGGGGCTCCTGCTCGCGCACCACGTGGACTCGAATTCCGCCTGGGGGGACTTCTGTCGCCTTCAGGGACTCGAACCTCCGCAGCTCCTCGACCCGGGGCCTCCCCCGATGGGGGCGCTCTCGGTCCGCGCGCGGTAGGGCGTCCGCGCGAAGGACCTCAGCGCTCGAGCTCCTCGACCAGGTGGATGCACGCGGGCAGGATCAGTTTCTCGAACGCGGTCCGGACCGCCCGCTCGCTGCCGGGAAGGGCGTAGACCGGCTTTCCGCGGATCAGGAACAGGCCGGCCCGGCTGATCATGGCGAGCGGGCCGACCTCGGAGAAGCTCAACGAGCGATAGAGCTCGCCGAACCCCTCGAGCCTCTTCCCTCCCATCGCCTCGAGCGTGGCCACGGTGAGATCGCGCGAGCTGACGCCCGTCCCTCCGACCGTCACGGCGCATTCCACCGCCGGCTCCTCGAGCCAGGAATCGAGCTTCTCCCGAGTGTCGGCGATCGAGTTCCCGACCAGCGCGTAGTGGACGACCTTGTGCCCACCGCCGGTCAGGAGCTCGCGCGCGAGGTGACCGGACGGATCGTCGCTCTCGGTATGGGTATCCGAGATCGACAGGACCGCGAATCCGAGGGACCGGGTCCCTCCGAGGTGGTGACGGCTCGGGGGCTCGGACGCGGTTTTCGCATCGGTCATTTGCGGCCCCCGGAGGCCTTCTCCTTGGCCACGACCCGCACGGGGCCGAGAGAGGTCCTCGGGTAGAGGCCCCGCCCATCCTTCTCGAGATACTTGACCATGTCCCATACCGTGAGGAGGGCGATGCTCGCGCCCACGAGGGCCTCCATCTCGACCCCGGTCCGCTCGACGGTCTCCGCCTGCGCGCGTACTCGCACGCCGCGCGCGCTCGGTAGGAGGTCGATCCGGCTGTGGGTGAGCCCCACGGAGTGGCAGTGCGGGATGAGCTCGGGCGTGCGCTTCATCGCGAGAAGGCCCGCGAGCTCTCCCGCGGCGATGGGATCGCCTTTCTCCACCTTCCCCGCGCGGATCGCGCGCCGGGTCGAGGGAGAGAGGGTGAGTTCTCCCACCACGACGGCCCGCCGATGGATGGAGGGCTTGTCCCCGACGTCCTTCTGCTGCGCCAAGCGGCTCACCGGCCCGCGGGCCGACTCGCCGCGAGATGCGCTAGCACCGCCTCGAGCTGGACTCGCTCCGACGCCCCCTGGGCGAGGCGAAAGTCGACCTCTCCGAGATACTCGACTAAACGCACCTTCTCGCGGGGCGGTAGCAAGGCGTCGCTGATGTCGGGCACGTAGCTGTGGATCGCCTTCAGGACGTCCTCACCGGAGGCGCCCCGGTTGGTGAAGATGGCGTAGAGCCGGTTCCGCGCCTCGAGAAAGTTCCCGGCGAGCGCCGCGCCGAGCATCCCCTCGACCTCGCGTCGCAGCGGGATGGTGGCGTGTTCCTTGACGTCGTCCGCGGTGATCGTGTCAGAGCGGGCCGCCGAGAGCTGCAGGAGGTTGACGGCCCGGCGCATGTCCCCTGCGCTTGCCGTCACGAGGGTCTCGAGCGCCTCCGGGGTAAGCTTCTTGCCCTCGGCCTTCGCGACGCGCTCGAGCTGGCTGAGGATGGACTCCGGCGAGTACGGCCGGAAGCGAAACACGGCGCACCGGGACTGGATCGGGTCGATGATCCGGGAGGAGTAGTTGCAGGAAAGGATGAAGCGACACG
This sequence comes from Thermoplasmata archaeon, assembly GCA_030038895.1. Classification (GTDB taxonomy): domain Archaea; phylum Thermoplasmatota; class Thermoplasmata; order Lutacidiplasmatales; family UBA184; genus Lutacidiplasma. The sequence continues at coordinate 10,250 of JASHQX010000095.1, forward strand.
AGCTCGAGTACCGTTCCATGAGCCGGCGGAGGGCCGCCTGGGCCTCGGAGGTGAGGTTGTCCGCTTCATCTAGGAAGAGGAGCTTGAAGCCCACATCGCCAAGCGGCGACGTACGGGCGTACTGCTTGATGCTGGTACGGACGGTGTCGATCCCACGTTCGTCCGACGCGTTCGTCTCGCGAAAGTTCTGGCGCCACTCCGCTCCATAGAGATCGTGAGCGAGGGCGAGCGCGGCGGTCGTCTTGCCGGTCCCGGGCGGCCCCGCGAACAATAGGTGCGGCATCGATCGTTGGGCCGCGTACGCCCGGAGGAGTGGGACGATCGCCTCTTGGCCGACCATGTCGGCGAGCGAGGTGGGTCGGTACTTCTCGACCCAGACTGCTTCGTTCGGTCGCGCAGCCATTACGCGGGGGCGTCCCCTCGCTTTCTAAAAAGAGTTTTGACGCGGAGACGGAGTTGCCTCGGTGTTCCGCGGGCTCGCTTCGAGGTACTCTCGTTCAATGTACCGATGCCGACGCAGGGACTCGGCGAGGACTCGTCCGTACTGACCGAGCGCCTGGCGGTTCCCACCGTGATCGTCCCCTTCGACGACCGCGAAGAACCACCACAGCTGTTCGAGCGACGTCCGGAACCATGCGTGGTCCGTCGCGAGCAATCGCTCGAGCTCCTCGTTCGACGAGTCCGAGGGGCCCTTCCTCCGGCCAAAGGTAGCGGTCGATCTAAGGTGGTCGCGAACCGAGCGATCCAGGGAATCGAGCGCGGATCGAATCTCATCGAGGGGATATTCCTCGAGGAGGACGAGTTGGTGACTGAACCGCTCGAACCAGTCGATCAGCGCATCGAGCCCGGTCGGCGGTCGGGCGATGTCGACCTCCGGGCGTGGGAACGCCACGACCCCGGAGCGCGGCTCGGGTGGAAAGCGGTTGCGGACCGGCGAACATCGGGGGTGGTCACTCCGAGTGAGTTTCGCCCGTGCGCTTGGACCATGCCACCCCGCTTCTTCTCCCACTCCGTGAACGCGAACGCCCCGCTTCTCCTGACCGAGAGCGCCCTTCTGAGCCGAATGCCCCGAACCCTGGGAAATGGGCTCCCCCCAAGTGAAGCACGGATCCCGCCGGTCCCGGAAGGACGCACGGCGTCTGACCCGGACTCGTCGTCGTCCTTCTGGGGCCGGCACTTTCGAGATCGGCGGCGGATGGACATATAGACCCGATCCCTTCCGACCGTCGTGTCGCCTCAGCCACCCGCGCAACGGGAAGGTTTTACGGCCGTCCACGGGTACCGGTTCTACTGGAAGTCAGTCGGGGATCCTGGGCCGAAGGGAACGATCGTCCTGCTCCATGGGGGACCGGGCGGAACCCACGACTACCTGCTCGCTTTCTCGGACCTCGCCGACCACGGCTACCGCGTGATCTACTACGATCAGCTCGGGTGCGGCCGTTCCGAGCTGGCGCGCGACGTCTCCGAGTACTCGATCGATCGGGATGTGGAAGATCTCGAGGCGTTGCGCCGGGAACTCCAGCTCGACCGGTTCCACCTCATCGGCTCGAGTTACGGTGGGCTCCTCGCAATCGCGTACGCCCTCGCTCACCCCGAACCGATTCGAACGCTCGTCAGCGCGAGCGGGCTCGTGGACGTTCCGCTCGCTTCGCGGGAGATGGAGCGTCTCAAGCGCGAGCTGCCGGCTCCCCTACCCGACATCCTGGAACGGCACGAGGCAAGGGGAGAGTATCAGCATCCGGAGTATCTGGACGCGGTGATGCAGTTCTACCGTCGCCACCTCTGTCGACTACCGGTCTGGCCGGCGGAAGTGACGTACACTCTGGATCACCTGAGCGTTCCGAAGTACGGCACCATGAACGGTCCGAATGAGTTCACGATCACCGGCACGATCCGCGACTACGACGCGACGCCGCGCCTCGGGGAGATTCGGATCCCGACCCTCGTCACCACGGGTCGGTACGATGAAGTGACTCCCGCGGTCGCGGAGTCGATCCATCGGGGAATCCGGGGGTCGACGCTCGTCCGGTTTGAAGAGAGCTCCCACACCGCGTTCTGGGAGGAACGACCGCGATACATGCAGACCGTCCTCGACTTCCTCGAGCGGCACCCGTAGCTCGATGCACCGGGCTCCCCCCCATCCGAAGGAGATTAGAGGAGGTCCGAACCTCGGCTGCCCGGCAGGCGACTCGTGCGGGAGATCCTGGCGCACGTACAGATCCGCGGGATGTTGCGAGAGCGAGCGGTGGAGCCGTACCTCCGGCTCTTCAAAGGGCTCCGCAACCGCCGTCGCGTCCGCGGGGTCCTTTTGGACATCTCGAGCGGCGGGGGGGAGGTCGTCGCTTCCACCGACCTCTATCTCTCGGTCAAGCGTCTCGATCAGGTGAAGCCGGTCTACGCGTCGATCGGTGCGATGGGTGCATCCGGTGCGTACATGGCGGCGATCGGTGCCCGTCGTGTGTACGCCTATCCGGAGTCGAGCGTCGGATCGATCGGGGTCGTCTTTGCCCACGTCGCGTTGCGGGACCTCGCGCGCCGGCTCGGGATCTCGATTGAGCTCCTGCACGAGGGAGTGCACAAGGATGCCTACCAGGGGTACCGGCCGCTGACGGACGAGGAGCGGGCGAAGCTGAAGTCCGTGACGCACGAAAGCTACGAGCAGTTCGTCGAGATGGTCGCGAGAGAGCGCAAGCGCCCGGTCGAGGAGATCCGCGCGCTCGCCACGGGGGAGTTCTGGACGGGGACCCAGGCGCTGAAGCTCGGCCTCGTCGACGCCCTCGGGGATCGCGAGCTGGTCGTGGAAGAACTCGCCCGGCTCACCGGTGTGCCGTCCCGCAAGACCGTGCGGTTTGCGCCGCCCCGGCCGTTCCTGGATCGGCTCTTCTTCGGCGGAGGGAACGACGTCGGCGGGGGCCTGACCGGCCGGTTAACGGACGCGGTCGAGGACGCCGTGACCGACCTGAGCGGCCTCTCCTGGCGGAGATGACTCCTCGCGCCCTCACCGGAAGGAAATAAATAGCGCGGAGCCGCTCCTCATCTCGTCTCTATGCCCGAACAGCGACGCTCCGGTTTCTCGAGCGCGGCCGGTCTCATCCAGTACTACGACATGGAGGAGACCCGGGCGCTGAAGCTCAGCCCCTATCTCGTGATGGGGCTCGGGATCGGAGCCGCGGTCTTCATCTCGATCCTGAGTTGGCGCGGGATCTGATCCCTCACGAGACGTGTTCCCTTTCGCCCTGGGATCCCAGTTCTTTCACGCGGGCGCGACCGGGAGCCTTGGGAGCTCGGGGGACCGCCCGGGAAGGTAGCGACTCTCCCTCGAGCGACCCAGAAGGAAGACCTTCGAATCCGGCGACTCGTCAAGCACGAGGTAGCCGGTGCGTGCGGCGAGGCGGCGCGCGAACGCCCCGATCTCCTCGTGCTCGGGCACGTGGTCGCGGCCAAGCCGCTGTCGAGACTTTCCCATGTAGACGTACCCCTTCGGCTCGATGAATTCCGGTCGGGCGAGCGAGTCAAGCGCGGCGTACTGGTCGACCCAGCCGAGATTCCAGCCCCGGACGAGCGTGTGCCGGACGACACGCCGCGTCCTTAACTCCCGCACAATCGCGAGGGACTCGAGCAGACGGTCCCAGGCGTCCTCCTGCGCCGGGAGGGTCAGACGCCGGAACACCTCGGCGTTGGGGGCGGTCACCGAGATGTAGAGCTGCGTCGGGAGCGGGTCGAGCGCCCGGAGGGCGTCCGGATTCGTCCCGTTCGTCACGAGGAATGTGGTAATCCCCCGTTCGTGGCAGAGGCAGAGAAAGCGGTTCATCTTGGGGTAGAGGGTCGGCTCACCGGTGAGCGAGATCGCGATATGCTTCGGGCGCTGCGACTCCTCCCACCGCTCGAGCTCGACCGACGGGTCGCCCTTGAACCCGGAGAGGATCCGCCGCTGGGCATCGACCGAACGGTCGAGAAGACTCTCCGGGTCGTCGTACTCGGGCATTACCGCGTCGTTCTCCCAGCCCTGGTTCCGCCAACAGAACCGGCAATGGAGATTGCACGAGTCGATCGCCGGCGACATCTGCAGGCACCGATGGCTCTCAATGCCGTAGAACCGTCCTTTGTAGCAATCACGGCCGCGGGTCAGCGACTCGCGCGTCCAGTAGCAGAGCTTGACCGCGCTGTGCTTCCCCACGAGTTGGTAGCCCTGACCCGAGAGCTCGGTCGAGAGGTCCTGATCCCCCATCTGCTGCCCGATTGACTTGGGCTTCACCCATAAGGTTTTGCGAGGCGCGATTCTCGGCGGCGCTCCGCCCCGGAGAGACGGATGAATCGCAACGTACGGTGGCTCGGTTTCGGGGGCGTGGTCCGCGCCACCGGCGTCAGCCTCGTGTTACCGTTCCTAGTTCTCTACCTGCGGAACATCCTCCACATCGGCTACGCCGAGATCGGCCTCCTGGTCGCCCTTACCGGGGTCCTGCCGCTGCTCCTCGTCCCCTTCGCCGGCTTCCTGACCGACCGTATGGGACGCCGGCGAGTGTTCCTCGTGGCCCTCGGGGCGGAGGCGGCATCGTACTTGGGACTCGCCGACGCCCTTCAAGCACGCTCGCTCATAGGGGTCCTCGCCCTCGTCACGACGATCCAGGTCGTGGGGACCCTCGCCGGGCCGGCGATCTCGGCGTACATCGCCGACTTCGCGGAGGGATCGGACCGGACGATGGGATTTACGTGGGTGCGGATCGGCTGGAACGTCGGGTTCACGCTTGGGGTATTCTCAGGCGGCGTGCTGATCGGCTTCGTAGGGTTCGTCGAGGTCGCCCTTCTCGCCGGGATCGTGCTCCTCGCGAGCACGACGCTGCTCGCCCTCGTCCTCGATCCGTCGCCGTACGATCTGGCGCGGGCGAGCGGACGCGCCGTCCCCGTTCCTGCCGAGGTGGTCCGACGGCCCGGTTCCGTCCGACAGAGCCTCCGGATCCTCGCGCGGGATCGTCCGTTCCTCGCGATGTGCGGTGCGATCAGTCTGGCCATGCTCACGATCGGCCAGTGGGCCACGATCTTCCCCCTGTACGTGAACACGGTCCTGGGAATCCCCTACGCCATCCTGGGGGCGGGCCTCGCCCTCAACGGCCTCGTGGTCGTCTTCGGCCAGGCCCCGATGACCCAGGCGTCGCTCGGACACCGGCACACCTCCCTGTTCCTCCTTGGCTTGAGCGGGTACGCCGCCGGTTTCCTCCTATTCGGGCTGGTGGGACAGTACTCCTTCTTCCTCGTCCCGTCCTTCTTCGGCGTAGTCCTGATCCTGACGATTGGCGAGAACCTCAGCTCGATCCCGGCCACGACCCTCCCGTCGAACCTGGCACCTCCGACCGAGATCGGATCGTACAACGGCGCCTTCTTCGCCCTCTCGGGACTAGGGTCGCTCCTTGCTCCCGTTCTCGGGGGCGTCGTGATCGCCGCGACGGCCAGCCCCCTCGCCGTCTGGGGCCTGCTGGTCGCGCCCTCGGTACCGGCCGGGGTTATCCTCGCGCTCTATGTGACCCCTCGACTGCGGGCGGAGGCGAACCGCGCCTAGCAGCCGCCGCCAACCGGAGCCACGAAGCGGAGTGCGAGTATCTGTGTACCGGCCCCGAAACCGGCACTCGCCACGAGTAGTCGTTTAATAGCTCCGCCGTCCCACGAATCACTGCAGTATGGTTTGCGACGGTGCGACCCAATTTGCGAACGCGGCTCGCTGGCCGGCATCGAAGTCGCTCTCGCGCGAGCTTGTTGCGGCGTCATCTTGGCCGCAGCGCAGGAGGTAACCCGTGACGCCGTCGCTGGAGGTCCGTGGGGTCACCAAGGTATTCGGTCGATACACGGCGGTCGACTCGCTCAACCTGAAGCTTGAGGGGACGAAGTGCGTCGGATTCCTCGGGCCAAACGGAGCCGGCAAGACCACGACGCTCAAGGTCGTCACGGACATGATCTTTCCGACACAGGGTGAGTGCTTTCTCAATGGGGTCTCGGTCCAGTTGGACCGAAAGCGCGCGCTCGGGGACACCGGCACGCTGATCGAGAGCCCGGAAATCTATCCGGCTCTGACCCCGAACGAGGCGCTGGAGATGGTCGCTAATCTCCGCGGCGTCCCCCTCGCCGAACGGAAGGAGCGAATTCGCGCCGTGCTCGCGGACGTAAAGATGGAAGAGTGGGCCAACGAGAAGGTCGGCCGCTTCTCGAAGGGCATGAAGCAGCGGATCAACATCGCCGCGGCTCTCGTCCACGACCCGACCATTCTCGTGCTCGACGAACCGTCGACCGGTCTCGACCCCCGGGGGATGGCCGAAGTGCGGGCCATCGTTCGGGACCTCAAGAAGAGCCAGCGTCTCATCTTCATGAGCAGCCACATCCTGAGCGAAGTCGTCGATGTCTGCGACGAGGTCGCGCTGATCGATCGGGGCAAGCTGCTTTTCTACGACACGCTCGACAACGTCGTGTCGCGATTCGCGGACGGCCATGCTTCCGTGGACGTTGTTCTCGCACGTCCGATCTCGCCGGAGGTCATTGCGCAGAGAATTGCGACGCTGCCGGGCGTGGTCAGCGTCGCCCCGCTCGACCCGAAGCGGCTGCGGCTCCGCTTCTATGGAGGACTGGAGGCGCAGGAGAAGCTCGTCGAGGCCTTGGTCGGCCTCCACCTCGGCGTCGTCAGCGTCTCAGAATCCCAGAGCGCGCTCGAAGAGGTCTATCTGAGCCAGATCTCCCGAGGGGACTAGATCGATGTCGGCCGCCACCTCCGGGGGGCACGTCTCGCGACTTGCAGTCCCGGACTCGATGGGACAGGTCCGAAAGCTGACCCGTTACCAGCTCCGCGAATATCTCCGGTCCCGCCGCTTCATAGTACTGATCCTGATCGTCGCGGTGATCGGCGCGATCATCACGGGCGTAGTCGCCTACTACCGCGGATCGATCATCTCCACCAACGCCGCGTTCTACGGCTCGTTCTGGGGCGTCGGCGCGCCGTACGTGAGCGTTCTCGCTGCGATCTTCTTCGGCGGCGATGCGATCGCCGGCGAGTTCCAGAACAAGACGGGCTACTTCCTGATGGGCCTTCCGCTCCGCCGCGCCACGATCTATGCGGGAAAGTACATCGCTGCATTCC
>JASHQX010000096.1 GCA_030038895.1 Thermoplasmata archaeon
CGCGGGTCGCGCCGTGACCGCTGCGCGCGAGCACGGCCCGGTGGCAAACCGTTGTCGCTGAGCGGGGGCGTCCCAAAGCAGATGGAGGGGGACGCCTAGTGTATGATGGAGAGCATGGCCGCCGGGCCAACTACCACGCTGACTGGAGTGGCTTTCACTTCCGACCGTGAAAGTCCGGCACGGGCCTCACTCGGAGGTCCCGACTCCGAGGGATCGGGGCCAGGACATCCGACTTCCTCTCGCGGTCACGCTCGCTCTCTGAACGTCGAGGGGGCCTACCCTCTGCTCCTGATCGGGAGCGCCTTGATCGTCTACGGTGTAATTGTAGGGCTCCAGGTTCCCCCTCCCACGATCGGTCGGTTCGAGATCTGGCAGTTGATGATCGTCCTGGGAACCACCATCGCCGCCGCAGGCGTGTTCTCTCTATACTTCGCAGAGGAAGAACGGAGGTCGGCAGCACGCACGTCTCGCGCGGTGGAGGGGCCGTCTCCCTCCAACCGGATTCGCGCCCCGGTGCCGGCACCATCGCCCGTCGCCCCGAACGCCCCTTCCACGGCTCCGTGGTGGGAAGGGCCTCCCGAGTCGGCGGCGGGCCGCCGACCCGCTCCGGCCCGCGCCAGCACTGACAGTTCCTCGATCCCCTTCGGTCGGCCGAAATCAACTCCGCCTTCCGTGACAACCCGTCCACCGGCCGACGCGGGATCGACCTCGAAGTCTCCCACGAGCGAGGACGAAATCGCGAACACTTTGAAAGAGCTCGAAGCCATCTCCCGGGAGATAACCTCGAGCTCGGCGCTTGCGGCGCGTCCCGCACCGACCAAGAACCAAGCGCGTCGATGTTCCGATTGCGGTCGCTCTATCGAGCGAGAGGCCTCTCGTCCCTCGTGTTCGAGGTGCGGGCGTCCGCTCTGTACGGAATGTGCCGAGGCGTCCCTTTTGCAGACGGCGATGGTGACCTGCAGCAACTGTCGGGGTACCTCTGCGTCTGCGGCCTGAATTTTCGTTCTATCCGCCCTCCCATGCTTGCCGAGAAACAGGCGGTCGGCTAGCACGCTACCTGTCCGGGGAATGGCTAACCCTTCTATGGTCAGGTAAGCGTCGGATCTTCCGCATCCCCGGCCCGGTGCTCCGGGGCCCAATCGGGAGGCTTATATCCCAGTCCCTCGTCCCGCCGCGGGATGGGAACGGGTCCAACACCGTCGTCGGCCCCGGCCCCGCGTCCGAGCAACCTGGTTCCCGCGGTCGTTACCCTCGTCGCAGTCCTCCTCGCTTTGATCGCAGGTTTCCTCGTCTGGTTCTCGATCTCGGTCGCGGGATGGTCCGGAACCTCGCCGCTGTTGCCCGATGCCTACAACGCCATGTACGTGTACGCGACCAAGGGTTCCACGTCGCTGAATACGTACAGCCCCTTGGGGGCGATGCTGGTCAAGGAGTCGACCGCGAACCCGATCGTTCTGTTTGCGTTCGCCGTGGTCCTGTTCTTCTGGCCGGCGATGGTGGTTTCGGGAGTCTACAGCGTCCTCGCCCGGGCGTATGGGCCTTACCCGTTCATATGGGGCCTCGTCGCCTTCGTCTTCGCCTACATCACGGTGTACTACGCCGGTGACAGCCTTGGCACCGGCGCGTACCTTGCCCTCGTTGCGGCGATCTTGTTCCTGGTCGGGACCGCGACCGTACGTCGCCCGAAAGCAGTTCCCGCCGAAGCGGCGCCGGCACCCCCGGCACCCGCTGCCGCCCCGCCGGAGCCTTCGACCTCCGCCCCCTCCGAGCCGCCCGCGACTCCGGAGTCCTGAACCCCGAGCCGACGGCCGACCCGATCCTTTACCTGGGTTCCGGGGGGGTCCCGAGCCTCGGCCATCGGCCAAGGAGCCCGGGAGAGGCTCGTAAAGATGGTCACCCGTGACGTGGCTCTTCCGGCGGCAACCGGTAGGCCGAGCGTCGCCGTCGCAAGACCAAGATTCCCGCGAGGACTGCGACGATGACTACCAAGCCCAGCACTAAGATCACGCCCGAACCAGCCACCGGCGTCTCCGAACCGTGGCTGGGCAGGGTAAGATTCGAGGGAACCGGCTCGCCGAACGCGATGAACCCGTACATCCCTTCGGCAAAGTGCCCGGACTCGTTGCATATGAACTCGTACCATCCGGGGGCCGCAGGCGAGGTGAAACTGCCGATCGAAATGTCTCCCTCGTAGCTCACCGTCGCGGCGTAGAGCGGGGGATACTTGGAGAACAGCGCGTTCAACTGGCTCGCGGAGTAATCGTTGGGGATCTCAAACCCTTCGCGCGAGGAGATGTTGAAGGTGTGCGGGAGCACGTCGTCGTCCGTGAACGTCACCGTGATGGTGGCATTTAGGAGAACATTGCCGATGGTCTCGGGCTGGTAGCCGTAGTTGGCCACAGCCGCGATCGAGATGGACTCCGACCCAAGCGTGGATCGGGAGCTGACTTCAGGGGCGCTGCCCGGCAGGGGTTTTGCGGTCGCGGCGGTCAAGGCGAAAGAAACGATGACCACCGCCACCAATGCCAGGAGGCTTCGCCGTCGCATGGTTTCACGCGCGGCCAATGTACGAAGCGTCGCACCCTGCTAAAAGCGCGTCGGCGCGGGCATCGGATACCGTCCGGAACGGCGTGAAGGACCCTCGAGGGAAGGTTTAAACGACTCGCCCGTGCATTTTTTACGCCGGTGCCGGAAGCGGAGGGTCCCCTCCGGGCCACCGCCGCGCCCGGGCTGGGGAAGCCGGCGAGGGACCGCCGGAACGGATGAGCATGCTGTGACGACCTCGGTAACTGCTCCCGAATTATCCGGCGGGACTGTCCGGGCGGAGCGTCATCTCGTCTCCGACTTCGAGGGCTGGCGCATCATTACGAAACACCAGCTCCAGCACTACCTCCGTACCAATCGCTTCCTGGGGTTGCTGGGGTTCGTCTTCGTGATCTCGGCCCTCACGCTCACGTTCCAGATCAGCACGGGTGTCGCGACGGTCCGAGTCGAGGATCTCTACCATCCGTCAGAGTACACCTGCAACTTCCTGAACTACGCCCCGCTATGGATCATCCTCGCCGCCGCTTTCTTCGGAGGCGACGCGCTGAGTGTCGACTTCTCCACCGGCGCGGGTTACTACATGCTGGTCCTTCCGATCCGGCGTTCGGTGCTCCTGACGGGCCGTTACTCCGCGGCCGCGCTCGTGACGCTCGCGGTCGTCGGTCTTTACTACGCGTTCGCGATCGCCGGCACGGCCTACTTCTTTGGCGGAGCGAGCGTCCCGTGGGTGGGGATCGCCCAATCGTTGGGGGTGGCGGCGCTCTTTACCCTCGCCACTCTCAGCGTCGCGTTCTGCATTAGCTCCTCCACCCGTTCTCCGGCGACCGGCGTCCTGATCACCATTCTCGCCCTATACGTCGGATTCACCGTCCTCGAGAGCCTGACCGAACTCGCAGGCCTCGAGCCGTGGTTCTCCCTGAATTACGCCGGGGGCGCAATCTACTCGGTGCTCGACACGGACTTCCTGCACAAACAGATCATCCCCCTGGGCGCGAGCCAGTCCTACTACATCTGGTCCGCCACGGTCCGTGAGGGACTCGAGATCATGGCGGCGTACGTCGCGGTGTTCCTGCCGCTCAGCGCCTACCTCTACCACCGAAAGGAGTCGACGGGGTGAGCCATGGGGTTCTTCGAGGTCTCCCACCTTACGAAGTGGTATCGGGAGGGCGCCCCGGTCCTGGACGATGTCTCGTTCCAGTACGACGGAGCCGGCGCGATCGGGTACCTCGGCCCGAACGGGGCCGGCAAGACCACGACGCTGAAGCTGCTCGTCGGTCTCCTTCGCCCGTCGCGCGGCCGCGCGCTCGTCAACGGGCTCGATCCGATATCGGACCGGAAGGCTGCTCTCTGGGACGTCGGGTCGGTCATCGAAACGCCGGAGCCGTACCCCACGCTCAACGTCTTCGAGGCTCTCGAAACGGTCGGACGGTCTCGGGGACTTGAGCGGGACGACGTCGACCGAGAAGTGGACCGTTGCGATGAGTGGCTCCACCTGCCGCCGCTGGGCATGCGGATCGGATGGCTCTCGAAGGGGCAACGCCAGCGCGTGGCCCTCGCTTCTGCACTGATAGGCGATCCGTCAGTCCTCCTACTGGATGAACCGACGAGTGGGCTCGACCCGGCGGAGCGGGTGATCGTCCGAGGCGTGCTGAACCGGTTGAAGCGCGACCACTTGATCCTCATGAGCTCGCATCAGATGCTTGAGGTCACGGAGGTCTGCGACCGCGTCGCCTTCCTCCACCAGGGCAAGGTCCTCTTGCAGACCCGGGTCGATGAGATCCCCGGGCGCATCCGGTCCCGCCAGGTGGACGTGGAGTTCGCCGAGCCCGTGGCGGCCGATAAGGTCGCGGCCCTGTCCCCGGTCCCGTCCGAGATCGTCCGAATCTCCGAGCGACACTGGAGGATCCCGTTCGACGGCTCGAACGAGTCACGAGCGCGCCTCCTTCGTCTCTGCCAGGAGCTCGGCCCGGTCGTACAATTCACCGGATCCTCGCTCCTGCTCGAGGACGCCTACCTGGAGCTTATCGAAGAACCGACCGAGGCGGCATGACGTCATCCGTTCCTCCTCTGCCCGCCGTGGTTCCCCCCGATCCCGGAGGTACCAGTCCGGGGCCTCCGGGAGGGGAAGAGGAACCGGCCCGAGTGTCGAGGTCTCGGCGCCCGTACCGCGGCCGGGCCCAGGCGTTCCGTCGAGAACAGGAGGAACTGCGTCGTGCCCGTCGCGAACTTCTCGGCAACATCGTGGTCGTCCTGATCATCGGGCTCGGGGTCTATGCGATCCTGACCGCTCGGCCGTTCAACCCCGCGTCCGTCTACACGCCCCCTCCCACCAACCCGCCAATCTCGGTCAAGCTCGGGACCCCGAACGTGAGCGCGGTCACGTGCGCGGCGGGCGCACCGGCGTTCGCGGAGAGGATAGTATGGCTCAACTCCTCCGAACCGGTCCGTACGGGAGACGTCGACGTCCGGGTATACGAAATCTGGGACAACGACTGGATCACAGACCCTAACGTCGTCGCCAACGCCACGCCGACGTCTGTCTGCGCCGGGCCGGCCCCCTTCTCGGTCACCGACTGGTATGTCGTCCTGTCGGCCCCGAACGGAACGAATCTCCTCTACTACACCGACGGGTCGGGCTGGGTCTCGGTGTCCGGGGCGCCGTGGAACATCGAAATCACGGACGGCTCATCGTTTGTGGTCGTCACCGACCCTGCGATCGCCCAGACAGGCCGGGGGTTCGCGGTGTACGGGTACGAGAACGGTTCGCTCATCGAGGCCACGACCCCCCTTTGATTCTCCGAGCACGTGATCGGCCGGATCCGGGGGACCGGTCCGGCCGGCGGCCCGCTTAGAATCGCGCGATGCTGCCGGTCGCGAGCGCCCGTCGCTCAAAGTACTCCCAGAGCCCGATCGCGAGCGCGAACGACGCGATCGCGGCGATGGCAACCGCGGCCCATAGTGCACCGAGGGCCCCGAGGGAGTTCCCGGCCAGCGCGGCACGGATGGCGGCGAGGCCCCAGGTGAGCGGAAGCGCATCCCCCACCCACTGTAGCGGCAGGGGAAGGCTCGAGAGGGGGAAGTTCACCCCCGAGAGAAGGAGACCGACGAAGAGGAAGATGTTCCCGAGGATGATCGATGTCCGGAGGTAGAGCGCCACCCCTCCGAGGAGCAGGCCGAAGCCGACCATCGCGAACGCCGTGAGAACGACCGAGACTGCGAGGGCCGGGATTGCCCCGGCCGGGATTTTCACGCCGAAGAGGAGGGCCGCGTACGTGAGGCCCACGGCGACGGTCGCGAGGGAGATGAGGATCGGGATCAGGCCCCGTCCGAAGTAGAGCGCGAGACGGTTCGTCGGGGAGACGAGGAGGTGCTCCATCGTTCCCTGCTCCTTTTCGGAATCGGTTGTCTGACAGACGGAGAAGACGCTCGAGTACGTGACGGTCGCGACGGCGTTGCCCACCGCGGCGAACTCAATCTCCGACGCGCCGCCCCCCGCGAGGCGGACGACCAGGACGAAGAACGCCATCTGCGTCAACGGCACGACGAAGACCGTGCCGAGCACGAAGTCGACTCGCATGAACCCGAGGCTCGTGCGAGGAGCCATCACCGCGTTGGTCCAGAACGTCCGCCAGAACGACGGGCGGTAGGGGGTCCTCAGCGAAGTAGCGAGCGCCATCGGTCGATTTCCGTCCGATCAGTACTCGGACAGGTTCCCCTCCTCGAGGACATGGCGCTCGACCCGGTGGAAGATCGCGCCCGCGACGCCGAGGTAGACCGCGGTTGTCGCCACCGCCCCCGCGAGATCGCCCCAGAACCCCCACCCGAACCCCTGATAGCCGGGGATCGCGTTGAATCGGAGGGCGTCGAGCGCCCACGTCGGTGGGAAAATCAGCGAGACCGGATTCGTGTAGAACGGCAGGAGGACGACCGGGAACATGCACCCCGTCCCGATGTAGAACGCGAACTCTCCGATGTTCTGGATGAACCCGGCGTAGCGCGTGTAGACGTAGAACGCGGCGAAGACGATCCCGACCGCGGCGAGCGTGACCATCACGAACACGAACAGAAGGGCGAAGGCGGCCGGGTCCGGAACCGCCGGCGGACCGCCCGCGAACGCAACGATCACGACGTAGACGATCGCCCCGCCGATCAGACCCGAGACGACGTTCCAGAGGACCCGGCCGAGAACGATGTAGAGGTACGGGGTCGGGGCCTGGATTGTCGGCTCGAGGGTGCCGAACTCCCGGTCTTGGCCGGTCGCCCAGCCGCTCCCGTACAGCGTTTGGCCCCACATGCTCATCATGCCGGCACCGAGGATGGCATAGGTGAGGAAGTACGGTCCCGCGCCGCGGAAGAGCTCGAAGGAGACGAGCGCGAAGATCACCGGGGCGATCATCGAGGGGACGAGCCACTGGGGATCCGCGAGGAACTGCAGGACGGACAGCCGGAGCGCGGCGTAGGTCGAGCGACCCCGGGAGTACGTGGCCGTCGCGTTCGCCATCTACGTCGCCTCCTCTTCGACGAGGTCGAGGTAGACGTCCTCGAGCGAGGTCCGCCGCTCTCGGACCATGAGCTCCGAGTGCCCGGGGAGCAGCGAGCGCACATCCTCGGGCAGGGTCTCGCCCGTCCGCACCCTCAACGTGAGGCGGGAGACCGGCCCGAACTCCTCGGTGACAATCTTGGAGACCCCGGGCAGCCGGCGCAGCGCGTCCACCTCATGGTCGTCGAATCCGTACGATTCGGCTTCGAGGGTCCGGTCGCCCCCGACGAGCTCTCGAAGCTTGTCGATCGTGTCGTGGGCGACGATCCGCCCGCGCGATAGGATCGCGATCTGCGGGCAGAGCTCCTCAGCCTCGAACATGTAGTGCGTGGT
>JASHQX010000097.1 GCA_030038895.1 Thermoplasmata archaeon
GGTGTCGAGTCAACAAACAACTGGTAGGCGGCGGTCGTGATGACGAACCCGGGCGGGACCGGTAGCCCCTGGCGGACGAGTTCGCCGAGCTTCCCTGCCTTGCCTCCCACCGTCGGGAGGTCGGACTCCGAGCAGTCCCCGAGATCGACGATGTACGCCACGGCCCGGCCTCAGGATCGGGACCGCGCGAACACGAACGCCACGAGGTCCGCGGTCGGCGAGTAGGGATGGACCACATGACGATCGACGACGCTCCAGTCCTCTTCGCCGAGTGAGCGCATGATCGACTCCGCTCTCCGGTCGAACTCCTCACGCGGGGTAATCTCGTAGTAATGGAGACTCCCGCGAGGAGCCACCGTCCGCGCCACCGAGGGTAGGTACTTAATCCCTTCGTGAGGGAGATTCAGGACGACTCGGTCCACCGCCGCTGCGAGCGGCAGGAACGACTCGAGCGGGGCGAGCACCGGCTCGATGCGAGACCCATACGAATAGCGACGCTGGGTCGCGCGAAGGAGCTCGATCGCGGACGGATTCGCGTCGACCGCCGTGATCCGCGTGGCCCGCCCGCTCCGCGCGATCGTGAGCGCGAATGGGCCCACGCCGCAGCAGAGGTCATAGACCTCTTCACCGGACTTCACCTCGCTGGCGACTCGTTCATGCTCGCGGGCGAGTCGGGGCGAGAAGTAGGCGCGCTCGACGTCGACCTCGAACTCGATGCCGTTCTCCCGGTGCCGGGTGCGCCAGGCACCGGACCCCGCGAGACGCTCGATCGAGCGAAGCCTCTCCGTACCGTGGACGCCGCGGTCCTGGCCGACGACCCGCGCGGAGGGGACAAAGGAGAGAAGGGCTTCTCCGATCTCATGTTTGCGTTTCTCGAGCTCTTCCGGCAGGCGGATGAGAACAATATCCCCGACAACGTCGAACGACCGGGGCAGCAGCGCCTTTGCGTCAGGCGGCCAGTCGAGGAGATCACGGTAGTCGGAAGTGATCTGTCGCTTCACGATTGGGAAGTCCCGTTCGACGAGCTCGCCCGGAAGCCGTGAGGGCTCCCCAGCGTTCACGACCGGCAGGACGAGGTATCCGTCCTCCCTCAGAATTCCCAGGTCGGTGCGCAGCATTCGCCGGTCCGCGAGATTGCGACGGGTCGCTTCCCCGTCACTCTGACGGACGCGGACTCCGGGTGCCCGCATGCGTGCTTTCAGCGACCCGGAGGGTGGAAAAGGAGCGAGAGGACCTCGGACCCCCGGCGGGTACCCAGAGATCCTCGAGCGGCCGCGGACTCCCCGAACTTGACTCCGCCCCCACCCATGACCCTGGGAACACCGGCTCCGGCGAGCACGAACGGGACCGGATCGTCGGAGTGACCCTTGATCACGCACGGAGTGGCATGGTCGGCCGTTACCGCGACTCGGGCGTGTTCGAGATCGAGGCCCTCGAGGAACGGGCCGAAGAACGATCGGTCGATTGCTTCGACGATCTCCTGCTTTCGCACCGCATCCCCGTCGTGCCCAGGCTCATCGGGCCCCTTGAGGTGGACGTACACGAAGGGGAAGCGGGAGAGCAGCTCCCGCGCGACTTTCGCCCGTTCCGCATACCCCGCGTCCCGATCTCCCGTCATCGGGCCGACGTACCGATCCTCGAGCCCGAGTACTCGGGCGATCCCCCGTTCGACCGGCATCTCTGTCAGAGCAGCTCCGGCGACTCCCCACGCGGAGGCGAACTGGACGGGCGGCCGCGCGGGCAACGACCCCGCGTTTCGGACGAGAAGACCGCTTGCGATCTTCTTACCCGTGATGGCCCGCCGCGCATTGACACGCTGGCCGGCGAGTACGGGACCGGCGCGTTCGAGGAAGAGGTTCAGAGCGTCCGCTGTGCGTCGGGCTTCGGCTGTTTCGTCCAGGGGGACCGATGGACGGACCATCGGGTCCTCCGGCCGCCGGGCCTGACCCATCCCGCCGACCTTTTCATAGAAAGGGTCGACGTTGGAAATCTGCGGGGAGAGGGCACCCCCCTCGGTCGGATGGAGCCAGAGCACGCCCCGGTGGCCCACGGTGGCACGGACCTCGGCCCGGATCCCTCGATCCTTGAGAAGGTCCGCGCTCGTCAGCGCTTTCGCGAGCTCCGTTGATTCATGAGTCGAAAGCGATCGGCCCACCCGTGCGTCCAGGACTCGACCGTCACCGGCGATGGTAGCGAAGTTGAGCCGTAGCGCGACATCGCCCGGCTGAAGCGGGATCTCCACCCCGAGAGCCTCGAGGACCCCTCGGCCGGGAGAGTCGTTTACTGGATCGTAGCCGAGCAGGGCGAATACTCCGGCGTCGGACTCTGGCGCCACCCCGGGACCGATGACTACGACCTGACCCACCTGACCCCGATCGATGAGGGAGTCCAGGTGAGGTGTACGGGCCGCTTCGACCGGGCTAAGATTTCCGGTGGCGGGATGCGGACGGTCGCCGACCCCATCGAGCACCACCAAAGCACACGGTACCGACAGTGACGAGGGCGCGGGAGCCGAGGTCGCGGTCACATTACTTTATAAAGGGAGGGCGGACTGCCTCACCGTCTCGTGCAGCAAAAGCAACCGCGTGGTCTTAGACGTTTCCTCACGACCCCTCTCGGTAAGGCGATCCTCATCGCGCTGACCATCCTCGTCGTCTTCGCCTCCTACGTCTACGTCGAGACCCTTCTCGCGATCCCCGCGTTCCTCATTTTCGGGCTCGCGATCCCGATCTGGGCGGGTCTCAAGCGTCCCCGATACCTTGCCCTGTCCGGACTCGTCGTGGTGTTGCTGGTCGCCCCGATCTCGACCGTCGTCATTACGCAGGATATCCGGGCGCCGCTGGCGGTCTCCTGCTCCTCGACCAACGAGACGTGCACCGGGCCGAACAACGGCCTCCTTCAGAACGCCAGCGTCTCACCGTACACGGGGACCGGGGGCACCAATTTCACCTGGACGGTTACCATCTTCCCGCAGTTCAGCCCCGTGGGAAATACCACTCCCGTGAACGTGTCTCTCTACGTGAGCACGTGCCCAGGGGCGACCAGCGGCTCCAGTCCGCCGCCGTGGTGCTCGGCGGGGTACCCCTTCCACCAGATCACCCAAAACGTTCCGGCGAACCTGACGACCGAGTTGACCTTGACCTTCCATTATGCGATCGGATCGAACGGGATCTGGGACTGGCAGATGGGGGTCTACACCCTCAACAAGACGACCGACAAGCCCTACTTCCAAACGCTGACGGGTGACCCGACGTATAACGGGATTGAGGGGCCCGTGGTGGGCGTCTTCGCGACGACCTATTCCGAGCTTATCTCCACGATCTACTTCGATGACCTTCTGTTCCTTGGTGGCCCGTTCTACCTTGTCCTCCTGATCTACATGCTGTTCAAGAGCCGCGAACGCCGTCGCCAGGAAGCCCAGCGGAGGGCGGCCGGGCCCGTTGCGCCGGCCGGCGCCGCTCCCCCCTCCGGCCCGGCTCCCCCGGTGAACCCTCCGCTCGGCGCACCGGCGGGCGGTGCGGCGCCGGTCGACACCTCGGAGCGGACGTGCCCCAATTGCGGCGCGGTCGTCTACGCCAACGAGACCAAGTGCTGGAAGTGCGGAGCCAGCCTGGTTTCCGCGACTGCGCCCTCCGCGCCCTTGCCGTCCGAGAAGTCGCGTTAGGTCACCGAATCCGCGGTCCGGCCGTGCATTGACGCGTACTGCGCTTCCCGTAACGTGGGAACCACGCCCGGGCCCGTTCGCCCGACGACGAATCAGCCGGAGATGGTGTTGCCCGCCGCGAGCCGGTATACGGTAGTCCAGTGCGAGCTGTTGGAAAGAGTAACCACCACTGTGATCGTGTAGCTGCTTACCGCGCCCGACGGCGCGGATAGAACCGGCGACCAGAACAGCGTTGCATAGGCCCCGAGCGTGGTCGAAGTGTTCGTCACGTACCAACCGGCGCCATTCGCGACTGGCGACTTGCCGTTCGTCGACCACTTGGACGTCCCGTTAATCCAGAGGGTTATGTTCGCGGTCGTGCCAGAGAGGGGACCGTCATTGGAGAGGACGATTGCGAACGTCGCGGAGGCGCTCGCGTTGACCCGAGCAGGCGAGGGCGTCACCGAAATCGTGAACGGCTGCCCGACCACGATCGTGGTGTTTCCCTGGACCGGGGAACCGCTCGTGAAGACGACGCGAGCCGTGAGGTTGTAGGTGCTCGCGAGCAGGGGCAGCCACGTCGTGGAGCTGACCGCCGCGGCCCAGCTCGAGTAGGCCGGGATGGTGGCGTGCGTGATCGTCCCGGTCTTGGGCGTGATCGCCGCCGTCTTGTTCGAGGTGAAGTTGACCCAGAAGGTTACCGAGGAGATCGTGACGGTGGTGGCGCCCGAATTGGTGACCGTCGCAGTCAGCGTCTGGGGATATCGCACGAACGCGGGCGAGGGCTGGATGGATGGAGAAACCGACAGGGAAGCGGTCACCCCGCTCGAAGTGACAATATTGACGGTGACGGCCGCGGTGGCCGTCAGGCTAGTGACCCCTGTGACCATCACGATGACGTAGTAAGTGCCGGTCGCAGAACTCCCACCCGACACCGTGGCCTGCCAGGCCGAGACGGTGGCATTGTAGGTCATCGTCACCGTGCCCGTTTGCCCGGGGATACCGCCCAGATTGGCCGTGGGGTGGTTGCCCCCAAGGTTCCCCGCGATGGTCGCATAGATCTGGAACGTGGTGGAGATGGTGGGCGCACTGGGTGAGGTCCAGGTCGCCACGATTGTCGGCGGGGTGATGAATTGCTGTCCTGGTAGGACGACGCTGAAGATCAGATTGCCGTTGCTAAGTATGAAGACCGTCAGATTATCTGCGAACCTGGTGTCCACCGCCGTGCTGGGCGTACAGCCGGGGAACATGGTGAACGGTCCGTGCCAAGTCTGGCCGAGGGTCCACACTGACGTGGATATCCCCATACCCACCGTTACTGGGTTCCCAGAAAAGCACCCGGTCGGGTCGCCCGCGGACTTGACGTAGATCAGCGCGCCTGTCGACACCTGCGGACCCGACAGGTGCGTGATATTCAATCCCGTCACGTAGCCGGTCTTGTTGTAGGAAAGCGTGCCCTGGAACTGATTCGCGCTCTGGGCGGGGGGGGACGGAAACGAAGTCACGAACGCAAAGATGCCGGCAAAGAGGACCACGGTGAGCGCGAGGAGAAGGATCGTCGCCACCACGTCCGCGACGCCCCGACGTCTTCGGCGATTCCACCGTCGCCCGCGGGACCGCCCCGGCCCTCGGAATCGCGGCGCCGCGACAGAACGGAACGACATCCCTGCCCATCAGGGGCCCGGCAATCGAGACCCGACGATTAACAGGCGGCCCGCGGCTATTTAGACGTTGTCGTACCGGCAGTCGCCTCTGGAGTCAGAGAGGTGCCGCGACGCGCGTCTCAAACGAAATCGGAAGCGAGAGTGACCTTCTCTCGGAGAATTCGAGAACTCGACTGAAAAAGAGGATCCGAACCCTCCGTTTCCGAAGGGTCCGGTGAGAAGGGGTTAATCCTGTGGCACTCGGTGCGGACCTACGAGAACGAGGCCGACGGGACGCTGCCCGAATAGCCGCTTGCACCGATCGCGACCAGCTGGTCTCCGAGGAGCCCGCCGTTTATGGTCGCCGAACCGACGAGCCAGAGCACGATCGTGAAGCCGCCCGAGATAGACCCCGAGAAGGTCGTAGATGCGCTCACAAGGTTGGTCCAGCCGCTGGTGGAGGTAGAGTACCCAGAGACGGGGGTCGCCACCGTCGGGCTAATCAGACAGATCGCGCTCGCCGTGGTGCTGGCACCGCACGGCGTGGCCGCCGTTGGAGTCGCCCAGTTGGCCACCGCAGGCCAGGCCACAGTCGCGCCAGCCGAGTTACGTAGCGCGAGCACGACGTTCGAAGTCGTTACGCTCGAACCCGCAATCTCGAGGCTGTAGCAGAAGGCGTGGGCGGTCCCGGTGGTCGAGCACCCGAGTACGGACCCGCTCGCCGAAGTCGAATTGACCGGCACTCCCCACGAGAAATTCGTTCCCAGCGGCGCCGAGCTCGGACCGTGCGTCAGGCCCGAAATCAGCACGTACAGCACGGCGGCCAGCACGACCGTGATCGCCACGAGCAGAATCGTCGCGATGATCGGCGACACTCCGCGCTTCCGCGCCTTTCTCCAGCTCCGCGCTCTCTCTCCAAAGACGTTCATTCCGTTTTTCCTCCGATGGGCCCTTTGACCCGCGGGTGACGGTATGGCCGAGCTCCGGTATATGAAGCCTAAGGTCGAGGGGACGGCGTTAAGCGATGTTAGATTCGGCAAAAGACGTAGTGCGCATTGATGCGCACAATGGCATACTGTGACACGGTAGGACATCTGAGCTACGGAGGATGCGGCTGGTGTCCCAGCAGCTCCCATGAGTTCAAGTGCCAGGAGCGCACCGATCCCTGCTTACGGAATTCCCGGCACGCCAATGGGGGCCATCGTCCGGACGACCCCGCAGCTTCTCCTTGCCATCCCAAATCGACTCGGCCGTGATCCGGGAAGCACTCGCCTGGACTTTCCGACCGGACTCCCCCGTCCATCGCGCCAGCTTTCCCTGGCTTACCGCCTAACTCGGAAGCACTGGTGCGCTCTTATCCCCGGGTGGTTGCAGAGAAACCGGCATGGCGGGTTCGTCTTCCAAGGGTATCCAAGTCGTTTCGGGCGAACTGGAAACCAGCCGCGCGATGACCCGTCTGGTGATCCCTACCGCCGCCCGGCCGGCCTGGCCGCCGTTCGTTCGAGTCGGAGAGACCGTCGTGACCCGTTCACGGCTGTTTCCCGTGCACTACCATGAACGCCAGGAAGTCCTCACGTACGTGACCGAAGGGTTCGCGTCCTACGAGCTCGAGTCCGGCGGACCGGAGGAGCTGCACGCGGGGTCTGCCCGCCTCCTCTACGCTCCGGTGCGTGCATCGCATCGGATCAGTCCCGCGCGGGGTGGCGCCATCCGTTGGTTCAGCCTCGTAGTGGACGCGCCATCCGCCCCCAGTGGTGAAGTTCGGCTCCAACGTGGAGACCGCCCTTCCGGTCCTCCGTTCGACGGGAGTCCTCGCATTTGGACGCTGGTCGGGACCGGCGGATCCATGAGGTCCCGCACGGAGATGGAGTGCCGCGAGATCACGTTCCCGGAGCTGGGCACCACCTTCCAGCGGGTCGGACACGATCGTCGGGGCATCGTGTACGCGCTGGCGGGACGCGGTGCGGTCGATGGGGTCGACATCGCATCCGGAGAGGCGGCATTGATCGAGGGCGTGGCGGGGATTGCCATTCAGGGGTCCATAGGATTCCGCTCGGTCGTCGCGACCATGCCGTTGTCGGACTCTTGAGCAGAGAAAGAAGCGGTTCGGTATACTGGCCGGAGTGCGATTCCTGAAATCCAGCTCGGGGGCCCCGCCCTAGAGTTATCCAACACCCTGTGCGACTCCGAAATTTTGGTAGAAGGAGGGCCGCAACCGACCGAATCGAAAATTTGACATCCTGGTACGACGTGCCCCTTCTCCCACAACATGCAGTCCCCTCTCAAGGCCCGCGTTGCCGCGGGGACGGCCATTTTTCGCGGAGAACGAATCCTCCTTCTCCGGCGATCGCTGCAGGCATCCAACCCCGGGATCTGGGACCTACCGGGGGGTCACGTGGAGAGCCGCGAGTCGCTGTCCCGTGCGGCGAGGCGGGAAACGAAGGAGGAGACCGGGTTCGACGTTCGGTTGGGTTCGGTATTCCATGTCGAGGTGTTCAGCTCCCTCTCGCGTAGCGGTAAGATGCGTCAGACGGTAGGGGTTTACTATCACTGTAAGGCCCCTGTCAAGAAGGTCCCCCATCTCGACACCGAGGAGCACACCGATTATGCGTGGGTTTCTCGAGACGAACTGGCAAGCTACCCCACTATGCCTTTTCTCGACCGGACGATTCGAGCCGCATTCCGCACCCGGGACTTCAAAGCTGGGCCCTCGAGCCCCCTCGTCCTGGTGCCGAGTTTTCCTGCGACTCCCGCGGTCGATGAGCCGGCATAGCCGTCGGTGCTCGGCCCGAACCCAGCGAATTTGCGCGGGCTGAACCGACCCGAGGACGAAACGTCCGAACCACGATTGCCGCGCTGCGCCGGACCGCCCCGGAGCCGTTCAGCGGGTCGCGCCCAACATGTCGGAGTATGATCCCTCGATCAGATCGTCCCGGGAGCCACCCAGCTCGAGGAACATCTCCATGAGACGTTCGTGCCAAGACCCGACCTCAGCGGGATCCATCACCTCGTGCTCGAACTCCAGGAACTCTCCGAGACCGTCGACCAGATCGATGTGGACTTGCGTGTCCTTCCATCGGTAGACCCTGCGAGTCTTCTCGACCACGGTCTGGACACCCAGTGTGTTGGAGAGGTGGGTCAGTAGGTTGTCCCCGGGCGGAATGGACTCGAGCCGGATCCGGCTCTCCTTGGTCGACTTGACGTTCGGTCGCTGGTAGTAGACCAGCTGATTCTGCCCCGGGACCTCGGCTCGGTGCTTGAGCCGGCCCACCACGTTTTCGAAATAGACGTCCTTCTGACGGATCGTCCTTTCGAGGACGGCACCTGCGGATTCGAGTCTCCTTCGGACTTCTTCGCCCGAGGTTACCCTCGCTTTCAATTCGACCAAGTGCCGGTCCATGATCGGCTCGCTCGAAGAGGGACTTCCTGTTGTACCTTTCCCATAGGTTGCAGAACGATGGCGGTTGCTCCCGAACCAATCGGGGGCGAGGGGCCGGTGAATGCCAGCCGGCTCTCGGCTACGCCCATGCCGCTGCCGTCGGTCCTAGCCGGTTCGCTTAGGACTCGAAGTCGGGGCCCACGGGGGAGCCCAGCCCGTCCGGCGAGAAGGGCCGAAGGGCGGTTCTATAAGGCCACACCGGTAAGAGGCGTCGATGGCCGCTCGTATGAGCACGAGACCGGAGAAGGTGAACCTCGCCGATAAATTTGGTCGCTTCTCGGAGTACTGGAAACAGAAGATCGTCGCCGAGGTGAACGACTTTTACGTCAAGATCGCGAAGCTAAAGGGGAGCTTCGAGTGGCATCGCCACAACGAGGAGGATGAATTCTTTCTGGTGGTCAAGGGTCGATTGACCATTCGACTTCGTGACCGCGACATCGCGCTGAACGAGGGCGAGCTCTTCGTCGTTCCCAGAGGGACCGAGCATCTTCCCGTGGCTCCCGAGGAGGCCTGGGTCTTGGTGCTCGAATCCAAGACCGCCGTGAACACCGGCGATAGAGGCGGAGCCCGAACCGCGGCGCCTGAGTGGATCTGATGGGTCGAACGAGCATTGTTTGCCGAGGGGAGGAAGTGCACAGCAGCCGCCCAAGAGTCGCTTCGCCAACGGGTTCCGGTAGCCGCGCTATTCTTAAGCAGGGGATGCCTGCCCGCGGACGGTGATTCATGCCCTACTACGAGTGCCCGGTGTGCGGAGGAGGGTACGTCATCGACCCCGCGCCTGCGCATCCTGTCTGCGACCGCGATGGGGCCGCACTGAAGCGCGCGAGCGAGGCCTCCTATGAGCCCCACGATGCGGAGGAAGAGGCTGAGAGCCGTCCCGCAAAGAAAGAGGGCCGTCGCAAGTCGCGGTCGCGGTGATCCAGGCGCCTGATCGTCGGTGACGCGGACCGGTCGATCGACTCCTTGACCTGACCGGAATCTCGGACTCCGATCGGGGCGTGTGATCGATCCGGGTCCGTCGGCGTTGGGGTAGATGGTCCCACGCACAATGGCTAGAAAAGTGAGCCCGACGACATTGTCGAGCCAGGGGCCAACGGGCGGGCAGCCTCCGGGATCGGGGGCAATCAAGCGGTTCCGTGCTCGGACCCACATCGCCTACTTCTCGATGGAGCTTGCCGTTCGATCCGAGATGCACACCTACTGTGGCGGCCTCGGCCTCCTCGCCGGGGACACGGCTCGGGCGTGCGCGGACCTCGAGGTGCCCGTCGTGTTTGTGACCCTGCTGAACCGCAAGGGGTACTTCCGGCAGGAAATCGACCGGAACGGACGTCAGCGGGAGCGAACCGACGATTGGGACGTGGGGAAGTGGTGCGAACCGCTGCCCACGGAGACGGCCGTGGAGATCCGGGGAAGGCCGGTCCACATCCGCCCCTGGCTACACCTAGTGGAGGGAGCCGGTGGATTCGAGATCCCCCTCATATTCCTGGACACGGACCTTCCCACAAACCCGAAGTTCGAACGGACCCTCACCGACTTCCTGTACGGCGGGAATGCGTCGTACCGGCTCGAGCAGGAGATCGTTCTCGGTCGAGGAGGACTGAGAACCCTGCGGGCCCTCGGTTTCCACATCGGCACTTATCACATGAACGAGGGCCACGCCTCCCTGCTGACTCTGGATCTCCTCGATGAGGCGAGGAGCCTCCGACTCGAGCGACCCCGGCCCGAGAGGGAATCCGGCCTCGCTGAGGTCCGCCGCCGATGCGTGTTCACCACGCACACCCCGGTCAAGGCCGGACATGACCAGTTTGACTACGCGCTCGTCCGACGATTGATGCCTTCGGGGACCGACCTCGCCGCACTTCATCGGTGGGGCGGAAGACGACGCTTAAACATGACCCGCCTCGGCCTGAACCTCTCGAAGTACGTCAACGGTGTATCCCGTCGGCACGCCGAGACCACGCGAAAGATGTTCCCGGGCTACCGCATCCACGCGATCACGAACGGCGTACACGTACCGACCTGGACCCATCCGGAGTTCGCTCGCCTCTACGACTCGAAACTGGCCGGCTGGCGGATGGAGCCGGAACTCCTCATCCGGGCCTTGCAGCTCTCCGCGGAGGAGGTCTGGGATTGCCATCGGATCGGGAAGCGGGAATTGCTCGATCGGATCCGCGAGAGCAGTGGCTTGGGGCTCGATCCTGACGTCTTGACGATTGTGTTCGCGCGTCGCATGACCCCGTACAAACGACCCTGGCTAGTCTTCGAGGATACGGCTAGGCTGACTGACCTCGCTTCACGGCACCCTTTCCAGCTCGTCATCGCCGGGAAAGCCCACCCCCGTGACCCCGTTGGAAAAGGGATCATCCGGAGGATCCACGACTGGATCCGTACGCTCGATGGGCAGGTCCCGTGCGTCTTCCTCCCGAACTACGACATGGATTGGGCAAAGGCCCTGGTCGCCGGTGCCGATGTCTGGCTGCAGACCCCGCGGCCGCCCCTCGAGGCATCGGGGACGAGCGGGATGAAAGCCGCACTCAACGGCGGGCTCAATCTCAGCATCCTTGACGGCTGGTGGGTGGAGGGATGCATCGAAGGCGTGACGGGCTGGTCGATCGATCATTTCGAGGGACGGGGCTCCGACCAGCGGGACGCGGCCGCGCTGTACCGGCGGCTGGAGGGCGAGGTCCTTCCGTGCTTCTACCAGGAAACGGACCGATGGCGGTCGATGATGAAGCAATCGATCGCCCACGTCGGATCTCGCTTCAACACGCACCGGATGCTGCGCCAGTACGCCGCGGAGGCGTACCTCCCCTGAACGAAGGCACAACCCGGTGAAAGGAGGCCGGCCGACCTTACGTCGAGTGCGGTGAACCGACTGTGGCTCTCGGACGGGTCAGATCGTGGAGCTAGCCGGTACCGAAGGGCTAATCCCGCAACTGCCTTGCCCGGTCATGCCTGCCTCGAACGGGAGTCGGGTGTCCCGCGAAGACCGAACCGCGCGGTGGTTTCGAGTCGCCCAGTCCTGGCAGCCCTCCTTTACCCACGACGACCACGAGATCCTGTTTCTTTCCGACGCCTCCGGGCTCCCGCAGGCGTTTAGAGTGCCCGTAGGAGGGGGCACAGTCCAGGGGCTTCAGGACTCCCCGGAACGCATCGGGCGCGTCGATGCTTGCCCCACACTACCCCGCGCCGTCCTCTCGGAGGACTCTGGCGGCAACGAGATGTGGCAGCTGGAGCTCCTGGCGCTCGCGGGAGGTCCGGCGCACACGCGGGGAAAGCGTCGTCCGTTGACCGCGGACCCGCGGATCATGAACCTACCCGGTCGATGGATGACCGACGGGCACCGGTACCTGTTCTCGTCCAATGCGCGGAATCACAGGTACTTCGATGTGTACAGCCTGGATGTGGACGGATGGTCCCCCCCGGAGCGGATCTGGACGGGAGACGCGTGGCAGGAGGCGGTCGCGACCCTCGGTGAACGCATCCTCGTACAGCGGTACAACACGTTCCTGGATTCGGATCTCTTCCTCCTCTCTCGCGGCACCCCGGCCGTGCATCTCAATCCCCATGCGGGGGAGGTGACGGTCCAGTCGGCAGCGTTGGGGGCCGATAGCGTCTACGCGGCCACGAACCCCGGGGAAGAACGCCTCGCCCTCTACCGGTATCCCCTCGAAGGTTCGCCTCCCGAGCGAGTCCAGGCGTACCCCGGTGAGGTCGAGATCGTTCGCGCAGGCCCGGACGGAAGACTTCTCGCGGTCGCGGTCAATCGAGAGGGGTGGAGCGAGCTCCATCTGGTCGAAGCGTCCACAGGGACGGATCGCAAACTGTCCGTTCGTCCCCGGGGAGTGATCGAGGAAATCTCGTGGAGACGGGATGGGTCCGGGTTCGCCTTCGACTTGAGCTGGCCCAACGGTCACGAGATCTTCGCCTATGACCTCGCGACTCGCCGGACCCGGCAGCTGACCCGCTCGCCCGTTCCTGCCCCTGCGCGAATCCCCGAACCTCGTCTCCATTCGATTCGATCCCAAGACGGCCTCGAGCTTCCGTACTGGGAATTCCGCCCCGCGAGGGGCACGGTACGCGGGACGATCCTGTCGATTCACGGGGGTCCGGAAAGCCAGGCCCGCCCGTTCTTCGATCCCGAGCACGCGGCGATCATCTCGGGCGGATGGCGGGTGATCCTGCCCAATGTCCGAGGGAGCACCGGGTACGGTCGCACCTACCTCCACTCGGACGACGTCCGCCAGCGGATGGATTCAGTTCGGGACGTCCGCGACATTGCCGAGGCGCTGGTGCATGCGAAGACGGCGAAACGGGGTCGGCTCGGTATCGTCGGTGGGAGCTACGGGGGCTTCATGGTGCTCTCCTCGATCACGACCTATCCGGACCTCTGGGGCGCGGCGGTCGAACTGTTCGGTATTTCCAACTTCGTCACGTTCCTCGAACGAACCGCGGACTGGCGGCGGAGACTACGGGAAGCCGAGTACGGATCCCTGGAACGCGACCGGGAATTCCTCGAGTCGATCTCTCCGATCCATCACCTCGACCAGCTGCGGGCGCCGTTGCTTGTGTTCCACGGGCGGAACGACCCGCGGGTCCCCATCCACGAGGCCGAACAGATCGTCCGCGACGTCGAACAAGCCGGTCACCCGATCGCGTACCGCTTCTTTGAGAACGAAGGTCACGGCTTCTTCCGCCGGGAGAACCGGATCGAGACCGTCAGCCGTTCGCTCGACTTCTTTGAGCAGTACTTGTCTGCCGCTCCCGAGCATCGGGGCCCGGGTCGGGCCGCGCGCCTTCCGACTCAGCGCCCCCGCCGCGCCCGGACCTCCGCCTCGAGGGCCGGGCCAAGGAAGCGCCGCCATTCCGCCGCATCGTGACGGCGGTTGAGCTCGGCGCGACGCGCTGCCCGAGGGGGCGACAGGCGGCGCCGCACCTTTTCCAGCAAGAATCCTTCGAAATCGAGATGGCAGGCGCCGCGGCCGTCGGGCACGATCCGATACCAGAATTGGGAGTTGCGGAACGGTCCGTCGAGGTGCGTATTCGTCCAGGCCATCTGTTTAGGATCCACGCGTACCAGCCGGCGGATGCGGCGAGCCCGACCCTCGGGGTACGTGAGATCGGTCAAGATGAACGCGTCGTCGGAGATTCGCTCGACCGAACGGCGGGTCTTCCGGGAAAAGAGTCGACCGTCGTCCGGCGCGTAGTCCGTGGCCCACTCGAACGCCGGCCGGGCCGGCACTCCGAAGTCCTGGCGAAACCGGTACCGCAGCGAAACGATTGGCATCCCAAGCCCCCTGGGTCAGTCCAGGGACCGCTTTGACTTGAGGTTGTGCCGAGGGTGCCGCTACGGGAGTCCTTCCTCTCCTAGGAGTCGATCGAACATCTCGGGAAACGAGACTTGCCGGATCATCACGAACGTCTCCGCGAATTCCACGCCCGGCATACGGCGCAAAGCTCCTTCGAGCTCCTCGATCCGGGCCGCGGACGACCCCAGGATGAAGAAGACGTGGACCCGTTCGGGCAGCACCGGTCCGAAGGGCAACCGGGCCCACTCGAGGGACTGAGGGAATGCCTTGCGGACCAAGTGCGAAAGGAGCTCGGGGTCCGCCCCTTCGCTGAGTCTGAGATTGGCCATCACGACCGGCTGGGCGAGCGCCCGGAAATCCAGGACCGGCACGAACCAGACGGCGAGATCGTCGACCAGGCGCCCGTAGCGCGTCGTCATCGTTCGAGTCGAGATCCCGACGTGGCGAGCGATGGTGGCGAGGGTTTGAGTGGGGTACTTGCGTAGGACCCGGAGGATCCTCAAGTCGAGCGGGGACAGCGCCCGCTTGGGTTCCAGCTGGATCCATGGGACCGCGGCCTCGACCTCAGCGACTCCCGCGATTCCGCGGAGCAATTTCGCCCTCCGCTGGGCGTCGGCCTCGTTGGAAACGACGAACTGGACCGTGATCCAGTCCCCGACGTAATCCCCGGCTCCCACGGCGCCGTCAATCAACCCGATCCGTGAGAGGATCTCCTCTTTCTCGAATCGGTCCCGCAGGCGGACGTCGAGCGTGACCCCAAGGCGGTGGAACAGCGCGGGGTTCGGCCAGACGTCGAATCGCTGGAGGAACCCGTACCGGGTCCAGTCCTTCATGCGGGCATCGACCCGGGCGCGACTCACCCCGAGCCGGCGCGCGATCCGGCTCGCGTTGAGCCGTGGGTCCATGCCCGCTACGGTGACTCCGCGCCCATGGTACATCTCGCGAATGATGTCGAGGTCGAGGTCCGCGGGCCGAGGGATGACCGAGACTGGACTCGGGGTCATGCGAGTGGACCCAGCAGCTTCTGGTTTTTGGGTTTTGTTCGACCGAACCGGAAGGGACAGGGCAACGGCTTCCGGTTTTGCAGCTGGCTCGGTCACGCCCTTGACGTCCTCCGAAACCTTCCTTCCCCTCGATGACGCCGCCCAACGAGTCCCGAGCTGAAACTGAGATGAATCTCCCTCGTGCACGCTCGTCGAGGAGCCGCCCGACCCGCGTCCTGGGATTGCTCGCGGCCGCCGCTCTCCTGGTGAATTTCATCGAAACGATGGTCGTACCCGCACTTCCCAAGCTCTCGTCGTTCTTCGGTAATACGCCGTACACGACGGTCGCCTGGGTCCTTTCCGCGTACCTCGTCGTCGGGGTCTGCGCGACTCCGGTGTTCGCGAAACTGGGAGACCTCTACGGTAAGCGTCGGGTCCTCGCCGTGGTCCTGGGGATCTACGCGACGGCGGTCGGTCTCGCCCCGGTTACCCCTATCCTCGGAACCGCGCTCGGCTTGAGCCGGGCAAGCTCGATCTACCTATTGATCGGGGTCCGCGGGGTGCAGGGACTCGGCCTTGCGATGTTCCCGCTCGCCCTTGCGATGGTCGCGGAAAGTCTCCCCCGACACGAGGTCGCCCCGGCCCAAGGCCTCATCGCGTCGATGTTCGCCGCTGGGGCCGCCACCGGGCTGGTCGGCGGGGCATGGCTGATCCAGAACGTGGGTTGGCAGGTGGCGTACGCGTCGGTCTGGCCGTTCGCACTCGTCCTGCCCGTGCTGGCCGCCGTCTGGCTACCGGACTCCCACCTCGGGACCGGGGGACGGATGGACCTTCCCGGAGCCGGTTTCCTCGGGGGATCGCTGGCGACCTTCCTCGTTGGGCTCACCCTGGGCCCGACGTGGGGGTGGACGAAGTTCGCGGGAGGTTCCTTCGGCGGAGTTCCGTTCGGAGTGCCCGAGTTCTTCGTCCTCTCGGCCGGGCTCGCGATCGTCTTCGTGGGCTGGGAACGATCGGCGTCCGAACCCATCATCGATCTCGCCCGGCTCCGCCAGCGTAACATCTCGCTCAGTTACCTCGGCGCTCTTTTCGTAGGGTTTGGGCTCTTCACCGCATTCGTCGTGCTGACCGTACTGGTCGAGTTCCCGGTGGTCGGGCTCGGCGACAGCGTGCTCGCGTTCGGAATCGCGAGCGTGCCGACCACCTTGAGCATGTTCGTGGCCGCCCCGCTGGTCGGAAGGGGGATCGCCCGATGGGGACCCCGGAGGTTCGTGCTGCTGGGGGCATCCCTATCTCTCTCGGGGTTCCTCCTTCTCCTAGACTATCACGCGACGTACCTCGAGCTCGTGACGGAGGCCGTCCCGACCTTCGTGGGCCTCGTGACCGTCCTCGTATCCGTGACCAACGTGATCGCGGTCTCGACGAAGCAGGGCGAATCCGGCATTCACATGGGAATGACCGAGATGTTCCAGGACCTGGGTGCGAGCGCCGGGCCGGTGATGGTCGCGACGTTCTTGGCGACGTTCACGCGGACAGTCTCCTTCCCGCCCGCCGGGACCACCTTGACCGTGCCGAGCGGCTCGGCCTTCACCTGGATCTTCGTCGTGGGAGCCGTACTCGCGGGGTTGCTTGCCCTGATTGGGCTCCTGTTGGAGAGCCACCGTCTCCCCGGGTCCCGACCGGACCCCGAGGATCGGGAATCCACCGTGAGCTCCTCCTCGGATTGACACGCGATCGGCGCGGACGTTGGGAGGGGTCGCTCGTGCGACGGAGTACAGGCTGGCAAGGAGCGACCGTTCGGGGCTCCTCCCGATCTGGAATCGAATGCTAGGCGACGACCGCGCGATTCGACCACTCGCGGATGATCGCGTCGCCGGCCGGCGTGAGGGAGAGCTCGTTCGTGGCGCGATCGATGCTGACCAGCTCGCGCTTGACGGCCCATCCGAGCGTTCCGTCGAGCACGCTGGGAATCTCGTGGACCTTCCGGAAAACGAACAACTCGAGGAGCCGTACTCCTGGTTCCTTGGAGTCGGCCAGGACGACGTGCGTGTGATGGGACCCGAGCTCGCGTAGGACGTGAGGGGCGAGATCCGGGGGAATTTCCCGGAGGCTGTACGGGCACATGAACCGGGAGTTGCCGCGTTCCTGGTCCTGGAACCACGTCTCGTACTCGAGATGGTCCGGGATCGAGTCGCGCGACCAGTAGCGCGTGATCGTCTCGCCCGCCGCCGTGACGCCCTCCGGGTGCGCGTCCAGAAACGCCCGGACCTCGTTGGAGGGACGCAGAGCACCCTCCGATGGCGCAACCTGGGAATGCGGTAGCACGGCGATGCATCCTACATGCTCGGGAGACTGCCGGATCAATGTCTCCTGGTAGGATCCCTTCGTCGCCTCGTCCACGACCCAGTACGACGCGGCCTGCCCGGAGGGAGTGCCGGTCAGGAAATCCGCCGCGTGGCGCGCGGCCTCAGCAGCCGTCACGTGAAGGCTCAGGAGGTGCGTCCCCCGCGGCAGTTCTCGGGGGTCTGGGAGGACCTCGGGCATCACCGACCTGCGACAAATATATTGAATAACCGTGATAAACACTTCGAAAAGCCCGATTCCGGGCTCGCCGTCCTTTGGCCTCGCGGGGGATCGGACCCGCGCGTTAATGGATCCTTCGCGGGATCCCGCGAGCGAGCCCCGGCTTGCACGGACCGGAACGAGTGCACTCGGAGTCCGCGGTTATACTTTGGAAAATTGACCCTGAGCCTTGTTCGACACTTCGACTTTCACGTTCGACACGTCAGAAATCTCTGCGAACCGACGCCGGGGCCTTCATTGTCAGTTAATCGACCTCTTGTTTAAGTAGAAGGAATTTCCATCGCTTAGGCTGGCTGTGTTCGACAACGCTCCGGAACGAAAAAAGAAGCACGCCCGCGTGCCCGAGGCCGTTCCGGAGGAGTCGGAGGACGCGCGCATCGCGCTACGGTGCAACCGCAAGGAGCTCAGGCTGGTCGACGCCTTCGTCACCAATGGCGAATTCGCGACCCGCTCAGAACTCATGCGGGCAGCGCTGCACGCGTTCCTCCGCTCTCATGCTTTGTCGACCGCGCCGGCGCCTCCCGTGGACGCCGAGGGCCTCGTCGAGGTCCCCGTCCGTCTGCGACCGGAGGAGTACGCCGCCTTCGAGACCTACGCCCGGCACGTCGCGAACGGCCGCCCGGTGAGGGACATCCTCGCCGAGATCGTCCGCCGCGGCGAGCTCGAGCTGAAGGTCAACGAGCTCGTCCAACGGGCCCGTGCGACGGTGCGCGAGGCGGTGGAGACCCGAACCCAGGTCGGCGCTCTTGAGGAGAGCGGCAAGGATCTGGAGCGGAAGGGGGTCGTCGGCCGGTAAGCTCCGGGGCGAGGACGAACGCGGTGGAGGGGGTTGTGGGTACCTACGAGGCCGAACGAACGACGAGCGACCGAGACTCCGCGCCGGGATACGGCGAGGCCATCGAGGGTGGATGGGAGAACCATCTCCGCCTCGGCCAGGACGTCCGATTCGTCCTAGCGATGGTGGGCGGCGGGGCGATACGGATTGGAAGGGAGATCGCACGCAAGCATATCCGCCACCTCGAGACGGTCGCGATCAACTGCGACCCCAAGGTCCAGGGATTTGACGAGTTCGACCGCCGGGTCTACCTTGGCCCCGACACGGGAGCGGAGACCGACACGGGGGGTTCCCCCTTCGTAGGAGGACTCCTCGCCCGGGCCGCCGAGCCGGCGCTTCAGCGAATCTTCCAGGGGGCGACCTTCGTGATCGTCGTCGGGAGCCTCGGCGGCGGGGCCGGGAGCGGAGCCCTGCCCTACGTGCTCGAGGTCGCGTCGCGGAATGCCGA
>JASHQX010000098.1 GCA_030038895.1 Thermoplasmata archaeon
TATCTCCACGGCGCACCGGACCGACTCGACCGCGCTCGCGAACTCCACCAGGAAACCGTCCCCGAGCGTCTTCACCTCGCGTCCCACGAACCGGGCGAAAATCGGACGCAGCAGCAACTGATGCTCACGGCGCAGGCGCAGCGCCGCCTCCTCATCCTTCTGGCCCAACCTCGTGAAGCCGACAAGATCGGTAAACATGATGGCGGCGAGGCGGCGTGTCATCGGTGCAGGGCAGGAGCCGAAGGCTCATTTGCCTTCGTCGGCCGGGGGAGAACACCAGAAGCCGCCCGGCCGGGCAGAGCCGCTGCCCGGAAGAAGAGGGGTCCAGTAGCCCCCGGCCCGTGTGTCTAGAGCGGCCCCCGAGCCGACGCTCGAGGTTCCACGAACAGGAGATGGGCCCGAACGGGTGTGGGTGAACACTCGTTAGGTCCGCACCGGGCGGGTCCGGACCCCCCAAAGGTTCGAATCCCAGCACGGCCGCCCGATCTTTCGGAGCGAGGGGTTCGTTATTTGGGATGAAACGGGGGCTTCGCGACAGACGCATCGAAAGTGGCGAACTATTCGGCCACCAACAAAGGGATCGAGAAGCCGATGATGACCAAAACAACGCCGATCCGAACGATCGGCGGACTTCTTCCCGATAGATTCAGGGTGCCTTCTCGCGTCCTTCTCCCTCGCTAAGATAGGGAGGAAAGGCGAGACAGCGGGCTCTTCCTGACGCGTGAGGGGCACGCGAGCGGAGCGAGCAGGAGAGGCCCGCGCCTTCCAACTTTGGGCGGACTGTCTCGCGCGTGTCTGAAGTCGCACGTGGCCCGTCGGTTTAAGGGGAGCGAGGGCTGATTCGTGGGGGTGGGACCGACGGCTCGACCGGCACGAGTGAAGGTCAGACCGTATCGCCCTGGAGACAGCCGGTTCCTGCAAAGCTCGATGGCAGAAGCGCAAGATTACTACGTTCGGATCGATCCTTACCACCGCCTCTGGCAAACACCCGGCCTCCCAATCCGATACGCGAACGGACTTCTGAGCCTCATCCGGCGCCGGCACGGGTTCCTTCTCGTGGCGGAAGTAGATGGCAGACCTGCCGGGATGATCGCGGTTGAGACCGTACTTGCTCGAAGAAGCCTTGCTCCGGAATCCCACCGCCGGCGTCGTCGGGCCGAAGTCCTGGAACTCTACGTCAACAATGGCTTCCGAAGAAGAGGGATCGGTCGCGCATTGATGAGTGAGGCAGAACGGCGCCTCAGGATCTTAGGATTCAATGGGGTGCAGCTGGAAGTATTCGCGCCGAATCGACCCGCGCTCGAATTCTATCGAAAGCTCCGATATCAAATTCGCGACCTGCGCCTCTTCAAGCCGCTCCAGAAATCCGGGCGGCGGAACCTAGCCCGTTGAATTCAGTGCTCGCGAGCGGAACGAGGCGGGGGAACGGTCGCGCTCACGCGCGACTGCGGGCTTGAAGTGGGATGCGCGCGGTCGATGACCTGACTGCGATAAACGCCTGCCGAAGCGGGCTCATCCGTGGGGCAGACGCGAGCGGATTTCTCGCACGGTGACGGCTATGTCCTGAGTGGCGTCGATCGGTACCCCGTACTCGAACCGTGTGACCTTGCGGTAAACCTGTTCCGCCGCTTCAGTACCGAAGACGAGCTTTCGGCCAGAATCCCTCTCGATGCACACCGACAGAGGGGCCTTCAGAGTGAATACCTCGTGGGGGAAGGGAAGGCGTCTCTCCAGGTCTGAGATCTGGGTCTTCCAATAGAAGCACCCGTCGAATACAACCGGAGTCCCGCGGGCGAGAGCCCTTCGTGCACGTTCCGCTGCGACCCGGTTGGCCCTGACGTAGAGGAGGACGGTACCGCCATCCCAATCCTTGTCCGCGATCTTGTCGATGGAAATGATGTCGGCGCTGATCGACCTCGCGAGCGCATCCGAGATCGTCGTCTTGCCGACGCCCAATGGCCCGCGGATGATGACATAGTAGCTCATTCGTGATACCGCGAATCTTGCCTCCATTAATCCCCTACGCCGATGGGAGCGAGAGGACGGTCAAGCCAAGCGAGACCGCGAGCTTGAAGAAGGGACCGTGCGGTCGAGGCTAGGCCGCGATGAGCGCGGAAATTCGGGGTCTTCCTCCGGGCGAATTGCTCGCCTCGAACGCGACCGCCAATGTTCGCGTGTTCACCCTCGGTTACCAGGGACGTTCCGTGCGAGAGGTCCTGGAGATACTCCAGAACTGCCGCGTTGCACAGGTCGTCGATGTCCGGGAGAACGCGCAGAGCCGAAAACCGGGATTCTCGTCATCGGAGCTTGAGACCGCGCTCACGAGCGTGGGGATAGCCTACGTTCACCTTCCCCAACTCGGATGCGAGCGCGAGTCGCGACACGCCCTTTGGAGGGGCGCCCCGACAGCCGATTTTCTCGATCAATACCGGCGCAAGATAGCGGAAAACCGCGATTCGTTGGCAGACCTGACTCGCCTCGTTCGAGGGACCCGGAGTATCCTGCTGTGTTTGGAACGCGACCCCTGTCGGTGTCATCGCGTGGTGTTAGCAGAAAAACTTCGTGCGGAAGGCTTCCTTGTCCAAGACTTGTGAGGGGCTTCGCATTGATAGTTCGCGCGGACGATAGCCGACCACGATGAACGCGCGCTCTAACGGGAGGGCCTCCGCGAGCCGTAACCAGCGCGAAATCGCTTGGGACCGGTACTGGTCGGAAGTCTACCGCTTCGAAAGCCTCCAGCCCGGTGGATTCA
>JASHQX010000099.1 GCA_030038895.1 Thermoplasmata archaeon
GGTCTCTACGCGCGCGAGCTGATCAAGACATTCCGCAACCCGTGGGTGATCGTGATCACGCTGGTCCAACCGTTCATGTGGCTCGCCTTCTTCGGGGGAATGCTCTCCCAGGTCCCCAGCAGCGAGCTCGACTCGTTCCTGCTCCACGCCCCGCCGGGAACGGGCTACCTTTCGTTCCTCCTGCCCGGCGTGCTCGCGACGGGGATGATGGCGATCGGGATGTTCGGAGCGATGAGCACGATCCAGGACAAGCGGTTCGGTTTCATGAAGCGCATCCTGATCACGCCCACCAGCAAGGCGACCGTCTACCTGGCGAAGGCGCTCGGCTCGGCGACCCGGGGCCTCGTTCAGATCCCGGTGATGATGGCGGCGGCCGTCGCATTCGGGGTCACCCTCCACGGGAGCGCGATGGGCTGGTTCGCCTGGATCTCGGGCCTCGTCCTGCTCGGGGTGGGATTCTCCGCGATGTTCCTCGCGATCACGGCCTCGAGCACCGACTGGCAGACGCCGGGGGTCATCTCGAACTTCCTCACGATGCCCCTCATGTTCGCGAGCGGAGCGATGTTCCCGACGACGATCTACCCGACGTGGATGAAAGACATCGCGAGCGTGAACCCCGTCGGGTTCTCGGCGCAACTCTCGCGCAGCGTCCTGACCTACGGGCAGTTCACGAGCACGGATGTGGCGTACCTTGGCTATCTCGCTCTCTTCGCCTTCCTGATGATCGTGATCGGCACGGCCCTTGCCTCGCGCTATCTCAAGGTGGAGTGAGAGGAGCCGCAGCCTGCACCCAGTAGTCCCGGCCCTCCCAGCGGTCCACGATCGGCCAGTAGAACGTGAACGTCCAGGCGCGCCCCTCCGCGCCGAGCGGAGGAAGGTCGACAAAGTGGAGGCCAAGCCCGGTCTCGGTTGAGAAGCTATCGGTCGCCGTCTGCCAGGCGTCGTCGCTCGTGTGCAGTCGGAACGGCTGGCCGGCGATGATGCGCAGGTTCGCTTCGGGATCGACCGTGCGCGGCCGACGTGCGAACGTCCATACCTCCCGGGGGGTCCGGGGCCGGGACGACCCGAGGTACCGCTCGGCAACCTCGGGGAGCCGGTCGAACACCTTCCGGTCCGAGGCGGACCTTAGGAGCGAGATGTACTCCGCATGCGCCCAGAGAAGCGGCATCGCGGACTCCGTCGGACGGCCCGCTTCGAGGTGAAGAGTCGGTCGGTCCAGCGAGTCCCACACCTGTTCGGAGAGAAGGCCCGTCGGGGTCGCGAACCGCTCCATCGAGCGGAGGAACGGATCGGGATCGTGGCCGAGCGCGAGTTCGTAGTGCCCACGCTCGCCGGTAAGGAGCGGCCACGCCCGACCGATACCCCAGTCGACGTACGGACCTCCGTCCTCCCGCTCGCCGTACCCGTCATGGTTAAACCGGTGCCAGGCCGGCCCGTAGGGGGTCTCGACTCGGAGAACATGGTCGACCACCTCCACCGAGTCGACCACGAGTGGATCGTCGGCGGGGCGGATTCCGTACCGCACCAGATCGAGGAATCCGCTGTCGACGATCTCGGAAGCCGGGAAGGTCGATAGTGCCCCCGGAGGGATATTCGGAAGTCGGATCCATCCGAGGTCCGGTCCCTCGTCGGGCGTCGGGTCGTCGACAGCGGCCGGACGGATTCGAACATAGTGGCGTGTGGTTCCCGGGAGGAGGGTACCACGGTCGGTCGCTGTCCACCGCTCGACGTGCGACTCGAGAAAATCCGCGTACTCCTGGACGAAGTGCGCCGTTCGGGAATCCCCGTCCTCGTGGATGACGCGGGCTACGGCGGTGAGCGCCGCGATGCAAGTGGCGAGGGTGGAGGGAGAGAAGCCACCAACCTCCTCCCAGCGGTCCTCCTCGGTCACGGGGCCCCGCTCGATGAGGAATCGAGCCGCCCGGCGGGCCATCGGCAGGGGATCGAACCCCTCGAGCGCGCCCGCCCGGTGCAGGTGGGAGGCCAGGAGGATGGGAAGTGCTACCTCATCCAGCTGGATCCCTTGCCAGAACGGGGTCCCGTCCACCCAGAAGTTCTGCGGGAAACCCCCGTCCGAGCGTTGGCGAGTCGCGAGATAGACGAGGGCTCGCCGGGCCGGCTCCGGTGAGCCGGAAGCGAGCAGCGAGAGGGCGCAATGGACCATGTCCCGAGTCCACACGAGATGGTAGCCCCCGCGTTCCTCATCCGACTTCGCCGCTCCCCAGGGGATCGACAACGATGCGATGAATGCCCCGGGGAAGATCTTATCCTCGTGCGCGAGAAGGATCGACCGGCTTGCGCGATAGAGTCGCCCGCCGTCGAGCGACCGTTTTCCGAGAGGGTGTTCGTGGGCCACGGGCCGGTTCCACTGGTCGACGAATCGCCGCCGCTGGTCCTCGAACGGCGTGCTCAGGGACTGGAATAGCGCGGTCACGGCCGCGGCGATCGAGTCACCGAACGCGAGGCCGAGAGTGAAGTGGGTCCGTTCGCGAACCGGGATTTCGCCGATGAGCGCCACGTTCCCATCCGGCGCCCGGTCGAACTCCGCGGTCAAGGACCGGTGTTGAAACAGGTCGGTCCAGCCGTCGCTCGCGCCCACGTAGCCGACGGAGGCCCGCAGAAATGGATCGGTTGCACCTAGGGCAAGCGCGACGCCGTTCCGTTCGGCCGTGAGAATCGGCCGGCCGAGTACGTCGTAGACGACTGCGTTGTTGCCCCACCCCCCTCCATCGAGGTGGGGAGCAGCAAGCGAGAACAGCCTCAACCGTCCCTTCAAGGCCGGCTGGAGGAGTTCGATTCGCGTGTCCAGAAGCAGACACGGTAGATGCGGATCGGATACGACCGTCTTGCGGATACGGTACCGCCCATCGGGATCGTCGCCCGTCACCTGGTAGAGAAGGGCGTGGTCGGAGGGCCGTTGGGTGTTCGCGAGCACCTGTCGTTTCTCCTCATGAAAAAACGTCTCGCCGTCCGTCAGGAGAAACTGAAGGTCTCTCAGCTGGGGTCGATCGATCCGTGGGTAGTAGATCTCCGTGACGATCCCCCGCCAGAGGGTGAACCACAGGCGCGAGTCGGCGGAGTAGGCGGTCCCGACCCCCTCCTTGTTGCTATGCGACCACCTCGGCGGGATCCCAGGGCCACCGAACGCGAGCCGGTCTCCCCGAGGGTCCATGGTCCGCTGACCCGCCTCCTCCCTTCACCCAGCAAATCCGCGACTTGAGGTTTCGCGACTCCCCCCGTCCCCCGTACGAGCCCGCCGTCCTTTTGACGCCCCCCGATTCTCCGCGGGCGTGGACCTCGCTCTGTTCGTGCTGCTCGTCCTAATCGCTGGGGTCGCGGGGGGGCTCATCGGATCGCTCACCGGGCTCGGCGGAGCGGTGGTAGTGATTCCGGTCCTCGTGATTGCCTTCAACGTCCCGTTCTCGATCGCCGTCGGGACTGGGTTCGTCACGATCCTCGCGACCTCGTCGACGACCGGTGCGGCGTACGTCCTCGACCACCTGAGCGATCTTCGGATCGGCATGTTCCTCGAGATTGCGACCGTGCCGGGCGCGCTCCTTGGCGCGACGACGACGGTATTTCTCGTCCACGCAAACCTTTCGAACGCCCTCCTGATCGCTCTCGGTGCGGTCCTCCTCGCAATCGTTCCCGGAACCTACGCCCGCCGGCACATCGAGATTCCCACGGGGGTCGTCCCCGACCGCCGGTCCCAAGCCCTCACGCTCTCGGGAGAGTACCACGACGCCGCGCTGGACCGGGAGGTCCGGTATCAGGCGGGGCAGACCTCTCCCGCGCTTGGGGTGATGTTCGGGGCGGGGTGGACGTCGGGCATGTTCGGAATCGGGGCCGGAGCGTTCAAAGTGCTCGCGCTCGAGCGCTTTCTCGGACTTCCGATGAAAGTCGCGACAGCGACGAGCAACTTCATGATCGGCGTCACGGCCGCGGCCGGTGCCGGGATCATGCTGGCCGCCGGGTACGTCAATCCCGTGATCGCCGCCCCCGCCGCGCTCGGAACTGCGTGCGGTGCCTACGTGGGCAGTCGGATCTTGCCGGGGTTGCAGAATCGCACGGTGAGATACGTATTCATTCCCGTCGTGGCCGGTCTTGCGATCGAGGTCATCCTGCGGGGGCTTGGCTTGCCATGAGCTCCGGCGGCGCCCCCCCTTCCCCCACGATGGTCCCGCTCCGTCCGCTTCCGGACGAGGCCTACCGTCGGATGGCCGCCGTCCTCCGCATCGGCCTCTTCGCGTCCCTTGCGATTCTCGTCTCGGGCGTCATCGCCTACCTGATCACGCATGGATCCGAACCCTACGGGAACGCGGTTTCGTCGAACCCCATTCTGAACTACCTATCCCTCTCCGGCCTTCTCTCGGGGCTCGCGGGGGGCCATGTCGAAGCCTATCTGACCTTGGGGCTCCTCGTACTCGTCGCGACCCCGATCCTCCGGGTTGCGTCGGGATTCTACTACTTCGGGCGAGGGGGCGAGCGGTGGATGGCCGGGATCACCTTCGCGGTCCTCGTGCTCCTCCTGCTCGGGGTCCTGGTCCTCGGCCCCCTGATCCGCTAGCTCGCTAGGACCCGGGCTCCGCGCCAAGGTCGCGCAGGGCGTTGCGGACCGCCGCGAGGCCGGCTTCCGCGAGAGCGCGGGCGCGCGCCGGGTCCTTCGACTCCGCGAAGACTCGGAAAAGAGGCTCGGTGCCCGACGGGCGCAGAAGCACCCAGCCCCCATCTCGGTACGCCTTGACCCCGTCGATCGTCACAATGCGCTCGGAGTCCTTGGCGAACGCCTCCGTGACGTGGGCGAGTACCTTCGCCCTCAGCTCCACCGGACATCCGACCTTCTCCTTGACAAGCGTGTAGCGGGGAAGGTCGCCCAGGAGCTCGGCGAGGGTGGCTTTGCGGCGGGCGAGGAGGTCGAGCGTCGCGGCCGCGGACATCGCCCCGTCCCGGGCCAGCTGGTGGCGGGGAAAGATCAGCCCGCCGTTCTCTTCGCCGCCGAAGACGGCGTGGCGGACCTGCATCTCGTGGGTCACCGTCGGCGAGCCGATGCGGGTGTAGACGACCTCGCCCCCGAGGGGTCGGATGGCGTCCTCGACGGACTGCGAGGCGGAGACCGGGGTGACGACCACTCCCCCGTGCGCGCGCTCCACGGCGTCACGCGCCATCAGGGTCAGCATCTCTTCCCCCGGCACGTACCGGCCCGAACCGTCGACGAACACCGCACGGTCGGCATCCCCATCATGGGCGATCCCGAGATCGGCGCCCAGCGCCGGGACCACCCGCGCGAGGTCCGCGAGGTTGGCCGCGGTCGGTTCAGAGAGGTGCCCTGGGAACGTCCCGTCCGCCTGCGCATTGAGCGTGATCACCCGGCAACCGAGCCGGCGCAATAGGAGCGGACTCGTGACGCACGACGCTCCGTTGCCGCAGTCTAGCACGACGGTAGGACACCATGCCGCGATCGACTTCGCGTCGACCTGCCCGACGATCGCAGTGACGTATTCGTGGACTCCGGAGAAATCCGACATCACTTCTCCAATCCGGGAGTATGGGAGCGACGAGGTGACCTGCCGTTCCGCGCCGAGCTCGATCCCTTCCTCGAACCCGCGGTCGACCTCGAGACCGTCCGGGCCGATGCACTTGATTCCGTTGAACTCGGGAGGGTTGTGGGACGCCGTGATGACCACACCAAGCTGCGCGTGGAGCCGCGGCACCAAAAACTGAATGGCCGGGGTGGGAAGCGTGCCGACCTCGAGGACACGGTGCCCCGCGATCGCAAGCGTACCGCTCGCGATCCGGGCGAACGCCGGGCTCGAGGTTCGGGCGTCCCAGCCCACGACCACGGGGGGACCGGGGGGTATCATCGATGCAATTGCGCTGACCACCCGCGTGACGAAGGGGGCGGTCATCGTTTCGCCGACGACCTCTCGGATCCCATTG
The DNA here is from genome assembly GCA_030038895.1 of Thermoplasmata archaeon. Taxonomy (GTDB): domain Archaea; phylum Thermoplasmatota; class Thermoplasmata; order Lutacidiplasmatales; family UBA184; genus Lutacidiplasma. The sequence continues at coordinate 5,938 of JASHQX010000099.1, forward strand.
GTCCCGAACATCCGGGTCGTCATTTCGTCGCGGGCTCCGAGCGTCTCGCGGTATATGAGGCCCGACGGCAGTGGACAGTCGTAAATCCCCCAGTCGACCTCACGGGCCGTGGCGCCACCCCGCTTTGTGGCCGACGAGATGGTCGGACGCCTCGCCCGCTACCTGAGGTTCGTCGGGTGCGACACGATCTATGCGCGCGGGTGGCCCGACGACGAGATCCTGCGCGTCGCCCGCGACGATCAGCGGATCCTCCTGACGCGGGACCGTGCGCTCGCGCGTCGGAGTGAGCACGCGCTCCTCCTGACGAGCGTGGGCATCGCCGATCAATGGAAGGCGGTCCGAGCTGCGCTTCCCTCGGTCCCCGACGAGATCGCATTTGTTCGGTGCACGGAATGCAACGGTGAAATCGTCCCCTATGTGCCTGGGGCCCACGATCCCCGCCACGAGGGGGTTCCGTGGGAACGGGTCGCGAACGGCCTCCCGTTGTACCGGTGCCGCGCGTGCGGGCATCTCTACTGGGAGGGCTCCCACACCGCACACCTTCGCACCCAGCTCGCCCGATGGACCGCGGAGTCATCGCCGTGATCCCGGTCCTCGTCGAGCTCTCGGGAGAGAACCGGGTCCTCGCCCGGGGAGAAGCGTCGGCCGCCGCCGAAGCCCTCGGCGGTCGGGAAGCACGAGAGTTCCCACCGATCGATGCGCTGGTAGCTCTCGAGCTCCCCGATCGGGAAGCGGCACGGGGACTCGCGGCCCGACTGTCGCTCGCCCGTCGGTGTCTCGTACCCCTCGACGGGACGCCGACCTTAGGCGACCGACTGGAAGTGGAGGGCCGTTCGGGTCGGACCGCGGCTGTCCGTAGGATTGGGAGCCCCTCCGGCCAGCCGGACCCGGTGATCCTCGAGACGGGCCGACGTTACGCGGCGGGCGGAGGCCGGATCGAGTTGAGACACCCCGAGCGCCGGTTCTGGCTGGCGCGGGACGAGGCGAGAATCGACCGGCTGTTTGAGGAGGTCGGCACGATCGACCGCCGCCAGTTAAAAGCGCGGCGGATGCCGGCGCTGCCGTTCCAGCGGCCGGTAACCCTTCCTCCGCACCTGGCCCGGGCGGCGACGAACCTTGCTCGCGTTCGACGTGGAGATCGTGTGCTCGACCCGTTCGTCGGCACCGGCGCGCTGCTCGCCGAGGCCGGACTCCTCGGGGCTCGGGTCTATGGGATTGACCGAAGCGCAACGATGGTCCGAGGCGCGCTCCGCAATCTCGCCTATATTGGCGTCGCGGCGGAGGCGATGATCGAGGGGGACGCAGGCGCAGTCGACTTCGAGGACCCGGGGATTCGGTTCGACGCGCTCGTCACCGATCCCCCCTACGGCCGCTCGTCGAGCACCGCGGGAGAGCCCGCGGATCGTCTGGTCGCTCGGGTCGTTCCCCGCTGGGCCCGGGAGGTCGCCCCCGGGGGTTTCGTCGTGGTGATCGTGCCCGCGGGAGCCGCGCCCATCGAAGGGGTCGGCCCACTGCTCTCCGCGATCCCCTCCCGGGTCCACCGAAGCCTTACGCGGGAGTTCCGGGTCTATCGCCGACCTAGCTGAACTGGGCCGTCACCGAGGTGCTCGCCGTGCCGGTGCCGCTCGTGGCGCAGAACTGGCTGACCGAGAACGTCAGAATTGCGGCGCGCGCGGCCTCGGAGTTCGTGTACACCACCTCGACCGTCGCCGTGTGCGAGCCCGTTGCGTTGACGGTGATGAAGTCCGAGCTCGGAAGGCTGACGGAGCTCCCCGTCAGATTTACGACGGTCCCTTGGGGGAGCCGGAAACTCCACGAGGAGTTCGCCGCCCAACTCGTAAAACTCGCACCCGTGAGGTAGATCGTCGTGCTGTTCGGCCCGGCGACGGATACGTTCGTGACCGACGCACTGACGAGGTAGCCGTGCGCCACGGGGTCGCCGTTGTCAATGGCGACGGCAATGTCCGCGGCAACCACGGCGCCCGGTGGGAGCGAGCTCGGATACGCGACCGTTGAGGAGAGCCCGACGGAGCCCGGAGGGACCGCGAGTGGCACGATCACGAAGCCGGAAACGAGGATCGCGAGGGCGAGAGCGCCGACGCTGAACCGCGGGGCTCCGAGAGGGGTCACGTCGTTCAGCGGAGGCGGGTGCCGAGGGCCGAGGAGCAGGACGAGAATCGCGAAGAACAGCCACCCCGTATAGAACAGGCCGAGCGCGAAGAGCATGATGACGACCGCGTAGCTGACGAACCGCGCCCGATCGCCGAACAGCGCGCGGAAGACATGTCCTCCATCGAGCTGGCCGGCGGGGAGGAGGTTTATCGCGGTCACGAAGATCCCCACCCATCCCGCGAGCGCCAGCGGGCTCAGGCTCACGAGAGTGACCGGTACGAAGAGCGAGAGGAAGTACCAGAAGAACGACGTGCCGATCAGGAGGTTTCCGTAGGTCGTTCCGAGGATGCTCGGACCGCAGTAGTTCGCGGGGATGACGGGCGAGTGGATGGAAAGGAAGAGCCCCGCGAGGGCGACCGGGATCGACGCGACGAACCCGGCGAGGGGGCCCGCGACCCCGACGTCGAAGAGCGCTTTCTTGTCCGGGAACGGCTCCCGGATGCTGACGAACGCGCCGAGCGTGCCGAAGAGGAACGGTGGTGGCACGGGGATGAAATACGGGAGCGAGGCATCCAGATGCCGACGCCGGGCCATCACGTAGTGCGCCGTCTCGTGCAAGCCGAGGATCATCATTACGGGCGCCGCAAAGTACAGCGCCCCGTACTCGAAGTCGACCACCGTGAGACCGGGGGCGCCGACGTACGTGAGGTAAATCAGGGCCCCCGCGAAGACGGTGGTCGCAAACGTCCCGGCGAGGAGAAGGAGGTTGATCCAGATTCGCGAGCGCCCGACCTTCGGTTTGCGGACGACCTCGATGAAGTCTTCTCCCATTTCGTGGCGGAGGAGGGGGATGTAGCCAAGGGCCCAGAGCTCCTGCCGCAGTTGGTCGAACTTCTCCTGTAGGCTCGCGGGATCGGTGTGGACCGCGAGGAGCAGTGACTGCGGTCCGACGCGGGTCTCATACACCGGAAAGTGCACCGCGACGGCGGAGCGGATCCGCTCGAGCTCGGTGCCGCCCGAAGTCGGGAGGGGGCCGGCTGACCCGGTCGCCATTCGTCACGCTCCCGAGGACGGTTCGCCGGCGGATTTGCGGAGACGCTTCGCGCGTTCCTTGGCCGAGTAACCGGTCACGGCCTCGAGGAATCCGTTGTAGCGGGTAATCGTGTCCCGGGCTACGTCCTCGGGGACCTTCGGGTTCATCGCGATATCGACCCGGAGTTCCCGGCCGTTCGCCCGGACCACGAGACGCGTGATCGCACCGAACGCGGCCACGACGCCCTCCGGGGTCGACTCCGCCGAGTCGAAATGCCCTCGGACGAGGTCGGCCAGCGCCACGGGCTCCAGATTGCCGCGATGGCTCGCGCGGACCGGATAGTCCTGCACTATCTCTTCCGAGACCGGCACCGAGTTAAGTTCTTTGGCCCCCTGCCGCGGCAGCCGAACCTCACCGCCTCGCTCCTCCGTCAGAAAAGTGAGCGTCGATGTGTAGCGCCAGGGCGAGCCAGATCTGAGCCAGGGCTTCCTGCCGGAGCTCGAAGGATCACCCCTAGGGGGTCTGGCGCTCGGGCCGTAGCCGCCAGCCGAACTCCGGGGCAACCGAATGCGCCGGGGGGTGGCAACACTCACCGAAAGGTGTCGAGTCCCTGGGAACGTTGGGACTGTCGAGGTCAAACGGTCTCGATCTCGAAGAGGACCTTGAGTCCGCGGAGCTGTCGGGTGACCTCGTCGGACAAGTCGAGAATCTGGTCGCGAGTCGGCGAGCCTTGCCAGTCATAGACGAAATCATAGTTTCCTTGGGTCGGCAGAAACCCGCAGGAACGGAGGCGATCGGCCACCGCCGAGGGCTTGGCGCCCTCGCTATCGAAGGTGACCCGGAGATAGGTTTCCATCGAACGGGGACGTTCACGGGGAGGCAAAGAAGTTGCGCCCGACGCGGAGAGTCACGTGACCCGACGGCGCGCGCGGCCCGAAAGGTCCGGCCGTAGGAGCGCGGCGACGGCCGCGCGAAGCTCCGGTCGAGCTCCCCGACCGACGATCCGGGGCGCGAGCTCGATGGTCGAGGATCGCTCGGCAATCATCCAGCCGCCGCGGGGGCGCCGCGCGACCCCGAGCCCAATGTCCTCGCCCGCGACCGCCTCGCGTGCGAGGTCCCTGGCGCACTCGCGAGCCGTCGGTCGATCCGTCCCCGTGGCGATGACACTGGCGTGGATGGCCGCAGTGGGAAAGGCCCGCCGGATCCCGTAGCGGGTATCGCTCAAGTCTCTAGGGTCCGAGACCCGTGCTCCCACCGTGAGACTCGTGAGTCGGTGTCCCCGACGGTCAATCTCTCCGGCCCGTATTCGTCGAGAGCTCACTGGGCCGAGGTCGTCCGCGAGGACGACCGGCACGATCTCGAGCGGGATCGGCCGCCTTCCGAGCCTCCGGCGCTCGGCGTTGACCGCCCGGCCCCCCGCCCGGGTGTCCGCTGAGACGACCAGCGCGTCCACCCCCTCCTCGATTGACCGGCCATAGACGTTTACGAGCGGAACGACCCGCACGGTGCGCCGGGGATAGTGGGATCGGACCCAGCGCGCGACCGCGCGCCGACGTGCCGCGTACTGCTCGAGGCGACCGGGCCAGGGCTTGGGGTGCTCCTCGAGGAACCGATCGGTCGTGACGCCGACCGAGACGCGCCTCCCGACGTGGAACGCGCGCTCGAGGAGCGCCTCGTGGCCCACGTGGAAGTGGTCGAACGTTCCGCCGAGCACCGCGTGGCGGAACCTCGG
>JASHQX010000100.1 GCA_030038895.1 Thermoplasmata archaeon
CCGAGACCCAGGCACGTCTGTCCGAAACGACTACGGGGGAGTACGTTCCCGCGGGTTTCGGAGGGGGAGGAAGTACAACGCCGCTCTCCCGAAGCCGGTCCGATGCGGTCGGCGACATGGCCGAGGCAGAGGACCGGAAGGAGAAAGCGATACCTCGACCGGGCCCGAAGGAGTCAAGGAGAGCCGCGAGGTCCACCGGGACGATGTTGCTGTTCCGACGCCGGAAGGAGAAGGAAGAGCCGGCCCCGGCGCCCTCTTCCAAAGAGCCAGCTCCTCCCCCTCCTCCTCCCGCTCCTCCTCCAGCGCCACGGGCCCCTCCGCCGGCGGTCCCATCGCCGCCCACATCCTCGGCTCCCCCGCCCGCCCCGGCCCCGGCGCCCCCGCCCCGACCGACGCCCCCGCCTCAGCTACCGGAACAGCCACCGGCGGAGTCTCGCCGGCCGACCGTCGAGCGAGGACCGTTCAGAATCTGCTTCGTCTGCGGCACCCCGCTCGAGGGCCGGATGTGCCCGACGTGCAAGATGAGCTGGGTCGAGTGACCCGCGCGCCAGAGTTCGGGGTGAGCTTTTGAGTTCCGCCGGCTGACTACAAGGCCAGCATGCCTAGCGGAACCGCTCCCTCGACGGCGATCGACGGGCTCGAGCGTCGCGTCGTCGACCACCTGTTCGAGCTTCAACCGAGCTATGCGGTGAGCCTCGGCCTCCACGACTACGACGGCCGGGTGCCGGACCTCTCTCCCGGGTCGACCGAGCGGTGGGCAGCCACCGCCGACCGGCTCCTCAGCGAGCTCGCGTCGTCCGACCCCGCCTCTCTCGCCCCCGACCGACGCGTCGACGCCTTCCTCCTTCGTCTTCTGCTCGAAAGCCCATTGTTTGACCTGCGCGAGTCGGCCGAGCTCGACCGGAACCCCATGGCGTACGTCGGGTCAGTCAGTCTGACCCCCTACCTCGCCCGCGAGTACGCCCCGGCCGACCGACGGGTCGCGGCGATCGCCCGGATCCTTGGAGACGTCCCGCGGCTCCTCGCCTACGGTCGGCAGCGACTGCGCCCGCCGCTGCCGAAGCCGTTCGTCGACCTCTCACTCGCGATCGGGGGCGGTCTACCGGCCCATCTCGCGGAGGCGCAGGAATTCGCGGACCGCTCCGAGCTCGGATCTGTCGTCGCCCGGGCCCGGGAGATCGCCGAGCCGGCGATCGGCGAGTTCCTCTCGTGGCTGCGCGATGAGCAGTCGCCCCGCGCCACGGCGGAGTTTGCCCTCGGTGGCGCACGGTTCCAGCGGCTGCTCTACGTCCGGGAGGGGATCGAGGCCCCCTTCGAGGAGATCCGGAAAGCGGGGCAGGCCGACCTCGCACGGAACCAGGCACGCCTCGCCGAGATCGCGCGGGAGGAGCGCGCGCCGGTCGAGGAGCTCTTCGGGAGGCTCAACGGCGACCACCCGTCGATCACCACCCTCCTTCCGACGGCACGGACCTACGTCGAGGAGACGCGCCGCTTCGTCGCCGACCGGAACCTCGCGTCGATTCCCGAACCGGCCGTGTGCCGGGTCGAGGAGACTCCCGTCTGGGGCCGCGCCCTCTCGACCGCCAGCATGAACCCTCCCGGACCGTTCGACGCCGCCACCTCGGAGGGGATCTACTACGTCACCCCGGTCGATCCCGCGTGGACCCCGACCCAGGCGGAGGAGTGGCTTCGGTCGCTCAACTACGCGATGCTCCGGAACATCACCGTCCACGAGGTCTTCCCGGGTCACTATCTCCAGTTCCTCCACTTCCGTCGCTCGTCCGGCACGCTCGCGCGGAAGGTCTACCTCTCTCCGTCGTTCGTCGAAGGCTGGGCGCATTACGCCGAGCAGCTCGCGATCGAACAGGGGCTGGGGCGCGAGACCCATGCGGCCGAGGTCGCGCAGATCCATGACGCCCTTCTGAGGGATTGTCGGCTCCTCGCCGCGATCGGCCTCCATACGGACGGGATGAGCGTCGAACAAGCGACCGAGCTCTTCCAGCGCGAAGGGCACTTCGAGCGCCTCCCGGCCGAGCGGGAGGCGATCCGCGGGACGTTCAACCCCGAGTACTTCTGCTACACCCTAGGAAAGCTTGCGATCCTCAGTGCGCGGAACCGTTTCCTCGGCTCGCGGTTCGGCGGGAATCTCGGCGCGTTCCACGACCGGCTCCTCGCGTTTGGTTGCCCACCGATCGGCCTGTTGGACACGCTCTTCGCGGACGGAGCCTCCGCCTGAACTCCCCTGTCGGTGGTTTCGAACTCCCGGGGGTTCGGATCGTCAGCCGGACACCGTGGAAAGGGACCGGGACCGCTTACCCGTCCCCCAGCGAGCCGTTATTCGCCCACGGGTCCGTGGCGAGGCGATGGGAATCCCCCAACCCACGGTTGACCAGCTGCTCGCGGAGAACGAGCGGCACGAGTGCGCGCGCGCACCGGAGTTCTGCGTGCGGCTCGTCGCCCTGGCGGACCTTCCCACCCGATTCGGCGAGTACCAGGTTGCCGCCTTCCGTAGCTGCTCCGACGGAAAGGAGCACGCCGCGTTCGTCCACGGGAACGTCTTCGAGGCGGAGCGCGTGCCCGTCCGGATCCACTCCGAGTGCCTCACCGGGGACGCGATCGGCTCGCTGCGGTGCGACTGCCGGGACCAGCTGACCGAATCGCTCGAGATGATCGGCGGCAAGATGGACCGCGGCATCGTTCTCTACCTCCGCCAGGAGGGCCGTGGAATCGGCTTTGCGAACAAGATCCGCGCCTACCAACTCCAGGACACGGGGTACGACACGGTCCAGGCGAACGAGCTGCTCGGATTCCGGCCGGACGAGCGGGACTACGGGGTCGCGGCGCACATGCTGAACTCGCTCCATGTCCGGTCGATCCGGATCATGACCAACAACCCGTCTAAGATCGCGGATCTCACCCGCCACGGTGTTCAGATCGTCGGTCGGATCCCGATGCCGGTCCTCCTGAACGAGCACAACCGCAACTACCTCGAGGTGAAGCAGCGCAAGCTCGGGCACCTGCTTGACCTCGAACAGACGGACGATCTCGTCGACTACGTCAACGACGCGGCCCATTAGTCCCGGGTCGTCCGGGCCGCGGCGGGATCCGACGAGGACGCTCCGGTGGGGGGCTCGGGCGGCAGGGTATAGTGGACGGACGGCCCCGTCACGTACTCGAGCACCTTCTCCTGGCCGAACTCGCGGCCGAGCTCGTACGCTTGGCGAAGCGCGGCGGCGGACTCCCCGGGGGAGGGGGCCGGTACGACCCAAGAGGTCGTCACCACGGGGGTGACGTGGCGGTTGAGGCAGACGAGGACCGCCTCGAACCCAGGGAACGCGAGCTGGAAGAGCCGGAGCTGGAGCGCGACGTCCGGCGGAGGCGGGATCGCCGGGTAGCTCTTCATCTCGTAGAAGCGATGCCGACCGTCCCAGTAGTCCGGCTGGGCGTAGACTCCCACCTCCCCGTTGATGACCATGAGGTGGGTGCGCGGCCGGGAGAGCCCCAGGATCTCGCTCTTCCGGTACGCCCGGAGCACCTCGGCGAGCTGCCCGAGCAGGCGCTCCCGCTCGAGTGCCGGCAGTTCGATCGCCGCCTCGGCCAGACTCTCGTCAAGGAGGGCGGCGCCGCGGGCCTGCATCGCCGTCGCGGTCGGTCGTCGTCCCTGACGATATTCGTGGCCAAATTCGGTCAGGGTCCCATCAATCGCGCGGCCGATCGCCATCGCGACATGGTCCTTCTCTTCCGGGGGAGGGCGAGGGTAGACCCGCTGGACGATCTCATGGACCGGTATCGTCCGGATCGTGGTCACGATCGCCTCTCCCGGATCCGTCCCCTCATCGCTGCGGCGCGCCGCAGAACGGGCACTGGCGCCGGCCGGCCTCGACGAGATTGCCGCAGAATGGACAGGGGACCTTCACGATCTCCCGCACGACGACGGTCGTGCCGGGCGGGAGCCGGGGGAACGTGAGCCGCGCCCGGTCGGCCTGGGCGCGCGACCGGCGGATCGCCCATTCCTGCTGCCCCGCCACACGCGCCGCCTCGATATCGGCCGCGACTCCGGGGGCGTCATGGACGAGGAACCGCGAGGCGCCGATCCCCTCGTCGTACGACTCGGAGAGCTGGACGAACCGCCCGAGGACCACCCGCGGCGGTGCGAGATTGTAGAAGAGATAGGTCGGGCCCACCCGCCAGGGGGTGTGCGAGAACACCTCGGGCTTGCGCCAGAGGTGGAAGCAGCGCAGGTTCGTCAGGACGAGGAACCCGAGCGGTACCTTCCAGCACTTGAGGATCCGCTCGCCGTGGAAGAGCTCGAACGCCTCCCGCGCCCCCATGTCGATCTGGTCCGGATCCGTGACGCTGTCGGAGGGGGGCAACCAGGAGGTAGGGGCCATGCCGGGACCGGGGGTACGGCCGGGAGCTCAAAGCGGGCGCGGGCCGGGTCCCGGAAGGGTCCGGTTTAGCGGAAGAGCGCGGTCTTCGCGAGGTCGACGACCTTGTCACTCCGGCCGTTCAGCACCGCCTTGATCATCCACATCCTTGGCGAGAGCGGCCGCACGCGTCGATCCCGGCCCTTCCCGAGATTGCGCGGGACCCGTTACGCCTCTTCCCGTGGAGCACCCGGCCGGTGAGGCTTAGCCGTGGGAAGCCCGAATTCGCGCAGGAGCGCGAGGAACCTCGGCTCGTCCCGGAGCGAGTCGAAGAAGACCCCCCGGTACCATAGCCAGAGCACTTGGTCCCCTTCCCGGGCATCCTGCTCGAGAAGGTCGAGCGCGCGCTCCTTGTTCCCGAGGGCGGCGTAGAGCATAGCGAGGTGAGTCGCCGAGATGTACGTCTTCGCCTCCCCTCGCTCGACCTCGGCAATCTCCTCCCGTGCCGCGTCCGGCCGTCCGAGGAGCGCGTTCAGGAGCGCGAGATCGAACCGCTCGTCCTCGGTTGCCCCGGCGACCGGCGCGTCGGCCAAGCGGAGCGCGTCGTCCTTGCGTCCCGCCTGCAGATAGAGGAAGCCGACGCGCGAGGCCTCGTGCGCCAGCGTGGAATTCCCGTGGTAGAACTTCTCGGAAAGCCGGACCCCGACCTCGTAGTTGCCTGACTCGACCTCCGCCCAGGCGAGCATCCCCTCGTTCTCTCCGCTCGGGTCAAGCTGGATCGCACGCCGGAGCACCTCTTTCGCCTCTTCGAGCCGGTCGAGCGCCATGAGGAGGAGCCCAAAGACCCGGTGCGCCCGGGCGTTGCTCGGGTTGAGTTCGATCGACTTTCGGAACTCAGACTCTGCCTGCACCCAGTCCCGGTCGAACTGGAAGACCATGTTGGCGAGTGCGAGGTGGGCGTTCGAAGAGCGGGGGTCGAGCTCGAGCGCCCGGGCGGTGAGCTCCCGTGCTCGGGGGATCACCTTACGCATCGACACCACGTCGCCGGCCCCCCCGACCAGGAGATCCGCCCAGGCCGCGTACGCCTCGGCGAAGTTCGGGTCGAGCGTCGTCGCCTTCTCGAAATACTGTGCGGCCTCGTCGAACCGGGCCCAGGACACGACACTCGCAGCGACCAATCCCCGCAGGTAGGCGTCGTACGCCTCGGGGTCCGGCGTCGGCGGCCGCTCGGAATCGCGGGCTGAGGTCGAAGCTAGCTCGAGGCGCAACGCCTGCGCGGTGCGCTCGGCGATGTCGGTCTGGACGGCAAAGACATCGTCGACCTCGCGGTTGTAGCTGCTCGCCCACATGTGGTGCTGGCTCGCGACGTCGATCAATTGGAGCGTGATCCGGATCTGGCGGCCGGCCTTGCGGACACTCCCCTCCAGCACGGAATCAACGCCGAGGTCCGCGCCGACCTGGGCGATCGACTTCGGAGCGGTCTTGTACGGGGCGACGGAGGTGCGGGCGATGACGCTCAGCCCGTGGACCTGGGAGAGTACCGAGATCAGTTCCTCGGTGAGCCCGTCCGCGAAGTACGCGTCGTTCGGGTCCGGGCTGATATTGGTGAGGGGCAGGACCGCGAGCTGGTGCCCCGGGCCGGCGTCCTTCGGCCGGGCGTCGCCCCGTGGGGCCTCCCATGGTGGGACGACTCGGTATACGGTGACCGTGGACCGGATATTCTTCAGCGCCACCGGGGGGAGCCGGGCGAAGTGGACCGGGATCTTGTTCTGGACCTGGTCGACCACCTGTTGGGAGAGGCAGATCCCTTCGGGATCGGCGAGGGGCTCGATCCGCGAGGCGATGTTGACCGCGTCGCCGAGGACGTCCCCGTTCGACTGGACCACATCCCCTACGTGGATCCCGATCCGCACAAGGATCCTCCAATCGTCCGGCGCGGAGGCGTTGTAGTCGTGGAGCGACTGCTGGATCTCGAGCGCGCACTGGGTCGCGTCCTGGGCGCTGTCGAACTCGACCAGGAAAGCGTCCCCCACCGTCTTGATCTCCCGCCCATGGTGCTTCGCGAAGATCGGGCGGAGGAGACGGTTGTGACGCCGCAGCACCGAAAGCGCGGCGGACTCGTCCGCCTGGGCGAGAGCGGAGTAGCCCACCATGTCCGTGAACATGATCGCCGCGAGACGCCGCTGGCCGTCTTCCACGGTACCGGGACGGGAATCTCTCGAGTTAAGGTCTCTCCGGGTAGGAGTCGGACGCTTGCCCTTGTCCATCGGGGGCCCGGGGTCTACCGGACCCTCCGACCCTAGCGCGGAGGAGAGGCTTTCTCGAGCCTCTCGTCGAACCACGCCGGATAAGTCCGGGACCCCAGCGCGAAGGTTCGGTGGACGTTCTCCACGCCGTCGAGCGAGAGGATCGTCCGAACGACCCGCTCCAGTTTCGCCGGGGCTTCCGAGGGCACCAGCCCGGCGACCGGGCCCTCGGGACGTGAGGGGGGCTGTCCGTATCCGTCCGGCGCGACCGGCATCCACTCGGGAGTCTCGGCCTGGATGGCGGGCAGGACCACCTCCGCGGGGGCGTCCGGGCGCAAGGTGACGGAGAGGAGGGCGAGCGGCATCTCCTCCGACGAGCTGCCGATCGTCCACCAGCACGCCTTCGAACCGATGAGCCGCCGCAGCCGTCCCGCCTCCGTCTTCGGGCTCACCCCGACCCGCTTCGACGATTCGCTCAGCGTCGCGTCGGGGTGCTCCCGAAACTCGCGGAGGAGCCTCCAGTCGAGCCGGCTCGGGTCGAGCGTGCAGGGGGGGAGCCAGTACGGGGTCGGTCCCCGGAGCCGGGCGTCGGGAGAAAGCCGGCGGAGGAGCGCGGTCCGTCTCGCCGTCGCCCCGGGGTTGTCCGAAACGTAGTAGACGAAGAGCTTCCGGCTCTCCTCGTCCAGTATGTCCCGGGCGAACGTCACTCCCTCCACTAGGGCGATCTCGTCGAACAGGCGCCGGACCTCCCGGGGCTCGGCGATGGGAAGCTCGGAGACGACGAGCGACGTGTCGAACAGAGCAGGGTTCAGCCCCACCTCGCTCCCGCGGAGGAACCCCCGCTCCATCAGGCTCCCGAGACGGGCCCGGACCCCCGCCTCGCTCAGTCCGACCTTCGTCGCGATCTCCCGCATCGGGACGTGAGGGTCGATCACCCGCCGCGATCCCCAGAACCGGATCGCTCCGTCGGAGGAGAGGTACCGATAGATCGAGTAATCGAGCGCGTCCAAGTCTCTCCTGACCAGTCGAGGCGGAGCCCCGAGAAAAGCCTGCGGGGGACCCGGCGGCCCAGTAGAAAGGCTCGTCCATCCGTCCTTGTTCGAGCGCCGCTCCCCCAAGTTCGAGTCGCATCACTCTTCGGGCGGGAGTTCGCTAGTCATCGTGCCGTGCGCGGACAGGGACGGCGGCCAGTACGAGGTCTCGTTCGGCCGATCTTGGTTCACGTGCGCCTCCCCCGCTCCCGGCCCGACCCCGCGCCCCCCGCTCTCTCCCGTCTCCGATGCCGAGCCCGGCCACCATCCCCGGCTCGCGCCGGGCGCTCTTGCGGCGGTACCCCAGAGCGAGCATCCCGAGGAATCCTGACCAGCGAGAGCTTCTCCGATCACGTCCGCGGGCGTAGGGACTCACTTGCCCGACGGCGCCGAGCCCCGCTCTCCGGGCCAGTCGTCCGGTGTAGTGACCCGCGAGGGCGCCCGCGAGGCTCCTGGTCTCGACACGCACCGGATCTTCATGAGAGTATTCGAGACGAGCGTACGCCTCGAGTCCCATCCGGGGGGCCATTCGCCCGCGGACAAGGGCCGCTTCTGGACCGACCATCGACATGTTCGTTCCTCCAGGTTCCTTTCCAAGTGGGAGACGAATTCCGGGGAGTTATTCCCACCGAACGGAGGCTTGTGGGATTCCGTAACTCCCGGTGGAAATCGACCGCTTTCCACGCATTCTGCGCGAAATCCGGTCCGGTGGTTCTCGCATCCACCGGCGCCCGAACGAGAGAGGGACTAGGTGGGGTTTATCCAGCGGACCGACTTCTCGGGCCGCATGGACAAGTCCGAAGAAGAGGCTGTGATCGGTCAACTAACTTCGGTCCCGCTCTTTTCGCACCTCTCCGGTAAGGACCTCAAGACGGTCGCCCGGTCCGGCACGCTCCGTTCGTATGTCGCCGGCGACCGGATCGTGACCAAGGGGGAGAAGGGCCTCGGCTTCTTCCTCATCCTGGATGGCCGCGTGGAGGTCAAGAGGGACGGCAAGGTCATCGCGACCCTCGCGCCGGGAGCCTTCTTCGGGGAGATGGCGCTCTTCGAGGAGCTGCCGCGGACCGCGGACGTGGTGGCGGCGGCCCCGAGCCGGTGCCTGGTGCTGACCCGCTGGGACTTCTGGGGGTCTATGACCCGCGAACCCGAGGTGTTGCGGGCCCTGATCACGGAGATGGCGCGGCGCCTTCACGAGACCACCAAGAGCCTCAGTGAGTAGAGCGAGTCGGACGCTTGCCCGACTCGAACCACCGGACCCGAAGTCCACTACGTCTTCGCTAGGAGCAGGTGACGCTGGGCGCGGTGGCCGTACCCCGCGGGATCCGGAAGCAACTCGAGGAGAGGGTGGGCCCGAGGGCCCTGCGGAGTCGAGCGCTGATTTTGGCAGGCGGAGCGGCAAGGCAGATGGGCTGGCTCCGAATCCCCTCCGGGAGTCGGGATGAACACTTCGGACGATGCTGTGGACTGGCGGACGCCGGCCGAGATCGGTGGATATCGGACGACCCCCGATTATGCGGGGACCCTCGCCTATCTGGACCGCCTCGCGGCGGCCTACCCTGCGAAGGTCCGAATCGAGGACTTCGGCCGGTCGGGACAGGGCCGGGACCTCAAGATCGTCATCGCCTCCCACGACGGCGTTTTCGATCCGGCGAGCGTCCACGCCTCGGGACGCGCGGTCCTACTCGTCCAGAATTCGATCCACGCCGGCGAGATGGACGGCAAGGATGCGTGCCTCGCGCTGCTCCGGGACATCCTACGGGACCCGGAGGCCGCGCACCTACTCGACCGCGTGGTCTTCCTCTTCGTCCCCGTCTACAACGTCGACGGCCACGAGCGCAGGTCGGAGTACCACCGGATCAACCAGAATGGACCCGAGTTCATGGGTTGGCGCGCGAACGCGACCAACCTCAACCTGAACCGGGATTACATGAAAGCCGATGCGCCCGAGACTCGGGCGTTCCTCAAGATGTTCCACCGCTGGTTACCGGACTTCTTCGTCGACGACCACGTCACGGATGGGGCCGACTTCCAGTACGACGTCACCTTCGTGGCCGACACCACTCCCAACGTCGCTCCGGCGACGGCCGCGTGGCTACGGGAGGCCGTGACCCCCGAGCTCGCTCGGCAAGTCGACGCGGCGCGCCACCTCGCCTTCCCGGAGGCTGTGTTCCTGAAGGATGACTCCGATCCGTCCCAGGGACTCCGTTTTCACGAGAACCCCCCGCGCCTCTCGACCGGCTACATGATCTTGGAGGGCCGGCCCGGACTGCTCGTCGAACTGCACATGCTCAAGGAGTACCGGACCCGGGTCACCGGCAACCACGCCATCCTGCGCGCCCTGCTGGAACTCTTGAACCGGGAGACGGCCCGGCTGATCGAGCTGAACCGCGAGGCGGACCGGGCGGCCGCCCGGCTGGGCTCGGACGAGGGTCGCCGCGAACCGTTCCCGCTCGCGCTCGGGCCCAGCGGCGAGTCGACCCGCGTGCTCTTCCATGGCGTTCGCTACACGCGATACCTTTCCGAGGTATCGGGGACGCTGGCGGTCCGGTACGATTCCGAACCCTGGGAAGCCCTGCTCCCGATGGAGACCGGGGCCAAAGTGATCACGTCCGTGACCCCGCCCGCCGGGTACATCGTTCCTCCGGAGTGGACGCGGGTGGTCGAGGTGCTGGAGGCGCACAGCGTCGCGTTCCGGCGTACGACCGCGTCTTGGACGGGGAAGGTAGAGCGGTACCGCTGTGTCGGCCTGCGCTGGCCCTTGCACCCGTTCGAAGGACGCCACCCGATCGTGAGCGGCGGACCGGTCGACGCGAAATCCGCTGCGTTCGGTGAGTGCCCTCGGACGACGGAGACCTTGACGTTCCCCGCCGGGTCGGCCGTCGTGCCCCTCGACCAGCGGCTGTCGCGGGTCGTGATCCACTGGCTGGAGCCCGAAGCGCCCGACTCCGCGCTCCGCTGGGGGTTCTTCGATGCGATCTTCGAGCAGAAGGAGCGGGGCGAGGCCTACGTCCTCGAGCAACGCGCTCGGGAGGAGATGGCCCGGGATCCCTCCCTCAAGGCCGAGTTCGAGCAGCGGGTCCGGACCAACCCAAAGTTCGCCGCGGATCCCGTCGCGCGCCTCGCCTTCTTCTACGACCGCTCCCCGTGGGGGCGGGCGAACCGGGTCGGCGAGTACCCGGTCGGGCGGCTGCTCACGCTCGAGGGTCTGCCCCTGGGCTGAGCCCCGCGGTTTCGCTGCGCCCGTCGGTTCGCGTGGTTCGAGGGGTCCGGGTCTACGGTCGGGGGCTCTATCGTCCCCCACCTTCAGCAACTCGAGCTCCGTGAGCTCCCCGAACGCTTCCTACTCCGCGACCATCTCCTTGGAGGGACGGCGGCCGTGCAGCACTTCCGTGAGGTACTCCGAAAGGTCTTCCGAGCCGTTGGGGCTCCCGTATCCCATCAGGAGCACGCCGGCCGTATCGGCGGGAGTTGGGGAGGTCATCGCTTCCTTAGCTCCCGGCCGGCAGAGTGCACGAACTCGACGAGATCGCGCACTCGCTCCGGGTCCGTTTCGGGGAGAATGCCGTGGCCTAAATTGAAGACGTGCGAGCGACCGTCCGGCACTTCGTCGAGTACCCGACGGGACTCATGCCGGACCGTCTCGCTCGATCCGAGGAGCACCCCGGGGTCGAGATTCCCCTGCAGCGCGATCCCGGGTCCCACCCGGGATCGAACCCGGCCGAGGGGTTCCCGCCAGTCCACCCCGAGCGCGTCGGCGCCGGTGCGGCCGAGGAGCTCGACAAGGTGCGACGAACCCGTGGAGAAGTAGATCGTTGGCCGCCCGAGGGCGCGGAGATTCTCGAAGATCGACCGGAGGGGCTCGAGGAGGTGCCGCTCGAATACGGCCGGGGAGACCGCCCCGACCCAGGTGTCGAACAACTGGAGGACGGCCGCTCCACTCTCGGCCTGGAGCCGGAGATAGTCGACCGTCATCCGTACGAGCCGTTCGATGAGGCGGTCGAACGTGGCCGGGTCGGAGTAGAGAAGGCGCTTGGTCTCCGTGTACTCCCGGGACGGTCCGCCCTCGATGAGGTACGAGGCGAGGGTGAACGGGCCCCCCGCGAACCCGATGATCGGCCGCTCCGATTCGAGCTCGAGAAACCGCTCGATCGCCTTCCCGACGAACGGAACGGAGGTACGCGCGTCGAACTCGGTCAGGTTCTCCACGTCCGAGCGGGAGCGGACCGGGTGGGAAACCACCGGGCCGAGCCCGGGGTCGATCGAGAACGGGACCCCGAGCCCGAGGAACGGAAGCGAGATGTCGGCGAACACGACCCCGGCGTCGACGTCGTACCGGCGGACGGGCTCGAGTGTTACCTCGGCGGCAAGCTCGGGCGTGCGGGCGATCTCGATTAGCGGGTGCGCCTCGCGCAGCTTCCGGTATCCGGGGAGGTGGCGCCCGGCCTGCCGCATCAGCCAGATCGGGGTCGTGTCGGTCGGTTCCCCCCGGAGGGCCCGGACGAGTCGGTCCCGCCTCATCGCCGCGCCCTTCGCGCCGCTCGGAACCCGGCCCGGAAGGCGTCTTCCGCCGAGAGGAGGTCACGCGGTTGGATCGCGGCGGAGACGAACGTCGTCTCTAGCGCGGAGGGCGGGAGGTAGACGCCGTGGTCGAGGCTCGCGTGGAAGAATCGAGCGTAGCGTGCGCGGTCCGAGCGCTCGGCGCCCGCGAGGTCCTCGATCGGTCCGGAGGCGAAGAAGATTCCCACCATCGAGCCGACTCGCTGGACGGTGAACGGGCGGACGCGTTCTTCCTCTGCGAGCCGGGTGAGCATTCCCTCGAGAGCCGAGCCCGAACGCTCGAGCGCGGCGTAGACCGAGGGGGTGAGCCGGTCGAGCATCGCCTTTCCGGCCGCCATCGCGAGCGGATGACCGGAGAGGGTCCCGGCCTGGTAGACCGGTCCGAGCGGGGCGACCGTCTCCATGACCGCGCGGCGACCCCCGTAGACCCCCACGGGCATTCCGCCTCCGACTACCTTGCCGAGCGTGACGAGGTCCGCCGCGAGATCGAGCGATTCGTGGATCGTGCCGCGCCGAAGGCGGAACCCCGTGATCACCTCGTCCGCGATGACCAGGGAACCGTGCCGGCGTGCGAG
>JASHQX010000101.1 GCA_030038895.1 Thermoplasmata archaeon
TATCGACCATCGCGTGGGCCCATCGGGAGAGGGCGATCCCTTCCCGGACCCTGGGCCGGATCTCCACGAGCTCAGCGAGCGCGGAAGGGCGAGGCGGGATCCCGTCCGCAAGATGGGCCGCGGCGACCCCTCCTCGCCCGACGGTTCCCGTGGTGACCACGACATCGCCGATTCGGGCCCCGCTGTGCGGGGCGAGACGCCCTACCCTCCCCCAACCTAGCCCGAAACTAACCACGGTCCGGACGGGACCGGGCTTGGTGTCTCCACCCGCGATCGAGGCGCCGAACCGCTCGGCGCACCGTTCCGCCCCTTCCACGAGCGACCGTGCCCAGCCCACCGGGGTCCCCCGGGGGACGATGACCGCGAGCAGGATCGCCGCCGGCTCGGCCCCTTTCGCCGCGAGGTCGGAGAGGCTGACCGCGACCGAGGCCGCGCCGATCCGACCCGGAGGGGAGTCCCGAAGGAAGTGGGTGCCTTCGACCAGCGAGTCCGTGGTGAGGACGGCGACCCGCCCGTGGGGCGTCGGGAGCGCCGCCGCGTCGTCGCCGATCGGGAGGAGCCCGGCACGACCCGACGGAAGATGACGGGCCAGCCACTCGTGGAATTCGCGTTCCCGGATCGGTTCCCGCCGCCCCGCCGCGCCCGGACTCATCTCGACTTCACTTGTACGGGACGAACTCCTTGCCCAAGAGCTCCCGGCCCAGGATGATCCGCATGATGTTGAGCCCGCCCTCGGCGCCCACGAGGTACGACATGACCCCGCGCAGACCGAGCTCGAGGCCGACTTCCTTGGTGTAGCCCGCCGCACCGAACCACATCATCACGCGCTTGACGCATTCGAACGCGAGCGGCGGGGCGGTGAGCTTTACCGCCGCGACCGCGCGATCGACCTCGCTGCGATGCGACGTGTCGCCTTTCAAGGTGTAGGTGTCGAGGAGCCACGCCGCCCGCCGGCACTGCCACTTGACCGCCTCGACCTGCGTCCACAGATCGACGAGCTCGAACTGGATGCCCTCGAACTTCCCCAGGGGCCGACCGAACACGGGTCGCTCCTTGATGTACGCCATGCCGGTCTCGAGCGCCCGCTCGGCGGCGCCGATGCACGCCGCGGCGACGAACGTCCGGGCGACCGTGAACCCCTCCATCGCGTACTCGAACCCCTTACCTTCCGAACCGAGCAGGTACTTCGCCGGAACGCGTGCGTCGTGGAACGATAGGCCCCCGGTCGAGATCCCCATCCGTCCCATGTTGTGAAATCGCTGGGTGTCGATGCCCTCGGTGCGGGTTGGAACGTAGAGGAAGTTGTAGCCGTGCGCCCCGTCCTTCGCGAGGGTCAGGTGTCCGCCGCCGAGCGCCTTCGCCTCCTCGACCCCGGAGATGAACGACTTTTCGCCGCGCACGACGAATGCGTCGCCGTCCCGTCGCGCGGTCGTCCGCATGCCGCCGAGATCGCTCCCTCCGGTGGGCTCGGTCGTGGCGATGCCGAGGAACGCCTTCCCCTGGCATACCGGCGGCAGCACCTCGGGCTTCACCGCTTCCTGCCCGTGACGGGCCAGGATGTGTCCCCATCCGGCCTCGAGCAGGAAGAACACCGCCGTCGCCATCGACGAGTCTCCCCGACCGATTTCCTCGGCCGCGATCTCAGTCAAGGCCGCCGACGCGCCCATCCCGCCGAGCTCCTCGGGGACCATCATCGCGAGCAGGCCGAGGTCGGCCATCGCATGGAGGATCTCGGGAGGGATCGTGGCCTCAGTGTCGATCTTGACCTCGTTCGGGCGCAGCACCTTGTCCCCGAACCGTCGGACCGCCGCCTGGAATGCCACTTCCTCGTCGGAGAGACGGAAATCCATAGGAATCGACCCCGGACATGCCCCTAGGATTTAGGCTCGGCGAGGCCGGGACCGAAACCCTCGAGGAACTCCTTTAAGTTGCCTCCGCTGACGGGCTCTGAGACCACCATGGCGGTACGGGTCGGCATCAATGGATTCGGGCGCATTGGCCGGAACATCTTCCGCGCGTCGTTGGGCGACCCGGAGATCGAAGTGGTCGCGGTCAACGACATCACTGACGCGAAAACGCTCGCGTACTTGCTGAAGTACGACTCGATTCTCGGCAATCTTCCGAACCAGATCACGCACACCGAAGACACGATTTCTGTGGACGGCAAGAGCTTCAAGGTCTTCAAAGGCAAGACTCCGGCGGAGCTGGACTGGGAGTCGGTCGGGGCGTCGATCGTGGTGGAGTCCACCGGGCTGTACACGAAGGGCTCCGAGGCGCGCAAACACCTTCGCGGCCCCGTGAAGAAGGTCCTGATCTCGGCGCCCGCCACGGATCCCGACACGACCCTGGTTCTCGGTGTGAACGATCGTACGTACGACCCGGCCACGCATCATGTCGTTTCGAACGCGTCCTGCACGACGAACTGCCTCGCGCCGGTGGCCAAAGTAATCCTGGACGAGTTCGGAATCACCACCGGGATGATGACCACCGCCCACTCCTACACGAACGACCAGAGGCTGCTCGACCTGCAGCACAAGGATTTGCGCCGCGCGCGCGCCGCTGCGCTGTCGATGATCCCCACCACCACCGGCGCCGCCGTGGCACTGCACCTAGTCATTCCGGAACTGAAGGGCAAGCTCGACGGGTACTCCTTGCGAGTACCCACCCCGAACGTCAGCCTGGTGGACCTGACGGTCAATACGGGACGGCCGGTGACTGTCGAAGAGGTCAATGCGGCGTTCCAGCGGGCGGCCGAGGGCCCCATGAAGGGGATTCTGGGCTACACCGAGGAGGAGCTCGTTTCCGTGGACTTCCGGGGCGATTCGCGGTCCGCCATCGTCGACGCGCGCTCCACACGGGTTGTGGGCTCGAACTGCCTCAAGGTCCTCGCGTGGTACGACAACGAGTGGGGGTACTCGTGTCGCTGTCGTGACCTGATCAAGCTCTTCGCCGCGCGGATGTAGGGGAGACTCCTCGACCTAAAGTCCCCGCTCGTCCTCGCGAGCGACGGATCGGGTTCGATCGCGACGACTGACGGTGCCCTCGGGCTGCCGATCGCTTCGCGGGGATCGGCCAGATCGTCCCTCACTCGTACGATAGGTCCGACCGCAAATAGGCCCGGACCGCGAACGCGAGCACGATGGTCGTCTCCACGAGGAGGACGACCAACTGGTAGCCGTCCGTGAGGTCGAGGGATCCGGTGTAACCTCCCCGGACCGCGTCGGCGACGTAGGTGAGCGGGTTCACCTCAAACAGGACTCGAAGGACGAGTGGGAGTCTGCTCGAGAGAGGGTAAAAGACGGTGCTGGCGAAGTTGACGACGAAGATCAGCAGGATCTGGATGCTGTTGTACGCGGTGTTCGATTTCACCAGGGCGGCGAGGAGAAGCATCATCGCGCCGAAGAAGATCGAGCCGACGACGATCGTGCCGAAGATCACCGCGAGCGCGAACGCATGGGTTGGGATGGAGCCGATGAGAACGAAGGCCACGCCCAGCATCACGAGGGAACCGCCCAGACCGAAGGCCATCGAGGTGAGCATGATCCCCAGCAGGTACTCGAGGCGAGTGAACGGACCAGAGAGGAGCTGGGCCAGCATCCCCCAGCGGCGGTCGGCCCAGAGCATACTGCCACCCACCGTGCCCGCCATCACGACCTGGAACGCCATGATGCCGGGGGTGAGGAACGAGAGATAGCTCGTCCCGGAGGCGCTCCCACCGGCGAGCGATTGGAATCCGAATCCGAAGAAGACAAGGTACATACCGGGAAGGCCGACCAGGATGACGAGGCTCCCGGGGTCGGTGTTGACGATGATGTTCCGGTAGATCAGGCGGAGCAGGTTAGGCAGCGCCATTCTCTCCCTCCCGATGTCGAACCGATCGGAGGAAGACGTCCTCCAGGGTGTTCGTGCGCACGTTCAGCCACTCGATCTGAACCCCGAGCGAACGAGAGAGCTCGACGATCGTCGCGAGTGCCTGCTTCGGGTCGTCGGTCAGGATGACGGCCGAGGACGCGTTCGTTCGAACGGACGACCCGCCGCCCAGTGCTTCGGGTAGCCTCGCGAAGAACGGGGCGGGATCTTTGCCCCCCACCGTGATGTCGATGGTCTTCTTCCCGCCATAGAGCCGTTTCAGATTCTCGACCTCGTCCAGGAGTAGGATGTGGCCCTCGTCAATGACCGCCACTCGGTCGCACAGGTAGTCGGCCTCCTCGAGATTGTGGGTCGTAAAGACGACCGTCAGTCCGCGACGCACCTCGGCCCGGATTGAATCGAGGAGCGTGCGTCGCATGATGACGTCGAGGCCCACGGTCGGCTCGTCCAAGAACAGAATCTCCATGTCGTGCATGAACTCCCGGGCGACCTGGACCCGGCGCTTCTGACCGCCCGAGATGTCGAACGCGCGGCGTCGACGGATCTCCGTCAGATCGAAGCGGGAAAGCAGCTGTTCGCGTCGGCGCACCCGCTCCGACTTCGGTAGCCCCCACAAGACGCCGTAGATGTTGAGGTTCCCTTCCACCGTCGTGAAGTCGAACGACTCGGCCTGCTGGACCACGCCGATCCTCTGCCGGATCTGCTGACCGTCCCGCGCGGGGTCCATCCCGAGCACGCGGAGCGTCCCCGAAGTGGGTTGGATCAGCGTGGTCATCGCTTTGATCAGGGTGGACTTCCCCGCGCCGTTCCGTCCCAGCAGTCCGAAGACCTCCCCCCGGCGCACAGTGAATCCGACACCATCCAGGGCGAAGTGGCGGCGGTCGTAGGTGTGGCGGAGGTTCTCAGCGGAGATCGCGATCTCCTCCGCAGGGAGCGTCACAGTAGGGCGGACGGGTACTGCGGGCATAATGAGCGCGCACGTAGGGTGAGCATCCTAGGTGAGGTCTCGCGGAATCGATTCCGGTCCTCGTGCAACGAAAGTTTCGCGCCCGAGCGACAGGATTCCCGTACCCCCCGGACCCCAACTATCTTATAGACCCCCCCGCTCGCGCGGCCCGAATGTACTACTTGGATCATCGACGCGACGTCGTTCGCATCCCCCCGGAACGCCTTGGGCCCGAGCTC
Source organism: Thermoplasmata archaeon (assembly GCA_030038895.1). Classification (GTDB taxonomy): domain Archaea; phylum Thermoplasmatota; class Thermoplasmata; order Lutacidiplasmatales; family UBA184; genus Lutacidiplasma. Next base: position 5,056 of record JASHQX010000101.1, read on the forward strand.
GAGAGCGTGCTCACCGAACTCGCCCAGCAGCAATTCGAGGGCAAGCTGGTCGACGGCCAGAGCCTCGCGGTGACGATCCGGGACGTCCGACCGATCGGCGAGGGCCACATCATCCACGGCGACGGGGGGGTCTACCAGGAGGTCGAGTACCAGGCACTCCTCTTCCGGCCCGAGATCCAGGAGGTCGTCGAGGGGTCGGTCGTCGAGATCCGGAAGTTCGGTGCGTTCGTCCGGTTCGGACCGCTCGACGGGCTGCTCCATGTCTCACAAATCATGGACGACCGGGTCAACATCGACGAGCACAACCAGCGGCTCGTCGGGATCGAGTCGAAGAAGGACCTCAAGGTCGGGTACCGTGTGCGAGCACGCGTCGTTTCGCTCTCGCTCTCCGAAATCTCTCCGCGCGACAGCCGCATCGGGCTGACGATGCGGCAGCCCGCCCTCGGCCGGCTCGAATGGATCCAAGAAGCGCACAAGAAGTCCGAGGAGAAGGGAGGACGGAGAGCCGCCGCCCCGCCCAAGAAGCCGGCCGCCAAGTCCGCGGGCAAGGAAGCGCCGGCCGCCGGGTGAAACGATGATCAACCTCAAGGCGTGCAAGAACTGCAACACGATCACCGATCAGGCGAAATGCCCCCGGTGCGGCGGCGAGGTCTCCCGGGAGTGGCAGGGATACCTTGTGGTCATCGACCCGGAGAAGTCGGAGATCGCGCGGAAGATGGGGATCCATGCCGCGGGCCGGTACGCGCTCCGCGTCAAGTGACGAGCGCGCGTGGGCCGTCCCGGAGTCTCTGCGGGCCACGCTCGCCGAGAAGTACGGGCCGGTCTATGCCGGCGCGGAGGCCGACCGACGCCTACTCGCGCTCGACCTGTTCGCGACGTGCGGCGACCAGGTGACCCGCCGGGCGATCGAGCTCGGCCATCCGCCTCTCCTCGCGATCGTCGATTACAAGACGCGCCGCCAAGAACCCGTCCCCGCCGACGCCTTCGCGCCGCTCGCGGCCCGTCGGACCGTGCGGGTCCGGAACCCGCCGGGCCTCCTCACCGAGGGCCTGCGCAGCGCGGTCCGGGAGCTGGTCAAGGCGAGGGGCGGACTGATCGAAGTAGACGGGGAGGAGGACCTCGGCTCGCTCGCGCTCATCGAGTCGCTCCCCGCCGGGGCCACCGTTATATATGGCATCCCGGGTGAGGGGGCCTCCTTCGTACAGGTCGACGCGATCGCGAAGGAGCACGTGCGTCACCTCATCCGTCAAATGGAGCCCAGGAGAATCAGCCGTGGAGATTAAGATCCTCGAGGAGCGCGCGAACCCGCTCCTGAAGCGCCACGAGTATCGGTTCGAGGTCGCGCACGCCACGGCCGCGACGCCGAGCCGCGATGCCGTGCGCAACGAGCTCGCGAAGGTGGTGAAGGCGCCGAAGGACCGCGTGATCATCGAGAGGATGCACGCACGCTATGGCACCGCGGTCACCCGCGGCGACGCGATGGTCTACGAGAGCTCAGAGGCGGCGAAGGTCACGGAACGCGAGCATATCCTCGTTCGGAACGGACTCAAGGAAAAGGTCGCGAAGGCGGGAGCCGCCCCGGCCGAAGCCCCGGCGAAGCCGGAGGCCCCCAAGGAACCGGAGGCCGCCCCGGCCGAGAAGAAGGAGTGAGCCCGATGGCGAAGGCGAGGGTCGGACTCTATGAAATAAAGGGCGAAGCGCTCAGTCGTACCCACAAGTCCTGTCCGAAGTGCGGGCCAGGGATCTTCCTCGCCGAGCACGCCGACCGGCGCTCGTGCGGTCACTGCGGATACTCGGAGTCGAAAGCCCCACCGGCGAAGGCGAAGAGCCCGAAGCCGGCCGCCCCGACCTCGGCGTAACGGAGCATGGCGCGCGTGGGCGCGAGCCAATCCCGCACCTCGAAGCGTCGGACGGCGACGTACGAGTTCGGAGGAACGTTCTCCGCTCCGCTCGAATTCGTCTACCACTGGTGTTTGGACTACTCCCCCGACGATGCGAAGCTCTCGAAGGAGAATTTCGTCCGGAAAATCGTCCACCGCTCGAGGAGCGGCGTCGTCTACGAGGACCTCGAGGAAGAGCCGGGCGGCTGGATGTGGAGCCATGTCGTCGTGACGAAGCATCCCCCGGACGCTTGGCATGCCGAAATCACCGGTAGCCATCGGGACTGGAGCCTCGACTACACGCTGCGTGAGCTCCCGGAGGGAGGGACCCGGCTGGTCGCCCGGGGCCGCCGCAGCCCGACCGCCATCGGCGAGCCGAACCCTCGCCGGGGGGAGCTCGAGCGCGAGCTGTGCGAAATGTGGCGGAATTACGGACGGGCGCTCGATCGCGACTATCGAGCGTCGTCGCGTCGGAAATCTGGCGGCACGTCGAGCTGACCCAACGTACCATCATGCTCCGGCCGTCAACGGTCCGGCTCGCTACGGTCCCGCGATCGCGAAGGCCCTTGGACCTCTCCCGGGATTCGCCCCCCTCTCGAAGGGCGATTTGTTCGTATAGAAAGTTAGATAGACCAATCCTTCTCTCGCGGCCGCATGACGGCAGCCCCATTCGCACCCGGAGCGAACCGGAGCCCCCTGGCTCCCGCGTCCATCGCGGTGGCGGTTGCGATTCTATTCCTGGTACCCACGACCGCCTCGCTCGGCGGACAAATCGTCTCAGCCGCGGAAGGAGCGGGTAGCCACCTCACGGCCTCTCCCGTGGCGGCCTTCGCCAAGCTCCCTCTGAGCATCCCCAAGACCAACCGGTACGATTGGCCGGAGCTCCATCAGAACCCGTACTTGTCCGGGTACGCGAACAATAGTCCCCTCTCCACGGTGAACGCGTCATCGATGGGAGTCGCTTGGGACACGAACCTGTACGGGGGAGCTCTCGACTCTCCAGCGGTGGCCTACGACTCCATTCTGGGCATTACGCTCGTCTATGTCGGGACCGAGACCGGCAACGTCTTGGCCATCAACCTCGCCAATGGCCAGATCGTATGGGGTCTCTGGCTCGGCTCGCCGATTCGCTCTTCCCCTCTGGTGCACGACGGGTCGGTCTACATCGTTCCGTTCACGACCGCGACATTGTACAAGTTCAACGCCACCACGGGGGCCACCCAATGCACGGTCGCTCTGCCGGAGGACTCCGAATCGACCCCGACGATCGCCACCCTGCCGAACGGGGTGACGAGTCTGTTCATTGGCTCGGCCAGCGACGGTAACATTGCCGGGCCCCTAATCGCCATCAACGTAGGCAACTGTTCCATTGAGTGGACGTTCGACAAATTCCACACGCCCGGCCCGGGTGAGTGGGACTCGGTCTCCTATACCCTGAACGCCAGCGGTGTCCCGATGGTCTTTGTGGGGACTTCGGACCCGGATTCGTCGATCTATGCCGTGAACGCCCTCACGGGCCAGCTAGTCTGGCGGTTCCAGTGCTACAACCCCGATGACGCGGACGATGACGTCGGAGCGGGCCCCATGATCTCGCCCCCGGGAAAGAACGGCTTCGCCCAAGGGGTGATCTACGTCACGAACAAGGCCGGGATTGCCTACGCGATTGACCTCAATAACGGGACGCTGATCTGGGAGACCGACTTTAATGCGCTGGCCGGAATCATCGGGGCGGGCTACGGCCAGTCACGTTCGACCCCGGCCCTCGACGGAACGAACGTTGTGTTCGGGTTCGCCTATGGGCTGTTCGACCTCAACGCGACCACGGGCGCGGAGATCTGGATGTACAAGGATCCCACCCAGACGGAATCCATCGCTTCGCCCGCCATCGCAGGGATGGGCGATACCGCCGTCGTCGTGACGGGGGACGTCGGAGGAGATTTCGATGTGCTTTCCTTGGCAGGAGGGACGCAATTGTATTCATACCAGACGGGCGGATGGATCGCCTCCTCTCCCGCGGTATCGGACGGGAACGTCCTTATCGCCTCGTCGGACGGGTTCCTCTACGACTTCGCCGTGGGCGGGGGGAACGACGCGATCCTCCCGACCAGTTCGATCAGCTCGCCGGCCCAGGGGGCGGAATTGCCCAACCCCAATGGGGATCTGACGGTCTACGGAAACGCGACCGACTCTCGCGGAGTGACCGCCGTTGACGTGGGGATCCAGTCCAGCGGTCCCGCCGGACCCTGGTGGGATGCCGCGACCGGGAGATGGTCTCCGGGCCCCATCTTCAACCTCGCCGATTTGGGCACCCCGGGCGGGCTCTCGACCTCGTGGACCATGACTTTCCCGGTCCCCAAAGCCGGGGGCTCTTACGAGGTGTTCGCCAACCCCGTCTCGGTGAGCGGACAAACGGGTCTCAACACCTCTTTGGTGAACTTTGATGTCAACTACTCGACCCAGGGACCTCACCTCGAGGCCACGCCGTCGTATGTGGCTCCCGGTGGGACGGTGACGGTGAACGGAGGGGGGTTCGGTCGGTCGGTTAAGGTGAAGATATCGTTCCTCAACACGACGCTCGCTACGGTCAAGTCGACGCCCGAGGGCGCGCTGCCTACGACCGAGGTGGTCATCCCCACGTGGGCAGTGTTCGGACCCTCCTCTATCGTGGCCACAGCCCAGAAGACCGGCGAAGCCTCGAGTGCGCCGATTAATATTGCCAACAGCTGGGACCAGCTGGGCTACAGCCCGGGTCACGACGGATACGAACCGAACGACCCCCTGCTCCACCAGATCATCTTCCCTGGGGGGCTGAATCCCCTGTGGATCCCCCTGGCCTGGCGATTCCACGCGGCGGCTCCAATCAACGCCTCCCCGGTCGTGGCCGACGGCGTGGCGTACGTCGGGGACACCCAGGGCAACCTCTACGCGGTCGAGATCCACAACGGCGGCATGCTCTGGAACTTCACGCTCTCGACTTCCGCATCGATCGACGTCTCGCCCGCGGTCGATCCGACGCTGGGCCTCGTCTTCGTCGGGGCGGCGGACGGCACCTTGTACGCCATCCGCACGTCGAGCGGCACGCTCGATTGGTCGACTCATATCGGGGGAAACGTCTCGGCACCGGTCTACAGCGGCGGGGAGATCTACGTCAGCTCGACCAAGGGCGTCATCGAAGCGGTCAACGAGTCAACGGGGTCCGTCGCGTGGTCCGTCACGCTGGCGAGTGGGGTCCCGGCCGCACCCGCACTGAACCCCACGACCGATCGTCTCTTCGTCGGCGAGTCGAACGGCGACCTGGTCAGCTTGAACGCGTCCAGCGGTCGGACCGTCTGGACCTATTCCACCGCTGGAGCCGTAACCGCGTCGCCGATGCTCGCGAACGGGATCGTGTACTTTGGATCCAATGACGACCTGCTGTACGCGGTCGAACAGACAACCGGCGCTCTCCACTGGTCATTCGAAACCGGTGGGCCGGTCCAGGTCACTCCCACCGTGGACAACAAGGGTTTCCTATGGGTCGGATCCGATGACGGATACCTCTACGTCCTGCGTGGGTCGAAGGGAACGGAGCAGTTCAACTTCTCGATCGGATCGCCGATCGTCGGGCTCGCGAGCACCGAGGGCGTGACGGTGTTCGAGGACGCGGCGGGCACGATCGGAGCCCAGAAGACGTTCTGGGATATCGCCGGATGGAGGTATCCAACGGAGGCGGGTCTCACGACCGCCCCGTTGGTCCTGGACACGGGCGTCTACGTGGGGGCGGGGGATGGATTCCTGTACGCATTCACCTCCTTTGGGCAGCCTCCGGTCTGATGCTCCTCAACCCTGCCGGGAACCCGACGCCCCCGAGAGCCCGGCGGCAACGTACCGACCGGGCCTCGATCCGGGACAGATTCGACAATAAGCAGAGCTTGTACTCTCACCTCCGGGTTCAAGTCATCGTGTCCGGTCAGAGGACCCTGGGGAGCGAGAAATGGTCGATTGCATCCTGTGCAAGGGGGTGGAAGGGGACGCTGAGCTCGGGCGGGTCCAAGTCTGGGAGGACCCGTTGTGGCGGCTGACCGCCGTCCTTGAGGGGGAGGTCGCCGGGTTCTCCTACCTCGAGCCGAAACGCCACATCCCGTACGTGACCGATCTCGCCGGGGAGGAAGCCCGAACGCTTGGCCGGGTGCTCGCGCGCACGAGCCGCGCGCTTCGGGACGCAACGGATTCGGAGGTGGTTTACGTGTACGTGTTCGGGGACGGCATCCCTCATCTCCACTTCCACTTGGCCCCGCACCGAAAGGGAGACCCGCTGAACGAGCAGATGATTCGCGGGGAGGTGGTTGAAAAACCCCTTCCGAGCGGGGCGACGTCGGTGGTCAGCCGGGACTTTCCCCCATTGCCGAGGTCGGAGCACCACCGGGTACGCGAGCGACTCCAACAGATTCTGTCGACGAACTCGCGGGGAACGAAGGGGCAAGGACTCGGGAGTGAACGGACCGGTCGGCGTCCCCTTCGGGGAGGCCGCCGTTCGCCTCAGTAGTTCAGGTACGTCTTCGCGCCGTCCAGCAGGAATCGTACATCCGATGCGAGCGAGATGAACCGGAAGCCGAGCTCGACCGCCCGCCGCTTCTCCTCCGCGTCGATCACCAGCGTCCCGGGCACCTTCCGGTGCGCCTCGCAGACCTCGACCACGTTCCGCATCGCTTCGCGCACCCGCGGGTTCTTCCGATCGTCCAATAGACCCAGGCTCAGCGTGAGGTCCGTCGGCCCAACGAACAATACATCGACGCCCGGCACGCCCGCGATCGCCTCGAGGTTGTCTAGCGCTTCCCGGGTCTCGATCTGGACTCCGACCAGGGTCTCGGCGTTCGCGTTTCGGAGGTACGAGGCGAGCTCCCGGCCGTACCGCGATGACGCCGCAGCCGCAGCACCCCGGATCCCCTGGGGCGGGTATTTCGCGAACGCGACGACCGCCCTCGCCTGGGCTTCGGAGCTCACGAGTGGGACTAGGATTCCATGGGCGCCGGCGTCCAAGGCCTGCTTGATCAGGTACTGGTCAACGTTGCCGACGCGCACGAGCGGTGTCGGCCCGGAACTTCCGACCGCGGCGATCATCGCGGCTACCGTCTCGGGGTTCACTTGGGAGTGCTCGGTGTCGATCATGAACCAGTCGAACCCCATCTCTTTCAGCGCGTCGACGCACACGACCGACGAGGACGAGATCCAGGTCCCGAAGACGGGGTGAGCCGAGTTCTCTAGCTGCTCCTTGAGGGTGTTCTTCATCCCTTCGACCCAGCGGAGCAGGGGCGACTGCGAGCGATAAAGTTTCTAGACCGAGCCGGCCTTTGCCCCACCTCCGAGTAAGATACGCCGATCGGATTCGGCCTCTCGACCCGAGCCAGCTGGCGCGGGGAAGCGGTCCGAAATCACTTCGGTGACACGACGGGGTCCCCCACGGGGGGGACCGACGGTTCCGCGCCACCGGTCGGTTTCCCGGTGCGGGTAGGGGATTGGGTCGAATGGAGCTCGTGGACATACCGGCCCCCACGCAGGAGCGAGACGACGGCGGCGAGGGCCGTCAGACCCGCAGATATCTCGAACGCGACGTCGATTCCTTGAAGGAAGGCCGGGGCGACCGCATTCGGGAAGAACGCCCGCGAGGTCAGGGTGGAGATGGCCGGCGCGATCTGGCTCTGGAGGGCCGGCGGCAGGTAGGAGATGTAGAGCGCCATCGGGTTCTCGCCGAGGAACGCGCCGAAGAGCGCGCCGGACGGATTCGATGCGACCATCCCCGAAAGAGCTCCCACCGCCGGTCCGTTAACTCCGGCGGCCGTGAGGGCGCTCGAGACCGATCCAGAGAGCCCGTGGGCGAGCCCGACGAGCACGATCGTGAAGAAGACCGCGAGCGACAGCTGCATGCCGGCGTTCTGAAGGGTCGCACGCATCCCCGAGGCCGCGCCACGAGTTTCCGACGGTACGGCGTTCATGATCGCCGCCGTGTTGGGGGCGGCGAACATTCCCATCCCGCAGCCCTGCAGGAACAGGAGCAACCCCATCTGCCAGTAGGGAAAATTGTACGGAAGGAACAGGAAAAGGACGAAACCGGCCGAAGTGATCCCCATCCCGGCGCTCGCAAGGTAGCGGGCACCGTACCGGTCGGAGAGCCACCCACTCATCGGGCCCATCACGACGAACCCGGCCATCATTGGAAGCATGTAGATCCCCGCCCAGAACGGGGTCACGGAGAACGAGTAGCCGTGGAGCGGAAGCCAGATCCCTTGGAACCAGATGATGAGCATGAACATCACGCCGCCGCGCGCGATCGAGCCGAGTAGCCCGGCGAGGTTGCCGGCGGCGAACGCGCGGATTCGGAACAGGTTGAGCCGGAACATCGGGTCCCTGACGCGGGTCTCCACGAACAGGAACGCGACCAGCAGGGCCGCCCCGAGCCCGATGCCGGACCAGACCCAGGGACTGGACCAGCCCATCGACTGACCGCCGTACGGCAGGAGTCCGTAGGTGACCGCGATCAGGACAAGGGTGAGTCCCACCCCGAACGTCGCGTTGCCGATGTAGTCGATCCGTTGGTGCACCCGCGCCCGCTCGATGTCGCGGAGCTTGACGTAGGCCCAGATCGTCCCCGCGACCGCGACCGGCGCGCTCGCGAGGAAGACGATCCGCCAGGTCGGAATGACGATCGAACCCAGATGCACGGCCCCGATGCCGGCAAGAACTCCTCCCAGGACCAATCCGACGACCGAACCTCCGAGCGCAGCGACCTGGTTGATCCCAAGGGCCTTTCCCCGTTCGGAGGCGGCGAAGGCATCGGTGATGAGCGCCGCCGAGTTCGCAAAGAGGAACGCTCCTCCAACCCCCTGAATGATTCGGAATCCCACGAGTTCCCAGGCGCCCTCACTGCCCGAGTTCGGGATGAGGAAAAGGAGAACCGAGCCGACGGCGAAGACCGCGAAGCCGAGATTGTACATTCGGGCACGCCCGTACATGTCCGAAATGCGCCCAACGGTGACCAGGAGTGTCGCGGTGACGACGCCGTACCCCATCAGCACCCAGATGAGCAGGGTGAGGTTCGAGGGCGTGAACGGGTTGACGTCGAGACCCCGAAAGATCACAGGTAGCGAGATCAGAATGATCGTTCCGTTGATGGACGCCATGAGGGCGCCGAGAGTGGTGTTGGACAGCACCGTCCATTTGTACTCCATTCGTCCCCCTCTACCCCAGTGTTAGCTCGGGGCCGGTCCCAGGCAACGAACGAGCGCGGTGAGACCCACCATCAGTGCTTCGCGTTCCCCGGGGGTCATCTGCTGACGTACTTGCTGGAATCGGGTTCGTTGGGCGAGCCTCGCCTCCTCGTACAACCGCCTTCCCGAAGCGGTCAGGGCCACGAGGACGGCACGTCGGTCGCGGGGATGGGAGAGCCGGGTGACGAGGTGCCGTTTCTCCAACCGATCGATGATGTCCGTCGCACCGGCGGAGGTGACCCCGGCCGCCTCCGCGATTTCCGAGGGCATCGCAGGCGCGCCAGTGCAGACGTGGAGCGTCGTGTACTCCGAAAAGGAGAGGTCAAACCCCCGGAGGATCTCGAGGCGGTGCCGTCGCATGGCGTGATAGGCCTCGCGAAGGAAATTCAGCGATTCGTTCTCGAGCCGGTTCGCCCTCTGGGTCCGAGAACCGTTGAATTGAACCGGCCGATTCGCCTCCATGGGGCCCTTTCTAGCGCGCCGTATTTCTTGGAATCTTATATTAAGATATCTAACTATCTCGCTTTTCAAGAGGCCGCTCAGGTATTCCACCCGGAGGTAGACATCTCTGTGTCAGCCCCCGGGGTGCATTCCCTGAGCGGGAGCTCTTCCGCGCGCATAGATTCCCCGCGCATCGATTAATCCGAGCGGGCACACGGGACGGTCCCCCCGGATCGAAGGCCTGCTTTCCGATCGACTCCGGACAAAATCTTCGAAGTTTTCGTAAGAGGACGAGCGCGTTGAACGAACCATTATGTACGACGTATAACCAACTCTCAGACCGAGTTACACTGCGGGTGAGGCACCACATGCGCGACATCCAGGCTCCGGGCTCCCTGGATGCTTTCATTGTTCATGACCGCCCGAGAGTGGAGACCGAAACCCCTTGCGACCGGCTGGCGGAGAGCGGTGGTTTGGACCGGCTTGTTCACGGCCATACTGACTCTGGCTGTGGGCTCGCTTCCCCTGGCGTCGGCTAGCAGTAGCAGCGGGGCCATCGCCCCGTGGTCAGTCGCTTCGTCGAGCTCCACCGTATCGACTCAGCTCTCGATGCAGCGGAGCACCGTCGTCGACAACGTGAGTTCGGAGTTCTGGGGGATCGACCTCTCCCCTACCGAGAAGCTGGACACCGACCGCTCCGACGATCTCGCCGCCGCGGGAATCGGCTACATCCTCTGGCCCAGCGCCAAACTCAACGACGAGTACGACCTCGTGGACAACATCATCCACAAGGGCGACGGCAGCACCTCTCGGCCCCGGACGGACGCCAGCGCATTCGTCGACTGGTGCCGCTCGATCAAATGCCACGCCATTATCGGGGTCCCGGGCGAAATCAACAACACAACGTTCGTCGAGGAGGAAGTGAAGTACCTCGTGGACACCCTGCATTTCCAACCTGCGTTCTGGGAGATCGGCAATGAACCAGGGCTCTGGAAGCACTACAATATCCCGTGGAGCCAATGGTCCTCGACCCAGAACTCCGGGATTACCCCACAGGGGTACGCCGAGTTGGTACATCGGTACATCTCCGCGATGCACTCGGTCGATTCCACCGCCCAGATCATCGGCCTCCCCGGGACCGGGCTCGGCCACGACCAAGAACCGATCTGGATCTATGACACGGTCAAGCTGAACGGCCCACATCTGGCGGCCGTGTCGATCCATGTGTACCCGGCGCCCCACCTGCACGGGAGCGAGGCCACCCTATCCCGATTCGACCACTCGTTGGTCGGAAAGGCGTCGATTGAGCGGCGGGCTCGCGTCGATTGGAACGAGATACATTCCGCCTGCCCGACGTGCCACATCGCTCTCATGATAACGGAGTTCAACGCCGCCACGGTCGGAGTGATCAGCGACTCGGGCCCGTATAGTAAGTTCATGTCGGGGTTCGACGAGGTTCCCTACATCGCGGCGCTGGTGACCCAGGCGCTCCAGGAGAGGGTCTCGAACCTCGACCTTTACGACCTGCAGTCGGCATTTTCTGGCGCGATGATCGCATCGAACGGAACTCCCCGTCCGCTCTACTATCTCTATTCAGACATGCTCGTCCACTTGGATCCGAAAGCCGTGGACACGAACTTCAGCGGTTCCCTTGGGGACTTCTTCGGGGAAGTCACCATCGGGAACGGTACGGCGATGTCCCTCCTGCTCGTGAACGCGAACCCTTCGATGACCGTTCGAGTCGACCTCGCCGGGTCCGGGTTCACCGTGGACAAATCCGGTACTTCCTGGAACTACACGTCATCGACATCGCGGCCCACGGAGAAGAAGTGGTCCGGCTCGATTCCGGACATATGGACGCTTCCGCCCGAGTGCGTCATCCTCATCCAGGTGGAATGACCCGAAGAAGGCCGTCGTAGAGGCGGTGGTCCAGCTCGTCGGCCTGGTCGGACAACTACCGTCAGAGCGCAGCCGACGATTTGGCGAATTCGTTAGGGAACCTCAAGGGATCCAGTACCCGATGTTCTGGTCCGATCCGACGGTGATATCGCCGACGGGATCCTCGGCAACGCCCACGCCGTGGTATCTGGTCGGGGTGGGCCCGGTCTCATTCGGACTGATCGGGTTCGCGGCGGCAGCTGGGATCGTAGGAGGCTATCTGGTGAGCCGCCACCGCTTGCCCCGGAAACCTGCAGAAAAGTCGTAGCGCGGTGGGTTTCAACCGAGGAGGGGAAGAGCGGCGGCCAGAATCGAGTCCGTCGGACATTGTCCGGGCGAAACGCCCCGTGCCAAAGTCATCGGACTCCCCGCGAGCAGCGTCGCGCGATGGCGGTCAATAGCGAGCGGGATTGGCCCTCGAACCGCCCAGTCCGAGCAAAGATTTCCAATCGACTCCGCAGGCGTTAGCAGCGAACGCGAGGAAGATTGCCCTCGGTCGGTTTCTCCGCATCGCATCAAAAGTCGTATGAGGCCCAATCGTTCCGTCCCGATGTCCAGCATGGGCCCGTAGTATAGCTTCGGACGTTTATACACAGCCAAAACACTCCATTTACGAGGCTAACAACGAGTGTGAGCTATCCTGGTCCGGCTCGTAACGGTCTTTGTCGTGCCCACCGAGCGCTCACCCTTCGAGGCATATCTCCCGCGTGAGGGGACCAGCTCGCGCCGCCGAGTTCCGAACGTCTTTCAGGATTCGCAAGGCGATTGAACTCCTCGACCATCGAGTACACCTCAATGACTTGGTCCGCGAGTTCCGAACCGAGCAAATCCAAGGTACCTGCCGTGGAACAACGGCGAAAGGCAGCCGCGTTAGAAATCGGGGCCCGATGTGGTCCACGATCTCCTGAGCCGCGGAGCCGTCGGACTCCCCCGTGGCTGGGGTGGCCACAGTGGACGGGTCTGTACCCTTTCTTTGCACTAGAACATCTTCTTCCTCGCGCGTAAGTGTGCGAGGAGGGCCACCCCGGCCACCCTGGCCACGACCGGGGTGCTTCCCTGACGGCGGTAGGGAAACCCCGACCCAGGTTTTCTCGCGGAGCTTCCCTATCTTTCGCCGGTCCGGTCGGACTCCAGGGACGAGCTTCGGGAGCCGTAGCCCAACCTTCTGTGCGTCGAGCGCGGTGGTGTCGTGCTCAGCACAGAACTCGGAGTAGGCGGACATGAGGCGGGCCTTCAGGACCCAGCCGCCTCGTACGAGAGTGCCTTCCCGCGTAAACCATCGGAGCGAGTCGGATCGGTTGCGCCAAAGATCGGTCACGCTCTCCACGGTCGCGCTCGTGGGGAAGCGCCTTCGATCCAGGAGGCGTCGGAGCCCCCTCGAGCGCCCAGTTCAGGATACCTGAGCCCTCGTCCCTCCAGCGGTCCCTCGCAGTTCGCGCACTGCGACGCCCCCCCAGCACGGTTTGTGAAATGGACTTCAATCTCATCGAGCCTCGCCGCCCCGATTGCTCGACGGGGAAGCGTGCTGCCTACTCGGTGCATCCCGACGATGGATTGGCGAGCGACCCTCGGATCGAACGTATGTCAAGGACCCCTCCCCGAAATATGCCGAATGCAACCGAATTTTCCGTCGCTAGCCTTTAAGGCGAACTAGAGCGGTCGACGCGCAATGCCGACCAATCCGAGCCCATTGATCGACGAGCGGCCGTTCCGCTCGGTCTCGGGACCCGCAAATCTCGCGATAGTACCGATCCGATGCGGTCGTAAAGCCGCCGGCGAGGGCATGGTCCTTGTCGTTGTCCTGCTCCTCGTTTGCACCGTATTCGGTGCGGTGGTCTCCGGAGCATTCGCACTTCGATCGACGGCCGTCCCGGCTCTCGCCGATAAGGGAATCTCAGAATCGACCGATTCGGTCGCAGCCGCTCAGTTGAGCTCGGCCGAGCAGTCGCCCCCGTCGAGCAATCAAAACCCGCTGAACAGCCAAGGGCCCTGCGTGTCCTCGTTCGCAAAGGTGCTCCCATCCTGTCGGAGTGTCCTCGGAGGCAATGGCGACTCATCGTTGTCACCCCAACCCTTTCCGGCATCCTCTCCCACTGGTCTCGAGGGCGCGAGTATGGCCTATGATGCCAAGAAGGGATACGTCGTCCTGTTTGGGGGGTACGGTCAGTCCGGACCTTTGAACACCACTTGGATGTTCAAGGATGGGAAGTGGAAGGAGCTGTACCCGAAATCCCATCCCTCTGCCCGCGCGTTCGCGAGCATGGTCTACGACGCGAAAGATGGATACATCGTGCTGTTTGGCGGCCTCACGACCTCCGACACTGCGGCGACGAACGACACTTGGAAGTTCGCAAACGGGGACTGGACTCAACTCCATCCTAAGAGTTCGCCCCCGGCCCGCGCCTGGCCCACCGTGACGTATGATGGTCGAGATAACTACGTGCTCTTGTTCGGGGGTTGGAACGGCTCCTTCTACGGCGACACTTGGACCTTCTCCAAGGGGACCTGGACCCCAATTTCCCCGACTACCGCGCCCTCGGCCCGAGATTACGCCTTCATTGCCTACGACTCGAAGGATCGATATGTAGTTCTCTTCGGAGGTTGGGACTATGTCGAACTCAGCGATACGTGGACGTTCGCCAAGGGGGCCTGGACGGAGATTTCCCCTGCGAGTTCACCTGGAGCCCGTTCGTGGTCGAGTATGACCTATGATGTGAAGGACGGGTACGCGGTGCTCTTCGGAGGTTGCACCTATGATTGTGAATCTTACTACGGCGACACGTGGACATTTTCTGGCGGGCAGTGGACTGAGCTTTCTCCCTCGGCTTCTCCTTCGGCTCGCGCAGCGATAAGTATCGCATACGATGCAAAGGGTGGGTACGTCGTTCTCTTCGGTGGAACCCAGGGCGGCGGAGAGTACGGTGGCCCCGCGATCACGGGTAGCTCGGCCTATCTCGGCGACACGTGGAAATTCGCGAACGGAAGCTGGACATTGCTTTCATAGGTCGACCGTAGGGTTCAGGGGTGAGCTCGGGATCCGGCGTGGAGGAGGGGGGTCGACACATCGCTGTCAGAGTCGAACACCTTCCCATCGGTAGAGCACAATCCTGAGACGCTAGACCCGTTCCGCTGCCACCGGTTTCCCGCGCAAAGGTTCGGTCTGCCCGTTAGCGTCGAATCGAATTGAGAAGCAACGCGTTATTCGAAATGTGTGTAATAGTACCGATGCACCCACACCATCGTCTGAGACGGAAAGGATTCGCGGATTCTGTCTCGACTGACTCAACTTTACCTTATTTTATGTAAGGAAATTCCAACACCGACTAACCAGCCGCGTCGGACTCCACTACGACAACTTGATTGAGCGACGAAGAGCATGGAAATAGGCGACCGCTGGCGCCATCCGAAGTTCGTACCGGCCCCGGCGCAATCGCTTGAGCACACCCCGCTCGGTGAGCCGAACTAGGTAGACGTGGTTAATCCCCAGGCGAGTGACTTCCGCACTACGAATCTCGGACTGCCCAAGTCCAGCGATCTTTGCGAATGCACGAATGTCCTCATCCGAGGCGTCACGGAGCTCCCGTTCGAGCCAACTCGATGCGAGGTCCAAGGCGGATGGGCCCCGTAGCGCGGCGCGAGGAATTCGACGGTCCACACGGCGGCCGGCAGCTCGGTCCCGATCAGCGCACAAGCCAGCCCGATCCACCATACTCTCGGTCGAGCGAGGA
>JASHQX010000102.1 GCA_030038895.1 Thermoplasmata archaeon
GGCCTCGAGTTACCCGACTGGATAATTCTATCTGGAGTGCGGAAAGCGCGAGGTGCCGGTCGAGCGGAGCGTCGTTAGGTCCGTACGCGCACCGGCCCGAGCCGCGTATAAACCGCGACATGCTCGCCCCGAGATGAGGCGAGACGACTGACGGGCACCCCCGGGCCGAGCACGTCAATATACTCCGTTCGCGTTTCTCGCGTCGAGCCCCGCCCCCGAGCGGCTTCCTACCTGGCCATCGCGGGCAGCCTGTTCGTCCTGATCGAAGCCGCCCTCTTGGGAGAGCTCTTGGTGCTCATCGTGGGGCTGTTCCTCTTTGCGGTGGGTGTCCTGATCTACGCTGAGCCACACCACCATCTGGCGAACGGCATCCTCTCGATCCTGCTTGCAGTCTTCAGTCTACTTTTCGGATTCGGGGGTTTTTACATCGGCGCCCTGCTCGCCGCCATCGGGGGTATCCTCGCGGTCGTCTGGTCGCCCCCGCGGTCTCCCGTACGGGCCATGTCCTCGCGGACCGCACCCCAGGGCCCGAGCTGAAGACGGGCCGTAGCCGGAGGCCCGGTTCAGGTGCGCAGGAAGTGCGGGATCTGCCCGGGAAGCTCGAACGAAATCTCGACGAGCCCCCCGACCTCGCCGCCCTTGCGCCAGTGGGACTGGAAAATCATCTTCTTGACACCGTTCTTTTCAATGGTGTAGACGTTCGGTCGACCGGACACCATGACCTTCCGGAGCTTTTCCTGAGCTTCGGGAGGGTGGCAGTCGAGCAGGTTTCGGCCGACGAGGGCCTTGCCTCCGTCCTTAGCGTTGACCTCTGCCGATCTCTCGTTGAGGTACAGGACGGTGTAATCCCGGTCGCAAATCGTGACGGAGCACGGGAGCTGCTCGAACCAATCGAGGGGCTTCACGTCGACCATTTTCGTCCTCGCGCCTCTATAGCCCGACGGGCGGGGATAAGCCTGCTTCTTTCCATCCGGAAACTACTCGCTGGCCTCGTCGAGTTCGCGAATCGAATCCGCGTCAAGCCTCAGCAACGCCGCGCGCAGGAGTTCGTTCAGTTGGTCGAGCGAGGTCGCGCTGGCGATCGGAGCGGTGAGACCGGGCCGGGCGATGAGCCAGGCAAGGGCGACGGTCGCAGGAGCGGCCCCGAGGCGACCGGCGACGTTGTCGAGCGCCTTCAGGATCCGGATCCCCCGATCGGTCAGCCGACTCTCGGCTCGCGCACCGCGCGGACTTTTCCCCAAGTCCGCCTGGGACCGGTACTTGCCAGTTAGGAAACCGGAAGCGAGCGCCGCGTACGCGAGCACCCCAAGTCCGTGAGTGCGACAGACCGCCTCGAGGTTCCCCTCGAAGTCTTGGCGGTCCATCAGGTTATAGCGGGATTGCAGGCACTCGAAGCGCGGCAAGCCCCGCTCGGCACTGCACTGCAACGCCTCCTCGATCCGCCCGGCCTCGTAGTTGGAGGCGCCGAGTGCCCGGACCTTGCCGTCCTCGACCAGCTCGCCGAACGCCTCCATCGTCTCGTCGAGGGATGTGTCCGGATCGTCCTGGTGGGCCTGGTAGAGATCGATATGATCGGTCTGGAGGCGACGCAGCGAGGCCTCCACGGATCGAGCGATGTGTTCTGCGGAGAGTCCCTTACCACCGGGCCCCATGTCCATCCCGACCTTCGTCGCGATCAGCACGTCGTCCCGATGGCCGCTTCTGTTGAGCCACCTGCCGATCATCGTTTCCGATTCGCCTCCCTGGTGGCCCGGTATCCAGATCGAGTAGGTATCGGCCGTATCAATCAGGTTGAAGCCAGCTGATACGAAGGCGTCGAGGATCCGGAATCCGGTCGGTTCATCGACCGTCCATCCGAAGACGTTCCCGCCGAGGGCGAACGGGACGACGGATAGTCCCGAGCGACCGAGCGGCCGTCGGGGAAGCGGCGCCATAAGCCCCCCAGGTTTCCGCGGCTCAAAACCCTTCGACTTGCGGGTCCGTCGTTCGTCTTAGGAACGCTCGGAACCGGGCCGAGGGATGCCTAGGGCCCCGTCGGTCATCCCGACGAAGTCCACGGCGCTGGGCGCCAGATTCAACATCGCGCGGACCGCATCGATGTTCTCGGGGATGACGATCGATTCCGAGTGGATCGCCTGCAAGAGGTAGAGCTCGGGACCCATGAGATGGATCCCGTGTTCCCGCAGGACGTTCTCCATCACGTCGGGCCGCCCCATCCGGCTCCGGTCTCGCGCGTACTCCATGACCTGCGGGGTGCCGCAAACGCGGTCGCCATCGCGGACAGGTGGATCCGCAGCGCCGCCCGAAACCGATCGTTGACGTCCTAGGCGGACGACGGCGGCCGAGCCGGCCGAACGAGGTTGACGTGCAAGCCCATCAAGGTAGTCGAGACGACCATCGAGTCCGTGGTGCGAGGGGATACTCGAGAGGAAAGATCGGGCCCGGGAACCCGGGCAGTTCGATTTCACGTAAGCATTATCGCGCCCTCGGGACGTCGACCCGTCGGAAGCACCGTAGCGACCCTCGGAAGGGGTGCGATGAGGTTCCGGGAGTTTCTAGAGCGACTGGATGCCGAGGGCCGGCTGACCCACCTGTGGGAGCCGACGGATCCGAGGCTCGGGATCTCGCGCCTCCTCCGGAAGTACGAGGGAACTCCCGTTCTATTCGAGAACGTGATCGGGAGCTCCTTGCCCGTCGCCGCCAACCTGTTCGCTCGATTCGACCTGCTCTGCGAGAGCCTGGGGATTTCGAAGGACGCATGGATTACACGATTGAACTCCGCGATGGAATCTCCGGGTCCGATTCGTGAGTCAACGGGGGAGTTCCGGTACTTCGAGCCGGACCTCGATCTATTGCCGATCCTCTGGCACTACCCGAGGGACCAGGGCACCTATGTCACGTCCGGTGTCGTCTTCGCCCGTCGGGGGAATGTGCAGAACCTGTCGTTCCATCGTCTCTCCCGGATCGGTAAGGACCGCTTCGTCGGTCGTCTCGTCGAGAAGCGCGACCTGCACACGATGTACCTGGACGCTCGCGACCATGGGGAGGATCTCGAGGTCGCGGTCGGCATCGGCAACAGCTCCGGGGTCCTCATCGCCGGGGCGACGAGTGTGGAGCGCGGCGTCTACGAGCTCGGGATTGCCGCCTCGCTCGAAGGCGGGATCGAGGTCGTCCCGGCCCGTACGAATGGAATCCGCTACCCGGCCGACACCGAGATCGTCCTCGAGGGGAAGATCCTGCATGACGAGACCGCTAGAGAAGGCCCCTTCGTGGACCTCACCAACACCTACGACGTCGTGCGCACCCAACCGGTCTTCGTCGTCGATCGGATCGCGATGCGCCCGCACGCGATATACCATGCCCTCCTGCCCGGTGCGAACGAGCATCGGCTTCTCATGGGCGCCCCGCGAACTCCGACAATTCACCGGGCGCTTCGCGAGGCGGGGATCGATGTCGTGAATGTCTATCTGACCGAAGGCGGAAGCGGCTGGCTGGACGCGGTCGTCTCCATCCGCAAGAAGAGCGACACGGATCCTCGCGCAGCGATTGACGCCGCGATCCGAGGTCACCGGAGCCTGAAGCGGATCACGATCGTCGATAGCGATGTCGATGTGACAGACCCCCGTGAGGTCGATTATGCGGTGACGATGTACTGGGAGGCCGGTAAGGAAGTCGTCCTGAGCGGTGTCAAGGGGTCCAGCCTCGACCCGATGGCTTCGGCAGACGGGATCGGGAGCAAGATGGGTCTCGATGCGACCCGTCCGCTGGACGTACCTCCCGAGAAGGAGCTGAAAATGCGGAAGGCCGCGATGACTTCCGGCGAGTGAGGATCGATCGATGGAAGTACTCCGTACCTCGCAGCCGATTTCCTGGCTTGACGACATCGACGCGGAGGGCACGGTCATCCATCCCGGCCACGAGCTCTTCGGAAAGAACCTTGCCGGGTGCGAGCTCCATCTCCCGGGGTCCGCCGGCTCCACGGTCGGATCTGATCGGATCGTCAATCTCGCGGTCCGCGGACACGCGCCTCGCCGCATCGTGCTTGGAAAAGTCGATCCGATCACCATGTGGGGCGCGATCCTGGGCCAGATTGACGTGGAGATTGAGGGCACACCCCGGAAGGAAGTGGACCGGAAGAAGATCGAGAGCCTCGGTGTTGATCCGGAGATCGCCGACTTGCTCGCGCGGGCCGGAGAGCTTCTCGGCACGGACGAGTTCATCCCGGCCGACCACGTCCAGATCGCCGGGGTATCGTACAAGACCATCACCGAGACCGGGCTCGAACTTCGCCGCCACTTCGGCAGCCGGTACCGCTTCCGCTCCCGG
>JASHQX010000103.1 GCA_030038895.1 Thermoplasmata archaeon
ATTCCGCCGGAAGAGTTCGCGGTCGCCCGGTTCGACCCCGCGCCCGACGGGACCGAGCCCGCGCTCGGCCGGGCGTGGTGGACGCTCCCGAAGCTCGCGCCGAACGGACGAACGAAGCTCGTCCTCACCTTCCCGCCGAAGACCGACGTGGAGACGAGCGATCTTGACTGGTTCATCGCCGGGATCGACGAGGGCCATCTCCTAGGCGCCGACCCGCTGCCGGGGGATTGGGACGTTCGGCTCCCGCGAACGATCGTCGAGGCGGCCGAGCAGGCCGCCCAGGAGGCCGCCGCGAGTGGGGCCCCCGCCGAAGAGGAGGTCGATTACGATGCCGCCGAAGCGAGCGCGCACATCCGAGAAGAAGACTGACGACGAGCTCCCAACGGCCCGAGCGGACGTTCTCGCGCCGACCCGGGGCCTCGCCGAACAGATCCACTCCCAGCTCGTGGACGGAGAGATCCCCCGCATGCGCCTACCTCTGCGGACCAAGCAGAACGTCGTCTTCCAAGCCCGCGAGGGGGTCTGGAAGCTCGGCAAGGCGCTCGGCACCCGGAGCGCGCGGAAGCTCGATGGAGCACTCATGCTCCTCCGGACGTTCTACCTAGTCGACTTCATCAACGAGATGGCCCGGGACCGGAAGACGTCGACCCTGCGCGAACTCTACTACATCAGCGAGGGCTGGGAGGACGCGAAGTTCCACAGCGAGGACGAGTCGAACCTCCTGATCGAGGACCTCGAGGTGATGTGCGAGCGCCTGCGCGAGGACTTCCGCCTTCACCCCGAGGAGAACGGCGCATCGGTCATCGGCGACCTCACGATCAAGGAGCGGAACCGCAAGGGGGTCGTGAAGAGGATCAACTGCCGAGACGACGTCGGGGACGGCGGATACTCGCTCCCGTTCAACGTAGAGAAGGAGAAGATCGAGTTCGTTGGGACGAGCGCGAAGTTCGTCATCGCGATCGAGTGCGGCGGAATGGTCGACCGCCTCGCCGAGAACGGGTTCGACGAGCGCCGGGACGCCATCCTCGTCCACCTGAAGGGCCAGCCGGCCCGCTCGACCCGCCGGTTCTTAAAGCGGATCACCGAGGAGCTCAAGCTTCCCGTGGTCGTCTTCACGGACGGCGACCCCTGGTCGTTCCGCATCTACGCGAGCGTCGCCTACGGGGCGATCAAGACCGCGCACCTTTCTAGCTACCTCGCGACCCCGGGCGCCGAGTTCCTCGGCGTTACCGCATCCGACATCGAGAACTACGAACTCCCGTCCGACAAGCTCACCGACCAGGACGTCCGCGCGCTCCAGGCCGAGCTCACCGACCCGAGGTTCGGGACCGCCGAGTGGCGGAGCGAGATCGAGCTGATGCTCAAGAACGGCAAGAAGGCCGAGCAGCAGTCGCTCGCCAAGTACGGCCTCAACTACGTGACGGACCACTACCTGCCCGAGAAGCTGACCGAGATGGGCGTCCTGTAGCCGCCTTTCCGCCTCTCCGACAGGCTTTTGGACCACGAGCCGTCTCACGCTGCCGATGGCGTGGTCCGCCGGCCAGAGGTACGCTGCCGAGTTCGTGGGAACGTACGGACTGGTCTTCTCGATCACGGCCCCGGTCGTCTTCACCGTCGGACTCTCGGCGTTCGACGCGGCGGCCCGCGTGACGTTAGCGGGCCTCTCGATCGGCTTCGGCGTGATCGCCATGGTCTACGTCTTCGGCGACATCTCGGGGGCGCACCTCAATCCGGCGATCACGGTGGGCCTGTGGGTCGCCGGCCGGTTCAAGGGCCGAGACGTCGTCCCCTACGTCGTCGCCCAGCTCGCGGGCGGGGTCGTCGCGGTCGCGACCGTCGCCGGCGTAGCGTACGGGTACCCGGGACTCTGGAGCGGCGCGAGCGGCCCGGCGGTCGCGTTCGCCGCGCAGGGATACGCGGGCAACGGTTCGCCCTACAGCTTCTCCTGGGAATCGGTCTTCCTTCTCGAGCTCGCGATGACGATGCTCCTTGTTCTGGTGGTCCTATTCACGACCCGGCGCGAGAGCTTCTCAAAGAACCTCGCCCCGGTAGCGATCGGGCTCTCGGTCGGTCTGTTCAACCTCATCGGGATCCCGGTCGATGGTGCCTCGGTGAACCCGGCCCGCAGCTTTGCCCCCGCGCTCCTGTCGGCGTCCTTTTCGGCGGACCAGTGGGCGATTCAGCAGGACTGGCTCTTCTGGGTCGCACCGCTGATCGGCGGCCTCCTCGCGGCCGGGATCGATCGGCTGCTCCGCACTCCGTCCGGCACCGACTAGGCGAACGCCGTCCAACCCTCGGGGACCCCTCGCGCTCCCCTCGCGGAAGGAGCGAGCCCGAGTGGCCGTTCCTCCCCGATCGACCTCAGGCCCCTCGGTGGTGACCCGGTCGCCGGAGGTCGTAGCGATCGGCGTTCATCACCTTGTTCCAGGCCGTGACGAAGTCGGCGACGAACTTCGCCGGAGCGTCGGCGGCGCCGTAGACCTCGGAGAGGGCGCGCAGTTCGGAGTTCGAACCGAAGATGAGATCGACCCGGGTCCCGGTCCACTTCCGCTCGCCGGTCTTGCGGTCGTGGCCCTCGAACACATCCTCGTCCGAGGTCGGGCTCCAATCGGTGCGCATGTCCAGCAGGTTCACGAAGAAGTCGTTGGTCAGGGTCTCGGGTCGCTGGGTGAAGACGCCGTGGGGGGATTGCCCGTAATTCGCGTTCAGGACCCGCATTCCGCCCACGAGAACCGTCATCTCCGGGGCCGTCAAGGTCAGCAGCTGCGCCTTGTCAAGGAGAAGCTCCTCGGCCGGCACGGTGAATCGCGTCTTGAGATAGTTGCGGAAACCGTCCGCCACGGGTTCGAGATAACCGAAGGATTCCACGTCGGTCTGCGCCTGAGACGCGTCCGTGCGGCCGGGAGCGAAGGGAACCGTCACACCGTGCCCGGCCCGCTGCGCAGCCTGCTCGACCGCGGCGCATCCTCCGAGGACGATCAGGTCGGCCAGCGACACTTTCCTCCCGTCGGAATGCGCACCGTTAAAGGACCGCTGAACGCCTTCAAGGGCCGCCATTACCCTGGCCAGCTGGGCGGGCTGGTTGACCTCCCAGTCCTTTTGCGGCGCCAGGCGGATGCGCGCCCCGTTGGCTCCGCCGCGCTTGTCGGACCCACGGAAGGTCGCGGCCGATGCCCAAGCGGTAGTAACCAGTTGGGGGATCGATAGTCCGGTGGCCAAGATCTTGGCCTTAAGGTCCACGATGTCCTTCGCATCGATCAGCTTGTGATCGACGGCGGGAACGGGATCCTGCCAGATCAGCTCCTCCGAGGGTACCTCGGGCCCGAGGTACCGCGAGCGCGGACCCATGTCGCGGTGCGTGAGCTTGAACCAAGCCCGGGCGAATGCTGCTCTGAACTCCTCCGGATGCTCGTAGTAACGCCGCGAGATCTTCTCGTAGACTGGATCCATCCGCAGGGCGAGGTCCGTCACCAGCATCGTGGGCGCGTGGCGCTTGGACGGATCGAACGCGTCCGGGATCGTCGTCGAGTCGCCCTTCGCTTTGAACTGGTACGCGCCGGCCGGGCTCTTCGTCAACTCCCATTCGTAGCCGAAAAGATTCTCGAAGAAGTTGTAGTTCCACTTCGTCGGCGTCGTCGTCCAGGTAACCTCCGGGCCACCCCCGATCGCATCCGAGCCTTTGCCGGTGCCGAACTTGCTCTTCCAGCCGATACCCATCTGCTCGATGGGCGCTGCCTCGGGCTCCGGACCGACCAACTTCGGATCGCCTGCGCCGTGCGTCTTGCCGAACGTATGTCCGCCGGCGATGAGCGCGACGGTCTCTTCGTCGTTCATGGCCATGCGCTTGAAGGTCTCTCGAATGTCGCGCGCCGCGGCGAGCGGGTCCGGCTTCCCATTCGGCCCTTCGGGGTTCACGTAGATGAGCCCCATTTGCACGGCGGAGAGAGGGTTCTCGAGCTCCCGGTCCCCCGTGTAGCGCTTCTCGCCGAGCCATGTCTCTTCCTTGCCCCAATAGACCGAGACGTCCGGCTCCCAGACATCGACTCGCCCGCCACCGAAGCCGAAGGTCTCGAAACCCATCGACTCCATCGCGACGTTGCCAGCGAGAACCATGAGGTCGGCCCAGGAGATTTTGCTACCGTACTTTTGCTTGACCGGCCAGAGCAGCCGACGCGCCCGATCGAGGAGGATGTTGTCCGGCCAAGAGCTGAGCGGCGGGAAGCGCTGTTGGCCGGTGCCCGCACCGCCGCGACCATCGCCGATTCGGTAGGTGCCCGCGGCGTGCCATGCCATGCGGATGAAAAGTCCCCCATAGTTACCGAAATCCGCCGGCCACCAGTCCTGGCTATCGGTGAGCAAGGCGGCGAGGTCGCTCTTCAGCGCCGGATAGTCGAGCTTTTCGAACTCCTGGGTGTAGTCGAACGACTCTCCCATCGGATTGGACAGGGAAGAGTTCATGCGAAGAATCCGGAGGTTCAACTGGTTCGGCCACCAATCGTTGTTCGACCGCATTCCGACGTTGGTCGCTCCGTGCACGACCGGGCACTTGCCCTCATTCTTGTTCTTCGGTTCGCTCATATCCATCCCCTCATGGCTGCTCAGCCGAGCGCTTCGTTCTCAAACGAATCTCGAGTCCTTGCTCGATTATCCGGATTGGATGTAACGATTACGTGCCAACTTCGGAGGGACTGGCCGTAGCCGTTGAGAGGGGATCGTCCACCGGAGTGCCCGGCGAGGAGCACCTGGATACGACCCCAGCGAGGTCACGTCAGCCCCAGCGCGGCCAGCCCATCGGGGGTCAGCACCTGCGTGGCGTGCTCCTCGGGGACGTAGACCAGGATCCCACCGGGCCCATCGCCCCGCCGCCAGTCGATCCCCTGCTCGCGGAACTCCCTCCGCTCCGCTCCGACCTCGACCACGGGCTCGGTGAGGCGCACCGGAACGGTCACGCCGTCCTTCGCCATCGCGAGAAGGTCATTGGGCTCGTCGTAGACAACCCACGCCTGAGGGACGACCAGTTTGAGGTGGACGAGGCGAGGCCGGAACTGGCTCTCACTCTCCGTTTCGGTCCGGGAGAAGACCGCGTAGTCGGTCCCCTCGTAGTCGGCGAGACGCTCGAACTGGAACGAGCGCTGTCGGAACTCGAGGACATTGATCTCGAGGTCGGAGGCGGTCAGCACGAGCTCGACGAAAGATCCGGCCTAGATAACCTACGGGAAGCGGGGGGGACCCGTGCCGCGGCCCCAAAATCTCGAGGGTCAGCGACGCCTTCCCTCCCGAGGCCTTTCGAGGTAACAGTTTTAAACCGACACCCGTACCGCCGCCCGTTCGGTCTTCAGGATGAAACGTTCCTCGCGGGTCTGGAAGAAGCGCGGCCACATGCGCTGGAAGTGGCGTAAGAAACGGATGCGCCGCCGCATGCGGGCCCAGAAGATGCGCAAACAGTGATCGGGTCGATTCGCCCGTCCCGATCCGACCGGTTGGACCCCATCCCTTCGTCTCGGGCCCTACGGGAGGATCAGACGGCGACCAGCAGCGTCAGGTTCCCGACCTCGTCGTAGCCGTAGGAGTAGGTGATGGCGCCCGCCCGGTTATCGGGGGTGAACCACGACGAGGAGGCCCGTGGCGTCGGCCCGATGAATCCGACCCCGCCGCTGTACGTGGTTCCGTTCGGTTCGGAGACCACGATCTGGCAAATGGGGCCATCCGGGGTGATAACCCAGTCGAGCGCCAACGTGTAACCACGGAGCGTGTGGTTCCCGAGACCCAGTGATACCAGTACCGTCTCCGCGCAATAGGTTCGGTTGTTGATGGATTCCGTAGACTCGCAGATCGCTGTCGAATAGAACCCTGGCCACACGAACATC
>JASHQX010000104.1 GCA_030038895.1 Thermoplasmata archaeon
CGATTTCTACGATTGTCGTAACGGCTGCAGCCGATCCGTGCTCGTGTAGAGCCGAGTAAATGTACCTCTAGGGCGACTGAGGGCTTCGGTGGTCGAAATGGGGGCCAAAGTGCGTCGAATGAACCAGCGGGGCGGGGCTCTCCTCGACCTGGTCCTTGCCATGGGGCTCATCCTCTTGGCAGCCTTTGTGCTCTGGACCCTCGGGATCACGTTCGGAGAGATTCTGAACGGAGCAGGCCACTTCTTCGGAATCTAGGTCGACCTCCATTGCGCGGTCGGCCCACCGTCGGGCTGAACCCCCGGGCGTGTTTGACCGGTGAGCCCTTCCGGCGGGCCACCATTATGGACAAATCTTCAAGTACCGTAACGGTCGCTTCGACTCCACCTGCGCGGGTACCTGGGACGAATTCCCGGCGCGTTCCGCCCAGAGTTACTTATAAGGAGGTGAAAAAGCAAGCATGTCCGAACTGACGGAGCAGCGGCTCGGGTACGGCTTCGGTCTGCTCGGCGGGGTCCTGATCGCACTCGGCGGGCTGGTAAGCCTCCTCATCGGGGCTGCCGACCTGATCCTCGGCCGGCCGCTGGGCGCCCTGGGCGCAGCCAGCGAGGCGGTCGTACTCTTCGTGGTCGGAGGCCTCGCGATCTTCTTCGCCTGGCTCGGGCGGCACGAGTGGAGCTCCCGTCCTCTCGCGGGTGGGATCCTCCTGGTCGTGCTCGCCGTCCTGGGCTGGATCGTGGTCGGCGTCGCCGGGGATCTCCTTGCCCTCATCGGGTCGTTGTTCGTCTTCCTCGCCGGCGTACTGTACCTGCTCGAACCGGCGAAGAAGGCGGTAGGGGCCGCCGTGAGCGCCTCTTGATTCGCCAGGCCCGATCCCTGCGCGACAGGCGAGGATTTTCTCCTCGTCCAACCCTTTCCCGATGTTTAACGGTCAAGTGGTTCGCTTGCTACTCCGGCGAATGAAAACCCCCCCAGAGGGCCGCGAGAACTGTCCACCGTCGGAGGGCGGTCCGCGGGCACTCGATTGAGTGGTACAGCCCAGCTAGCCGGTCCGGCCGCCGGCGATCGCGGGGAACATCTTTCCCTGGATCCTCTTGAGGTGACCTCGGGCGTCGCGCCGTCCGATGGAGCGCGCGTCGGCGGCCACGGGCCTTCCCTCGACCGTCGCCTCGTGGGCCAGCGCCTCGCCGATTAGGTCCCGTTCGAGCCGCGATAGCGGAGTATCGATCTCGCTGAGGATTTTGGCGAACAATGGCTCGGGGGGCCGGGGGACGAGGGGCCAATCCTCCGGATCTCGAGGCGCCGAACGCGTCAGGAGGGGTGAGAGGTCGGGGGCGAATGCATCTCGTCGAGTCAATGGAGGACCCAGATTCCAGCGCTCGCTTAGGGTTCGGATGACCGACGTGCTGCGGAACTCACTGGTCACCACCGTTCCCGCGTCGACCCACGCCGAGACCGCGAGGGTCGGGACCCGAACGCCCGACCGATCGAACCGGAACCCTTTCTCGGTCCGGGAGCTGTCTCCCGGGGGTGGAGCCGGCGGAGGAGGGACGTGGTCAAACGTCCCTCCGTGCTCGTCAAAAGTGACGAGCAGTAGCGTGTTCGCATAGTTCGAACCCGTGGGACTCGAGGAGGTCCGTACCGCATCGTACACCTGGGCCAGAAGCCGCTCGCCGCCCAGGATTGACTGAGGTGCGGGGAGATGCAACGCCTGTCGCACCTTCGCTGCCCCCGGCGGGTGCATGTCAGTGTGCGGGTGGAACATGTTCGGTTCCAGGAAGGCGTAGTCCGGAAGCGTGCCCTCCTGGGCGTCGTGGTAGAAGTCGAAGATCGTGTGGAAGTGCGTAGCGAAGTATGGGGCGAGACGACGGGCGTGGATGAGCGCCGTCGCCGGCAGGATCTGTTCCGGATCGATGTAGACCCGCCAGGTGCGGCCCGCCGATTCGAGCCGCTCGAGGATCGTCGGAGCATCGTTGAGGGTAGCGAACTTGCCGAAGGGACCATTGTCGACGAAGCCGGAGGAGGAGGCAGCGTGGAAGAATGAGCGGTTGGCGTACGTCTGGGAGGGCACTTCGCAGAACCAGTGGTCGAAAACGGCGAACCCTCGGGCGAGACCGCTCAGGACGGGAACCTGGTCCGGGGTAAAACCGGACATGACCTGGGAGAGCTCCGGGTAGGACGGTGATCGGCCCATCTCCACGCGGAACACATTTGCGTAGTCCGCGACGAATCCGTTCAAGCGCGGAACGGACAGAGAGTCCACCGGAGAGTTGAACGGGGCTGACATCTCGTCTACGTCGCGGAAGCGGTTGCTGTCGGGGGCCACGGTCCCGAAGAGCTGCGTATTGACGTGGGGGTACTCTTCGCCCGGATCTGGGTCAGGAGTATCCATTCGCCCAGCCACGTGATATGACACCGTTGCCGGGCCCTCGATTCCGAGGTCGGGAGGGACCGGGTTCGATAGGTCCCGGCCCATCGTCCCCTCGAATGAGGGTACTTGTCCCGGTGAGTACAACGAACCCAGCAGGTTGTCGAAAGAACGGTTCTCGAACATCAGCACGACGACGTGGTCGAAGCGGGGAGAGGTGCCCGGCGTCACTATCCTGTCCTCGATTGGTCTCCGTTTCGCGGGGTCAAACGGTCCCACGAACGCGGCACTCCATTCGCACCGTACTTCCGCTATTTAGAAGATAGATGCGAAAACCGTGAGCAACTTCGGTCGCGCGACTCCGTCGCGGCCGGGAGCCAACGATGGGCTCTCCGTCTCCTTGCGGGCGCTAAGCGGTAGTCCGTGGCGGCTCAGACGCGATCGACGAGGAGGCGATCGCTCCGCGTGCCGGAACCGACCGGATGCCGGACCGTGGAAGGTGGGACCGGGGAGTCGCGGCGGCGCCGGCGGGTCGGTCCTTCGCGATGAAGTCGCCGAGGGACGGACGGCTCACGAGGGCGTACCACGGAGCGATGGCATCGATGAAAGCGCCGACGAGTCCGAACGCGACGAACTGGATGAGAGGAATCCGTCGTTCGAGGTACTCCGCATGCATTCGATATCCTTCGAGGTAGGCCGTGACCATCGAGACCCAGATGAACCCGGTAAAGATCCCCGTCACCAAGAGCGCCGGACCGTAATGGAAGGCAAGGCTCGCGACGAGCACCGCGATCGACGGGAGCGCAGAGAACCAAGAGATCGCCGAATACGCGAGCGAAAGGCGGCGGTCACGGGGAAGTTCGGGCGATCGCCGAACGGCGAAGAGCACTCCATGCATCCAGCGACGGCGCTGCCGCAGTTGGTCGCGCAGGGAGAACGCTCCCTTCTCGTAGGCAAATCCCTTGAGAACGCCGAAGACCGGGCCGAAGCGCGAACGTACCCGGATCTCGAACGTCAGGTCCTCGGCGGGGGAGTAGCCGATCGAATCCCACCCGACGACATCCTCGACGTCGGCACGGACGAGGATGTGCGAGCCGTGGAATCCCGCGGACGGGTTCTTCGGCATGGTCATGGAATCGAGGACCCGGAAGTCGTCGTACGACCGAGTAACTTCCTGGATGTGGCTCGGAGACCCGCTCCAATCGATGGGGTACAGGATTACGCCGACTCCGACGAGCTTGGGCCCCCGGATGAAGTCGGAGATCCCTGCGAACGTGTCCTGGCCGACGCACGTTTCCTCATCTTGGTGGTAGACCCAGACCTCCGCGTTGGAGAGCCCTTCCTCCACGCGTTGGTCCGAGGCGTACTGAAGGGCCCGCGCCTTTCCCCGGGTCCCGAGTGGGGTGGTGTAATTGCGGGGAACGACGAGCAGCCTCGCACCTTCCGAACGGAGCGACTCGTACGTGGAGGGAGAAGAGGCATAGCCCTCCGGCTCGACCACGAGCCAGAGGCGCGGCACGAACCCCTGCCGGGGGGTGTGGCGGGCCCAGTAGAGGACCGATCTCGCGCTCTCGGCGATCGCACGGTAGTTGCGACCGATTGCCGTGATCTGAAAGATCACCGTGCGAGCCGTCACGAGCTCACCCCTGTCTCGAGGTGGTTCGCCCGGAGCGTCCGCTGGGTCCCCCAGAACGCCAAGACGAAGAACGGTACGGGGATCAACCAGACCAACGGTAACAGCGCGAGCCACCAAGGCGGCATCGGTTCTCGCGCGAGGACGTTCAGTACCTCGAGTGCAATGCTAATCCCGGCGGCCAGGCCCACCGTCCATCCGAAAATCCGGCGGCGTCGCGCCTTCAACTGGCGGACGGTGCGATCGTACCTGGTTGCGGTGAACTGGCAGAAAGCGGGCACCCCGGATGGGCCGGTTTGGACGCCCACGACCGCCTCGGGAGCCGGGTCGATGCTGCCGGTGGCCGGTTCGTCCACGGACTCATCCCATATGGGCTTACCGCGAGGGGGAGTGGTCCGGCGGTCGAACCCAAACCCGACCTCCGTTCCCAAGAACTCGAGCTCTCGGGAAGCCCGCCGCAGTTCGTCGTGAAGTTCCTCGAGGTCTCGGTCGACCTCTGCCGATCGCGGGCCCGCTCGTTCGATCGTGGCACCGAGCCGGTCGGCGAGACGGCTCGCCGATCCGATCCGCTCCTCAAGATAAAGGGCAGGGAACCCGGGTTCGAGAAGGGCAGACGACGACGGGTTCCTTCGGACTGGCGTCGCATCTTCGAGACTTGGGTCGATTTCTCTAGTAATCTGCACGCGTGCCAACGCCTGAGCGAGGTGGTCCAGTTCCGCGAGGGCCGAGGCGGGGGTCGGATTCCGAGATTCTGCGGGTCCCCGGGGCCGATGACGGACCGGGAGTCCGTTCGAGACGGTACCGCCGGTGGCGGGCCGGGTCTCATCGTGCGGGTCCTCCGCACGGTTATCGTCGGACAGACGCTCCTCCGCTTCGACCCCTCCGCTCCCGAGAACGACGGGTCTGCGCGGGAATCCAAGCGTTTATTGATTCTCGTTGACCCGGGATATTAATCTCTCGGAAGTCCCAGGTACGGAAGAATCGGCTCTCCCGAGAACCGCGGCATGGTTCTGGATGTAGACTTCGTTGGGAGCCGCCGAAAATCGGTGGGTCCCCGTTTTTCATTGGGATTTACGAGGCCCATTCGTACTTCTCGAGGCGGCCGGACTCGCGCGTTAGAGTACCATTAAATCGCAACACAACATCGGCACGATAGACCATCACACGGCGCGTCGCTCGAAGCGACTCACGCGCATGACAAGAAAGTACCGAACCCGCATCGAGGTGCTCCGTGACCTGCTTGAGGCAAGCCAAAAGACCGCCCGGAAGACACGAATCATTGGCCTCGCGAACCTGAATCCCGGCTATTTCGAGACGTACGCCCGGTTTTGTCTCGACCATCGCCTCCTCGAGTTCACCACGGAGGGGTACCGACCCACCGAGAGGACCGAACCGGTCCTGGCCGCCATCCGTCGCGTCGTGTCTAAGTCGTCCGAGCTGGACGACGCTCTTCAGTTTCTGGCCTCAGTCATTCGGCAGGGACCGGAACTCGGCAACCTCGGTGGACCTGCGACGCGAGTCTACGCCTCGGGGGGTTGGGAAGGGGCCCTCTGGCATTCGGTGCCCCGGCTTCCCATCTCCCGATCCAGCGCCACTGCTCGAACCCCGGAGACTTACCCTCTTCCGAGCCTCCACGGCCCCTTGCCGACGCTAACGACTCGCGCGTCAATTTCGGCTCCGCATCCGGACGCGACCGATCCCACGGGTAGCGGGAGGTCTCGACCAATGGAGAAATCCGGTCGCGTTCGTGTACCTCCGGAGCTCGTTCCTTAATGAGTCGGGCATTTTCTCACGCTTGCAAGGCGGGTTCGTCCGGAGCTCGGGATTAGTCCGCACTAGCTGCCTCGGGAACCCACCCCCGTGGCCGAATACGATTGGTCGTCTTCATACTACGACGCTTGAGGTTCTTACCGACGAAATCCTTGGGTTGTTCCGAGTCGAGAAAAACAGCGCTTCCGATTTACAACCACCTAGTTATGCGCGACGTCGGAAGAACAGGTTGGAGAGCCGTTTTCGTCGGACTGATCGTGGTCGTAGCGATTACGGGGTTCGCGCTCGCGACCCTACCGGGGACGACATTCGTCGGCTCCGCAGGGACTCCGTCCGCGAGTTCCTCGTCGGTTCACCTGGGGACGATACCGGACCTATCTACCGGGCCCCTTACGACGGTCGCGGGGAGCGGCACGCCCCTCAGCACCTCCCAGACGACGTCGTTTGGGACGGTGTCGGTGGCCCCGGATCCCGCCGCGTACAATCCGAACGCCCCTGACATGGTAACCGTCACTCTCACGCCCGCGGGTAGTCTGTCCAATCTCGTCAATCAGCAGAGCGACGTCGCGAGTCCCTTGTATCACCAGTATTTGTCGGCACAATCGTTGGGAGCACAATACGGCAATCCGTCGTACGCGGCGGTCGAGTCGTATTTCTCGGGGTATGGCCTTACGGCCACTCCCAGTGCGACCGCACTCACCCTGAGCGTGAGCGGAACCGTCGCTCAGGTCTCCGCCGCTTTCCACACGAGCCTTAGCGCGTTCTCACAGTCGTACGAGTCTCAGGGCGCATGGGTACCCCTTTTCGGCAACGAGAGCGGCGTGGCCGGCACCGTCGAATCCGGCCCGGTGATCTACGCGAACACTGCGCCTGCCCAGCTTCCAGCTGGAGTCGCTTCGGTGGTCAACGGCATCGCCGGACTCGACCAGATGGTCGCCACCCCGAACATCGCCATGCCGATCAACATGTACCCGGGGATGGATTCGGCCCAGAACAACTCGACCGGAGCCGTCTGCGAGTTCGGCATCTACGGCCCGTGCAATCAGGAACTGGACCTCTACCAGAGCGACTTGGTCCACAACTTCCTCTGGACGGACTTTGTCTATCCGGGAGCCACCTGCGGCTACGACAACCTCTGCGGGGACTATCAGTTCCTCTTCCCATCGACCATGCCCGCTCTCACCGGGGCAACGAACCTTTGGAGCGGAAAGACCGCGCTCGACTCGGAACCCGACAAGGGTCAAGGGATCACGATCGCCGTCATTGAGGTCGGATGCGCCTTCCCGAGCGATCTTTCGGCCTGGTCGAATATGTCGTTCGTCAAGCCGAACCAGCTGGACAACCGGCTTACTCAGATCGCCCTCAATATTCCCGGGCTCGAGCCGTTCCCGAACACGAATATCCAGGCTTGCGAGCTGAACGGTGAGTACGCCGGATGGACCCTCGAGACCTCGCTCGACGTCGAGTATGCCGCGGCCATGGCGCCCGACGCCCACATCGATGTCATCGGAATCCCGTATCCGGGCAACTTCTCCGCGTTTGACCTGGCCTACGCGGACGTCGCGCAGTACCTCTCCCTCGGGTCGACGGGCGGCACCTGCCCCAGCACGGCGACCCTCGCGGCGGCCGGACTCTATGTGGTCGAGGGGAGCGCCAGCTCGGGAGCTTGCTCGGTCACGATCACATCGAACAGCTACGGCGAGGGCGAGGAGTATGCGTACTTCTACGGAAGCCCGATCTACATCACCGCCGAAGATCAGGAGCTCGAGCTCCTGAATGCGGTCGGCGTGACGAACTTCTTTGCCTCCGGGGACGGGGGCGGAACATTCGTGGCGGTCAACGACTTTATGCCGGCGGACTCGCCCGGAGCGACGTCGGTCGGTGGGGCACAGGTCACCGCGATGAGCGCGGGATCGCCGTTCCCCGTCACCAACCAGTCGTTCGAGTACTGCGACGGGTACCTCGTCAACGCCACGACGTGTTACGGCTATGACGACCTCCCAGCGTTCGCAGAAGCGTACTTCGCTCCCGCGACGGGCGTTGCCTCAACCGGGTACTGGGCCTACGGCGAGGGCTTGACCGGCACCTACACGGGGGTCGTAGGCGGTGGCTTCGGGCAGTCTCTCACGGAGACTCAGCCGTGGTGGCAGAACGCGCTCGACACGTACTCGACGGGGGCGAAGATCGACCCGGTCGTCTCCCTCTCAGCGGCGTTCAACATGACAATGTACGGCTTCGGCAGCTGGTACATCTTCTACGGCGGCACGAGCTTCGCCTGCCCCACAATGGCCGGCGAGTGGGCCCTCGTAGAGGAGCAGGCGAATCTCGCCTTCGGCAACCCGAAGATGGGCGATGCCAACCCGCTGCTCTACGCCGCCCACAACGCCTTCGAGGCGGGCGCGATCGCGACGAACCCGTACACGCCGATGGGGACCGACCATGACTTAGACGCTGCGCCGGTGAACTCGTTCACTTGGTACTACTACAACCTCTCGATTGAGGTCCCGAGCGCGCCGGTGCAGCCCCTGTGGTTCCCGAGCCTCGGCAACCCGGCCGGAGACGGCTGGAACTATCTCCAGGGGCTCGGGATCCCGAACGCGGCGCAACTGAGCTTCGATTTCTTCGGAGCGACCGGGCTACCGGGCCACTCGCTCGCGAACCCCGCCTTCTCGATCCTCGAGGTCGGATTGGATGGCGCGTTGTCGACGCCTACGACGTTGACGGCCGGGACGATGTACACGTTTGAGATCCTCAACTTGAATGGCCAACCGGGGATCTTTGACGTGTGGGCGTACTCAGGGCAATCGAGCAACGGAGCCTACGGCGGAGGGACGGTCACGGCCCTCACGACCGGCTCGAACGGGATGTTCAACTACACGCCGACGACCGGCACCCCGCCGGGCGGCGCGGCCGCGACGACCTACGGCTACTTCCTCGCGAAGAGTGCATCGGGCGGCCCCAACGCCGAATGGACCTTCGACAGCCTGGCGATCGCCGCTCCCGCTGCGTCCGGCGACCTGACCCTCTGCGTGGTCGATGCCTACGGGACGTGCGACACGGGGATCGCGGAAGTGACCACGTTCACGACGACGATGACGGGCTACTACAACCTGTTTGGCCAGGCAGAAGTCCTGCTGAACGGGGTGCCGGTATCCGGCGCGGTCGTGACCCAGGTCTCCGTCGAAACCCAGTACGGGTACGAGGACGAGTCGCTGCCTCCGGCCGACTACGCGCCCGGCGTCACGCTCGGGGCGACGATCTCCGACTCGCGGGGCGAGGCGGTCTATTGGATCGACGGGTTCACGGCGGAACACAACGGCACGCTCTCGACCGACATCTACACCCTGTACGCGACCTACGACGGGCTCACTAGCAAGAACGTGACCGTCTACGCCGAACCGCAGAGCGGCTCGTTCTACACCGGGGACCTCTCGGCCTCCGACAGTGCGATCACCGGCAACCTCACGTTCGCCGGGATGAAGTACGTCGATACGATCAACGTGTCCGTCGGGAATGCCCCCGGCCAGTACGAGAACTGGACGTGTCCCCTCCCGGCCGGGGCTTCCCAGCCCGCGAACACCATGCTCCTGCCCGGATGTTCTCCCTTTGAGGACACTCAGTTCGGGGCAGACGTCTGGGAAAGCGGCGTTTCCGCCGGGAGCTTGTGGGTCGACCTTAACACGAGCGGGATCACCGGTCCGATCGTCGTCAGCATTGTCGGTATCGGGGCGAACGACGTCTCGTTCGGATTTTGCGAGACGTACGACGGGTTCACGTACTGCTTCACGGAGCACGCCGTGCAGAGCCCGCTCATCTGGCAGGACCCGCTCGTCTTCCTGCCGGCAAGCCTCTCGGCCAGCGCGGTCGGGACTGTCTCGGGAGTCGACACGATCAGCTGGAATGGGGCGGCGTATCGGGACTTTGGCGGCAACGAACTCGCTACGGGAACACTCACGTTGGTGTGGGCCGGCGGCTCTGAAATCCTCGCGACGGGGCTCTCAGGGACGTACGCGCTCAACACGGCGACCCTCAAGAACGGGGCGTACTCCGTGGTCTTCAGCGAGTCCGCCCCCGGTGTCGCCCTGACGACCCGAAGCGTGTCGCTGTACGCCGACAACGCACCGGCGACGACTACGACCTCCCCGACGGCCCACCACAGTCCGGGAACACCGATCCTGACGGCTCTTCTCAGCGGTGAAGGGTTGTTGTTCCTGGTCGGAGCGCTCGGGGTGGCCGCGGGAGCCGGCTCGGTCTACATCGCCACTCGCCGCCGGAAGGCCTCCTCGGACCCTAAGCAGAAGCCGACCGAGGCACCCGCCTCGGAGGGGGAGTCGCGGTAACACCGGAAAAGGGGGACCGCCCCCATTTCGCCAACCCCTTCCCCTTTCGCTTTTCGTCCAATGGGCCGGTGGATCACGAACGAGATTGCCTTCGTTGGAACTCCCGCGTCGTGAGGGCCCGGTTGGACCGGCCTGGATGTAAGGGTGTGGAGGAGGTCCTTAACGGTGAGGCTTTCGAGCGCCTGGCTGGGCCCTCTTGGTGGGGATCCTGGGCAGGGTTCGTGGACAAGACTGACTACGACGCGTTCAACGTCACCAGTGCGTTGAGCCACCTGGGCAACGAGACTCCTCCCGGCCGCACCTCCGGTTCGTTCCACGTGGGTCCCGGATCATTCTGGTTCGTGTGCCTCGACATGGTGCCTCAAGCGGTACCCGCGACGATCCCCATCTCCGTGGAACTCGGATGAGAGAACCTTCGGCGGGCGGGTTCCGCGACGCGGAAGCTGAGGAAATCGACGCGCCGAAGGGGTTCATGTGGCCGCGACGATCTTACGGATGATCTCTTCGGCGGAGTCGAAGACCACCTTCTGCTGACAGAATCTCGGCAGGTACTTCGCCGCCTTACCGGAGTTCGTGGCCGTCGTGCGGTGCCCCATCTGTTCGATCGGTGCCACTACCATGCAGGTGTCGGCTACCACGTGTCCGCCGGCGGTTTCGATGAGGTCGACGTATCCCATCCTTTGGGCGAGATCCTTGACGGCCCGCGAGGTGCAGACCCAGACCGCGACCCCCGGACGGACCTTTTTCCCCCGGAGCAGCGAAGCGATCTCGTGGACCTCTTCCAGGGATGCGTGGGGACATCCGAACGTCACAAGGTCAACCTCCGCGACGCTCCCGGTGTTGAGGTGACGCTTCACCTCGTCGAGCGAGCTTCGGTCGATGTCGACCCACTCCTCGATGCCGGAGAGGGGAACGAGCCCGGAACGTTCCTCGGGCGTCACCCCTTCGATGTGGTAGAGGTCGATCGACCCCGACGCGGCCCCGGCGGCGCTGAGCACCTTCAGCTCCTCGGTGGTGGGTCGGTCCCGGATCCCGGTCAGGTAAGGGATCCGGCCGCGGGCGATCTCCCCCAGTCGGTACCCGAGGAGGCCGAAGTCGACCACGCCCCGGAGCTCGCACCGGACCCGAACCCCGAGCCTCGGCGCGCGATTCTCCCGATGGTGGAGACCGTAGCGCGGACCATACCCGGCGATCGCGAAGAGGAGGGTGCTTAGCCCCGACTCGCGGTTGGTCCGCACGCCGAGGACGGAGTTGGCGTAGCTCACCACCGAGGACTCCGAGAGGAACGCGTCGGTGAACGGCGCCGGCATGCTCCCGATCAGATACGGGGTGCAGGTCACCGTAGGGGTCGCTCCCATCCGGAGGTAGATTTCGATCACCTCTCGCTGCTTCTCGGCGAATTCATCTGGGATTCCCTGCTCCCGCCAGTCCTCGAGGTCCATCCCGGCAGGATTGATCGTCACGTTGCGCGAACGGAAACGGAACCGGCTCGCGAAATGCCGTCGGAGCTCGAGCCCGGTCTCGGTGATGGTCTTGTACGACACGCCCGCGATCTGGACGTGATCGGCCGGGATGAACTCGTCCGTACCGAGGATTTCGCCGGCCCTGGCGAGGAGATCGGCGATCTCGGGGTCGATCCCGAGACGTTCGATCTTTGCCCGGTCCACCTCCTTGCGAGGCGCGCCCTCGACCTCCACGTCGATCCCCCCCAGGATCGCACCCCACATCGTGATCGGGTCGACCCTCCCGAGCACGATGCGCCGGGGGGCGTGTCCGTGGACCGCGAGGTTAACAATCCGATCGGAGCCGACCGTGGAACCGGAGGACCCGGGCAGGTGGAGCTCGCATCCCGCGAGATTCTTCCCGAAGAGCTCGTGACCGGGATGGATGACCGTGCCGTCCGCGCCAAGGTCGTCAAGC
Organism: Thermoplasmata archaeon; assembly: GCA_030038895.1. GTDB lineage: Archaea > Thermoplasmatota > Thermoplasmata > Lutacidiplasmatales > UBA184 > Lutacidiplasma. The sequence goes on from JASHQX010000104.1 coordinate 12,030, forward strand.
CAGGAGATCGGCTGCGAGGTCCGGAGTACTTCCATCGTCCGACCTTCAGATGTCCGAGGCCATCTCGGCCTTTCGCATCTTGAGTTCCTTTTCCGGCGGGACGACCATCGGTCGGGTCGCATCGAGCCCCAGCTTGCTTCCGATCCCTTCAGCCGTCGCCATCGGGTCGAGGCTCGAGCCCTTCACCCCGCTCAGGACGACCTCCTTGCCGGCCTCCCAGTACATCGTCACGGCGTAGTCGACCTCATGCGGGTCCGTCACGTCAACGTCACTGTCGACGATCGTGATTCGCTTGAGGCTGGGATGACCGCGGACCGCGGCCTCGATCGCGACGCGGGGGTCAGTGTCGGCCTTCTTCCGGATCGAGATGACCGCGTCCAGCCAGCCGCTCCCGCCCTCGGTCAGGAAGACGTTCGCTACGTCGATCCCTGCCGCGATCAGCGATCGGTGGATCGTTGGAGTTCGGGGAGCGCCCATGAGGAGGCGGTGTTCGTGGCCGCCGGGTAGCAGGGCGTGATAGACCGCGCCCGCGCGCATCGCGATCCGGTCCACGACGAAGATCGGCTGGGTGCGGATGACGTCGTAGGTGTTCGTGAGGTCGACGAACGGACCCTCCGGCGCGGTCTCGTCATGCAGAATCCTTCCTTCGAGCACGATCTCGGTATCGGCGGGGTAGCTCGTGCCGTTGGTCCGTGCCTTCACTACCTCGATCCCGTTTTCGAGGGAGGCGGCGATCCCGAGCTCGTAGACGCCACGCTCCACGCTCGTCGCGCCGGCGACCAAGACCCCGGAGCTGTTGCCGATTCCGATCGCGACGTCAAGGTCTTCTCCGTGCTCCCGAGCGTCTAGGTACATCGTGTGCAGATCGCGCTTCTCCACGAGCCGTCCAACGAAGCGGTCCCTGCCTATGCGGGAAAGGCGATGGAACGACATGTTCTGGGCACTCCCCCGGCGCGCGAAGACGACGCCGGACGTGACGTACACACCCTGATCCTTCGGATAGTGCCAGAGAATCGGCAGGAGATCGAGGTCCGGCTCGAAGTACGTGAACTCCCCCGGGACCTCCCGAATCGGTCCCGGAGTTCTAATCGCCGAGTTCAACCGTGCGATCCACTCCTTCTTGGAGATCCCGAGGCTCTCGCAGAGGAGATCGAAGCGCGCAAACAGGTTGCCGGCGACTGGGAGGGAACTCCCGGTCACCTTCTCAAAGAGAACGGGGACCCCTTCGTATTTCCGGAGGAGCGCGGAGACCTCGAGCCGGGGATCCACGGGTTCCCGGACGTGAGTGAGGCGCCCGTCGGAATCCAGCCGATCCGAAAACTCCCGGAACTTCATTGCACCCTTTCCCGGGGGTCACCACGGGGATTCCGACAGGGCGACGCATCGAGGGTGCGATAATCCTTACGTGAAATCGAACTTCACGGAAGGCATCCGGATCCGTCGGTGGCCAAGAACCGTGCCGCGATTCGATCGAGCACGGGGGCCATCTGAAAGGACCGGACCTTTGCTTCTTCCAGGCGATCCATCTGGAATCGATCGTCATTCCCGAGAACATCGATGCGGCCCGCGCGATGCTGAACCTCGTCCCCGGCGCCTCTGCACCCCTCGAGATGACGGACAAGGTGGTTCGGATCCCTGGACCCAGCGCCGAATGTTCCTGGGACGGTTTCGGGACCCCGGGAATCGACGGTTATAGTGCCTCGGTGGTATCTGGGCGTCCGTGACTCCACTCCCCCGGCGTCCTCTGGGTCGTTCGGGGCTTTCCGTCGTCCCGTTCGCCCTGGGCGGGAACGTCTTCGGATGGACCGTCGAAGAAGCGACCGGATTCCGGATCCTCGACGCCTTCGTGTCGGCCGGTTTCAACTTGATCGATACGGCTGACACCTATTCGATCTGGATCCCCGGCCACCACGGAGGCGAATCGGAGACGCTCATCGGTCGGTGGCTTAACGAGACCGGCCGTCGCGGGGACGTGCTCCTCGCCACGAAAGTCGGTATGGACATGGGACCGGGTGGGAAGGGTCTCTCCGCCGAGCACATCGCTCGATCCGCCGACGCGTCGCTACACCGCCTCCAGACCGACTACATCGATCTCTATCAAGCGCACGAGGATGATCAGGAGACTTCGCTCGACGAGACGATGGAAGCGTTCGGCGAGCTGGTCGAGGACGGCAAGGTGCGAGCACTCGGCGCCTCCAACTACGGTGCCGACCGTCTCGAGGAGGCCCTTCGATGCAGCGCCGAGCGAGGATTGCCCCGGTTCGAAAGCCTTCAACCCCGCTACAACCTCATGGACCGCACCGACTTCGAAGGGAAGCTCGAATCGGTCTGCCGCACCCACGGGCTCGGAGTGCTCGCCTACGCGGCCCTCGCCTCGGGATTTCTCACGGGAAAGTACCGCTCCAGAGCCGACCTTGGCAAGAGCCCGCGCGGGGCGAGAGCCGAGAGCCGGCTGACCGACCGGGGGATGCGGATCCTCAAGGCGCTCGACGACGTGGGGAGCCGGCTCGGGGCTGCGCCGGCGACCGTGGCCCTCGCCTGGCTCATCTCCCGACCGGCGATCACGGCTCCAATCGCTAGCGCGACCTCACTCGACCAGCTGGGTGAGCTCCTCCGCGCGGCCTCCCTGAAGCTTGACGCGGACTCGGTCCGCCAGCTCGACCAGGCCAGCGCGTAGATTTCCATCGCCGGGAAGCAGCCTTAAGCTGCCCCTTCGGGCTAACGAGTGTTGAGGGTGACGATGGTCGACGAGAAGCCAGTGGAATGGCTTGAACGGCTACCGTGCTCGGTCACGGTCTGCGACCGGAATTACACGATCCTGTACCTTAACGAGAGATCCGCGGAGGTCAACGCGAAGGACGGAGGCAAGGCCCTCGTCGGCCGGAGCCTTCTCGACTGCCACCCTCCCGAAGCCCAGGAAAAGCTCCGCAAGGTCATGATGTCCGGCCGGCCGAATATCTACACGATCGAAAAGAACGGCGTCAAGAAGATGATTCTCCAGTGCCACTGGCGCAAGGGCGGCGAGGTCGGGGGACTCGTCGAAATCTCGTTCGAACTCCCGGAACAGATCCCCCATTTCCTGCGGACCTGAGCGGGGCCCCCGGCCACGGCCCGGCTTCAGCTCGGGCCCTGGGGTGCGGTCCGCGAGGCCATGGCCTGTACGGGAGACCGCGGGGGCGACCAGACGACCGCGAGGACACCCCCGATGACGGCGAGCAGGGAGCCGATGTAAAAACCCCCGAATCCGAAAAGCAGACTGAGGACAGCAAGCACGATCGAGAGGATGCCGTTCGCCAGATGGTGGTGGGGCTCAGCGTAGATCAGGACACCCACCGCAAAGAGGAACAGCCCCACGACGAGTACCAAGAGCTCTCCCAAGAGGGCGGCTTCGATCAGAACGAACAGGCTGCCCGCGATGGCCAGATATGAGGCCACTCGGGGGCGGGGCTCGACGCGGGAAACGCGAACGGAGTATATTGACGTGCTCGGCTTGGGGGTGCCCGTCAATCGCCTCGCCTCATCTTGGGGCGAGCATGTCGCGGTTTATACGCGACTAGGGGCCGGTGCGCGTACGGACCTAAAGACGCACCGCTCGACCGGCCCCTCGCGCTTTCCGCACTCCAGAGAGAAGTATCCAGTCGGGTAACTCGAGCCCTCCCTCGAGCTCTCGCCGGTGAGCTCGATCGAACGACGGGCGTACTCCCCAGGTCCGAAGCTGGTGCGCGATGGCCGGGCCCCGAAACTGAATTCGGCTAGGAAGGAGTCGAACCCGGACATCCTCGAACCCTGCGGCTCTGAGACAGGTCGAGGCCGCTTTCGGAGGTGGGGCGAACCATTCCGTGGGAGGATGGCGAGTCCACCGGGGATCCGAGTCGGCTTCAATCGTCAGACGCTGGCGCTGGTTCCGAGCGACGGGCGACAGGAACGCGTGCACGGTTCGACCGCCATCTTCCAGAGTCCGGAACGTCCTCCGAAAGAGTCGTTCCATCTGCCGAACGGATAGTTCAGGAAGTAGCTCGCCCGTGATCAGCGCCCGGATTCGGGACCTCCGCCGCCCGAGCCAGACGAGCCCATCCGAGCTGACAACATGGACCCGGTCCAACACTCGTGCGCGAATCAGCCCGTCTTCCAAGCGCGTGCGGTCATGCGAATAGGGACCCACAAACCGATCGATGGCTATGATTCGGGCGGAGGGCAGGTGCCGCGCGAGTGCGATGGTGAGCCGGCCCCGTCCGCACCCTATCTCTACGATCTCACCGGACCGAAACGGAAGCGACCTCACTATGGTCCGCGCAAGTCGGGAGTATTCGTTGTCCCACGCCTTATGGGATTGGCGGACGGTTCGGACGATCGTCGTCAAGGCTCTCATTCAGGCCGCCGGATTTCTTAATCCTGCGACGGACCTCCCTCCCCTGGATAGCTTGACGCGAATCCCCCCGAAAGGGATCGCTCTCTCGGCCGCGCTGGGCCCGCGGAAGCGGATCCGGCCTACTCGTTCGGCGGGGCCAACGCGCCGATGATCAGGAAGATGACGACCGCGGCGGCGACTCCCGCGATGGTCGGGAGCGCGGCGGAAGTGAACGTGGGGGTGTTGTAGTACTCAAGACCCATGAACAGCGCGAAGCTGGCTCCGATGATGATTGCAATCCCGAACCAGAAGAACGGGGTAATCCCCCGCTCTTCGGATGCGGACAAGGTGCTCACGGACTCACCCATAGGATCCCCCACATACCCATCACGTCGCCTTGCTGCGAACCTGTCATCCACGTCGACTCCCCATCGGGATTGTAGACGTACGGGATCGGGCTCACGAGCCCGTAGACGTACACGCCCGCCGGCAGGGTCGCCGTCTCGTTCATCGGCGAGCCGACACGGAGCGGCATCGTCGTCACTGGCACGAGACCCCCGCTGCTCACGTTGATCGCGTAGATCCCCACGCGATAGGGAAGCGTCCAGTTGTGGGCGGCGAGGTAGTTCAGCTGACCATTCGGATTGTTCGTGGTGACGTTCACGAGGTAGGTGTCGATGCCGATGCTCGACTTCGGAATGTAGTACTGGAACGAAACTGCCCCCGGTGCTGCCGTGAGCGTCGGGCCCGGGACGGAGTGATCGAAGAGTCCCTCCTGATCGACGGTGAGCACCGCGCCGTTGGCGGCCATCACTGGGGGGTTGTAGACATCCCCCTCCCCACCGTTCGACTGGTACTGGGCAAGGCTGGTTATCCCTGTGCTCGGGAGGACCACGAGCGCGGCAACGTCCTGACCGAACCAGGGACCGTTGTACTCGGAGTCGGGAGCAGTGTACACCCCTGGGATGGGCGGTGCCTGGAAAAGCCAATAGGACATCGCGTCGGGGAGCACCTGGATATCCACCGTCGGCAGGCTCCGGAAGGGCAGGTAGAACCCGCTGGTCGCCCCCTGGGCGGTGGCATTCACTGCTACCCACTGGTTCGAATCGACTACCATGATGTCTGAGAACGCGGCGTGCACCGGGCCGCTCTCTTGGACCGACCAGTAGTACTGGTAGTTCACGAGGTTGAGGTAGACACTTCCGCTCGGCGGATCACCCGGCGTGCTGATCGCGGTGGAATCTGAGATCGTCAGCGGGGAGGTCACCGCGAGTACCCCCACGACCAGGACCACCACGACCGTAACCCAGGTCCGCTCTGCTCGCTCGCGACGGGCACGTGGGACCTTGCGCTCGAATTTCGCGTCGGAGATGGGGACGGTCGGCTTCGGGTGGGTCGACTGAGCCATCTTGCGGATGATCTCATCGAGCGAGAGGCCCTGAACGCTCAGCAGTTCGCCCTTGAACAGGGTAAGGAGGACGTTGGCGACGAAGAACAGTTGCGCGCTGAGCGAAATGACGACGAACACCACGAGACCGACCTGATCAAAAACAACGCTGCTCGTCAATGGGAAGATCAACGCTCGACGCAGGATCCCCGCCGAGCCCAGCATGTCCATGAAGAAGACGAGACCGCTCCACCCGATCGCGGTCGTGATGAAGTGTGCCTGAGAGAGCCGGGGAGAGTACCAGAGACGGCCGGCGAGCAGGGGGAACGCGGCGTAGACCACGGCGAACCCTCCCGCCGCGATTGAGAGCAGCGCGATTGCGTGGAAATGGCTCACGATGAACATCGTATTGTGCAGATCGATGTCGAACGCCAGCGTGTTGTTGTCTGGGCCGGTTAGGCCCCCGGCCAGTGTTCCTGCGAACGAGAGCAGGAGGAACAGGGTCACCGCGTTCCATTGCCAGTCTCGTTTCTTCACGCCCTTCAACGTCATCCATACGGTGAAGAGAGTGATCGCCGAGGGCACGATGATGAAGAACGTCAACGCCTCGGTGAGCCACGCGGACCACGGGGGAACCGGGGTGAGGTACAGATGATGGATCGAAAGGATGGGGGTCAGGATCGTGAACACGATCGCGGCGGCTAACGCGGCCCGGTAGCTGTAGACGGGGCGCTTGGCGAAGATCGGGACTAGGAAATAGAACGCTGTGATCGGGATCAGGAACAGGATGTAGACGAGGCCGTGCCCGAAGAACCAGAAGAGGACCTGGTTCCCGAGCGGGTCGACTGGCCCTACCCCGAAATAGTTGACCAGATCCCAGGTGGAGGAGGCCAGGACCGTGGAGTACGACATCGGGATCAGCACCACGGTCACCAGGACGAAGAGGGCGAACGGAGGAACGCGTCGAACCTGGCCCCGATGGCTTCTCCACCAGTCGGCGAAGTGGATCAGCATCCAGCCGGCCCAGATGATGACCCCGCAGCTGAGCGCGATCCAACCGAAGTACCAGAGCGGGCTGGCGACGTACGAGGACAGTCCCCGGAGCCCGAGGGGCGAGTAAAAGTACCAGCCGAGCGCGGGGAAGTAGTTGTCATTGAACTGCGGGAACAAATAGAACGGCCCTTCCATCAGGACCAGACTGAGGTTGACGAGGAAGACCGAGAGATAGTAGGCCCACTTGTGGCGAGGAACGAGGCCGAATGCTGTGACGAAGATGATACCGAATAGTGCGAGCTCGAGCTGTTGAGCGAACCCGAACAGCATCCGGATCCCGTGTAAGGTGAGGGCGGAGTAGATCTCTTGGTTCGAGAGGTGCAGCGGCTG